>JBFJZW010000017.1:0-28319 GCA_041621875.1 Pseudomonas sp. | reverse complement strand
GGTGGAAGGTCTGGTGGCAGAACAACAGGTCGACACTGGCATCGGCCAGCTCGATCGCGGCGCAGTCACTGGCGATCAGCTGCACGTCGAGGCTCAAACGCTCGGCCTCGGCGCGTGAGCAGTCGAGGCTGTGCGGGTCGGCGTCGAGGCCGATCATCCGTGTCGGCTGGAAGGCCTCGGCGAGCAGGCCGAAAGACTTGCCCTGACCGCAGCCGACATCCAGCAACACCGGTGCCGGCGGCAGCGGCCCGGCGAACAGGCCGCGCAGGTCATTGATCGCCACGCGCAGCACATGGTGCTGCCAGACATGGCTCTGCAGAAACCAGAAACCGAAGCGGGTTTCCTCGACGTAAGTGGCGGCCGGGTTGCTCATAAATATCCTTATTAACTAGTGGCGCAGAGTTCGGCGAGTACCCGCAGGCGGCGGCGCGGTTCGGCGACATAGGGGTTGTTCTGGTCCCAGGCGTAGCCGGCGAGGATCGAGCTGATCATCCTGCGGATTTCCGGCTGGGCCTTCTCGAAATAGATCACGTCCTGGAAGCTGCCGTCGTACCAGCCTTCGACATACACGCGGAAGGTGTCGACGCCGCGCTTGAGCGGGATGGCAAAATCCTGCTCCCAGTCCACCGTCTCGCCGCTGAGCTGGCGGTGCAGGGTGCCTGCGGCCATGCTCGCCGAACGCATGGCGATGGTCACCCCGGAGCTGAACACCGGGTCGAGGAACTCCGCCGCGTTGCCGAGCAGGGCAAAGCCCGGGCCGTGCAGGGTCTTGACGTTGGCCGAATAACCACCGATGCGCCGCGCCGGGGTGTCCCACACGGCATTCTTCAGCACCTTGTGCAGGCTGGGGGTCTCCTCAATAAATTGCTTGAGGCAGGCGTCGAGATCTTCCGGGCGACCCGTAAAGCGGCCAGCCTCGGCCACCACGCCCACCGAGCAGCGGCCGTTGCTGAAGGGGATGGTCCAGAACCACACATCCCTCAGGGTCGGGTGGGTGGTGATCAGGATCTTCTCGCGGTCGAAACCGCTGCCTTCGCTGCGGTCTTCGACGTGGGTAAACACCGCCTGGCGCACCGGGAAGCTCGACGGCGTGTCGAGGTCGAGCAGGCGCGGCAGCACCCGGCCATAGCCGCTGCCGTCGAGGACGAAGGCGCATTCCACCTGGTACTCGTGGCCATCGGCCAGGCGGCGCACGCAGAGGCGCGGGCAGTCGCCGCTGAAATCGACGGCGAAGATTTCCTCTTCATAGCGGATTTCCACGCCCTGCAATTCGGCCTGGTCGGCCAGCAGCTTGTCGAAGTCGGCGCGCAGCACCTGATAGGTCGAGCCCTGACCCTTGGTGAAGGTATCGCGGAAATCGAATTCGGTGTAACGCTCGCCCCAGCCAAAGGCCGCGCCATGCTTGGTCTGGAAGCCGGCCGCGCGCACCGCGTCGAGCATCCCGGCTTCTTCGACGAAGTCCAGGCAGTGCGACAGCAGGCTCTCGCCAATCGAGAAGCGCGGGAAGCGCTGGCGCTCCAGCACCAGCACGTCATGACCGCTGCGCTTGAGCAGCGCCGCGGCAATCGCCCCGGACGGGCCGGCACCTATCACTACAACCTGGCGTTGTTCGACTTCAAGAGACTTCATAGCGGCTTCTTGCCTCATGCTTGGCGGCGTGTGGGTAAGCACCGGCCAGGGCCGGCAGCAGGGTCGAGATCAGGCCCATCAGCATCAGGGCGAAATACAGTGCCGGGCTGATTATCTGCTGTTGCAGCAGCAGATTGAGAAAGATGATTTCAGTCAGGCCGCGGGTATTCAACAGCAGGCTTTCGCGCCACTGTCCCGCATAGGCGCGCAGCTGCCCGGCGGCCCAGCTCAGGCCCAGCCAGTTGCCGGCCAGCTTGCTGATGATCGGCAGCAACAACAGCGCGCCAAACTGCCAGGCAGAATACCCCAGCCAGGCGTCGTGCCAGTCGATCTGCAGCAGGCCAAAGGCCAGAATCAGCGGCACCGCCAGCCAGGTTTGCAGCCAGCGCAGCATGCCGGCGGGTACTGGCAGGCGCAAAGGTAGACGCAGGGCGGTGAGCAGCAGCAGGTAGGCGATGCCGAACACCAGGGCGTTCAAATGAAGCTGCTGCATCAACAGCAGCAGGGCGAGAAAGCAGCTGCCATTGAGCCGCGCCGAGCGCAGCGGCAGCAGCTTCAACAGCAGCGGCAGGCCGGCGGCCAGCAGGGGCCAGAGCAGGGTGGCTGGCTCGCTGCTGCCCTGAGCCAGGCCGAAGATCAGCCAGCACAGCAGATCCATGATGATCGCCGCCTGCAGCAACTGGCGGATCTTGGCCTGCGGGTAGCCGAGGTGGCGCAGGTAGAGATACAGCACCGGAATGGCGGTCAGGGCGAACAGCAGGCCCACGGCAATAGCGGCTAGGTCGCTCTGCTCCGGCAGCAGCCAGACCGCGCAGGCCAGACCGCAGAGGAACGGCACAAAGAAGCTCGGCAGGGCGATCTGCAGGCTGCCCGGCTCCAGCTGCAGGTCGACCACGTCGCTGAGGATATGCCCCAGCAGCAGGCAGAAGGCCAGGCCATACAGAGGCTCCAGCCAGACCGGGGCGAGCAGCTCGCCGGCACCCAAGCCCAGCGGCGTGGTCCAGTGCATCAGCAGCGGCAGGCCCAGGGTGGCCAACAGCAACTGGCTGACAATCGGGATCAGGCGCAGGCGTTTGCCCAGCCAGGTCGCCAGGGCAAATAACGCGAGCAACGCCAGCCAGGCCAGGGCGATGCTCATCGCGTTTGCGCCTGGTTAGCTGCGGCCTGTCGGGTGCCCGCCCAGGGCGCGAGAAGGAAGCAGAACAACAGGCCAAGGCTGATGGCCAGGCCGAAGTTGGCAATCGCCGGGGTGTCGCTGATCAGCAGCAGGCCGAACGACAGCCAGCTGGTCAGCGCCGAGAGCAGGGTGCCGAGCAGGCTGACGGCCGGCCCGCCGATGTTTTCGCGCATCAGAATGGCGTAATCGACGCCGATGGCGGTGATCAACAGCAGGCCAAACAGGCTGAACAGAGTCAGCGGCTGGCCCAGCCAACCGAGGCAGGCCAGCGCCGCCAGCGCCGCCAGCAGCGGCAGGCAGACCACCCGCAGCGCACCGCCGAGGCCGAAGGGCAGGCACAGCAGCAACAGGATGGCGATTGAGGAGAGCAGTTTCAGTTCGGCAGCGCTCAGTTGGGTGGCACTAAACAGCGCATTGAGTTCGCTGATCCGATCAACCAGCTGCACGCCCGGCAGGCCCTCGATCAGCGGTTTGAGTTCGGCGCTGTTACTGAGCCCCTGCAGGCTGACCAGCCCGGCGACGCCATCTGCCCCGTTCTTGCTATAAGCGCCCAGCCATAGCGGTCGCCAGGCCTCGCCCAGGGGGCTGGCCAGGGCTTGTTCCAGGCTCGCCTGGTTATTTTGCTGGAGCGCGAGCAGTTCGCCGTTCAGCGCGGCCGGCGGAATGCCCAGGTCGAGCAGCGGCTGCCAGTGCTGCGGCAGTTCACCCAGTGCAGCGCGCAGTTCCTGCAGCTGGCTATCGGGTGCGACCAGTTGGCTGAGGGCGCGGTAGTCACGCAACTGACCGTTTTGCACCGCCTGATCCAGGCGTTGGCTCAACGTGGCTTGGCGTTCCAGCAACTGCTGCGGGTTAGCGGCGCGGACCAGAAAGAACTGGCTGGTGGGCTGTTGGCCGGTCAGCTCGGCGATGCGCTGGGCCTCGGCCAACAGTTGCGGCTCCTGGCCGAGCCACTGGCGCAGGTCATTCTGCGTATGCAGCTGCCACAGCCCGCCGGCGCAGAACAGCAGCAAAAGCCCGAGTAGCGGCGCGCTACCGATCTTGGCCAGCAGGCGTGCACGGCCGGCCAGCAGGCGTTGGCTAAAGCTCAGCAGTTGCGGCGATGGGCTTAGCTGTAGGCCACGCAGCCAGGCCGGCAGCAGGCATACCGAGCACAGATAAGCGGCGATCAGCCCAGCGGCGGAAAACAGCGCGACCTGGGTTAGCGCCGGAAACGGGGTAAAGGCCAGTGCCAGGTAGCCGATCAGGTTGGTGCCCAGGCTCAGGCTCAGGCCCGGCAGGGTGGCATGCAGTGCGCCCCAGCTGGTCCAGCCGTCCGCGCCCGTGGCGTTGCTCCAGCTTTTACTCAAATAGTGTTGTGGGTAGTCGGCGGCGACCCCGACCAGGCTGGCACCCAGCACCAGGGTCAGGGCATTGATTTGGCCGAACACCAGCACGCAGGCGGTGCAGCCAGCCAGCAGGGCCATGCCGATAGGCAACAGGCTGACCAGCACCCGCACACGGCGGAAGGCCAGCAGCAACAGCAACAGGGTGCCGAGGGTGGCACCGCCGCCAATCAGGCTGATCTCGCGGGTGGCCTTGGCTTGCCCGGCGGCGGCATACAACACACCGCCCGCCGCCAGCAGTTGGCCGCCGGCTGTTTCGATCTGCGCGCGGGTAGCGGCGACCTGGGCGGCAATCAGCGGCGGCTCCTGCATATCGAAGGCGCTGCCCTGGGCGCTGGCGCGCAGCAGGGCCCAGGTCATGCCCGGTTCTTCCAGCAGCAACGCGCCGCTGCTCAGGTCAGCCTGGATGCGGCTGCCGGGATTCAGCGCCTGCTGTGCGCGTACGCCCAGGCCCAGCCAATCCTGCTCGATGGGCAGCAGGCTGAAACCGGCGAAGGTGTCGAACAGCTGGGCGGCGCGTTGTTCGATCAGTTGTTGCGGTTGTTCCAGCAGCAGCTGGCGATCCGCGGTCGGCAGCAAGGCCAGGCGATTGCTGCGCAGGTAATCGCGCAGCGCCGCGAGGTCGCTGTCGACGCTCCACTGCACCTGGGCGAAGCGCCCGCTGCCGCGCCACTGCTCACCCACCTGCTGCACCAGGGCAATCGCCTGTTCACGCTGCGGATGGCCGATCAATAGCAGCAGGTCGCGATTAAGCGGCTCCTGCATACGCTGTTCGGCCTGCTGCACCAGTTCATCGCCGCTGCCGGCCGGCAACAGGGCGAGCATATCCGCCGCTACCGGCGGGCCGCCCCGCCACTGCCAGGCGGCGAGCGCCAGTAGCGCCGCGAGCAGCAGCAGAAAGCCGCGCGGCAGCCAGCGTTCACTGGGCAAAGTCGCGTTGCTCCTGCTCGGTCAAGGCCGCGCCGGCCTGGCTTTCCGGCAAGCGCAGCACGCTGTGATCGCCCTGGGTTTCATGCAGCTCGATGCGCTGTACCAGCGCGCCGCCGTCAATCTGGATACGGCTGAAAATCTGCTTGAGCAGCTGCGAACGGGGTGTGAGGCGCAGTTGCCAGGCTTCGGCCGTGCCGCTCAGTTGCAGCTCGAAATCCCGCGCCAGGCCGCTGTGGTCTCCCTTGAGTACGGCGAGAAACAGTCGGCTTTGCTGGGCGGCGACATCCTGCCCCGGTTGCTGTTGCCAGCCGCTGGGCGTGCGTTTGGCGATGCCCTGGCCGTCGATGCGGTAATCCTGCTTGAGCGGGCTTTGCAGCTGCCAGAGCAGGCCGAGATCGCGGCTAAGGACGAACTGGCCGCGACTGGTCAGCGGCTGCGGCAGGGCGCGCAGGTGTTTTTCCTGAATCAGTGGGCCACGGACCACGGCAGGCTTGGCCAGCTGGGCGCTAAGTTGGTTCAGGTCGAAGGCATAAGCATCGGATGCCAGAAACAGAAAAAACGCCAGCTGTAGCCCGGATGCAATCCGGGAGCGGTGTAAGGTCGGAGAACGTTTCCCGGATTTCATCCGGGCTACGAAGTTGTGCCCGCGCGCAACTAACGTTTGAACGAAGCCAGTGGGGCCAGGACCTGGGGTCCCCTCAGGAGGCCGAGTGGAATCCTTGTGTAAGGGGTTGAGCGGCATGGATGCCGCGAGAGCTGCGATGGGCCAGGGATGGCCCTTCGCAGCGAGCCCCTGGAGCAGGGATGGAGCGAGGGAAGTCGAGCGTAGCGAGACCCGGATGTGGGGCGCGCTTTCTCTTTGGTTACTTTCTCTTTGCGCGCGCAAAGAGAAAGTAACTCGTCCGACAGGACGAAACCGGTTAGCAAACACAGTTCCCAAAACACCGCGTTGGGTATCGCAAAGCTCAACCCAACCTACGGGGTTGAGCGCGCGGCTTAAACCGGCCCAAAGACTGTTCACGCCAACACCTTTTCAACGGCGTCGATCAGCACCCTGGGCGAAGCAAACTGCATCTCGCGGGTAGCGATTTCCACCGCCACCTGCACGCTGCTGCCACGGGTCATGCGCTCGCCGCTGGCGGCATCCGTGATCAGGTAGTTGATCTTCAGGCGGTTCTCCCACTCCACCAGGTCGGCGCGCACGACGAGCTTCTGGCCGAACTGCGCGCCACGGATATAGCGCAGCTGCAGGTCGATCACCGGCCAGGCGTAGCCGGCGTCACGCATCTGCACGTAGTTGTGGCCGAGCTTGTCGAGCAGGGCGCAGCGCGCCTGTTCGAAGTATTTGACGTAGTGGCCGTGCCAGACCACCTCCATCATATCGACGTCGAAGAACGGCACTTGCAACTCGATCTCGGCTTGTAATACGCCTTTGCTACGCATGGGCGGCTCCTTGGCGGCTGGTGCGCACGGCGCACCCAACGCGGTGTGTGGCGCTGGTCGTAGGGTGCGCCGTGCGCACCAGGGCAGACTTAGGCATACAGGTTCCAGTGCTGATCGCGGATACGCACCAGGCACAGGCGCAGTTCGGCTTCCAGGGCGCGGTCTTCGATCACCGGGTGGAAGTCCACGGCCAGCTGTTCACGCATGGCGGCGACGGGGGCGGGGATGTCGTTCTTGCCATCGCGCTGACGCAGCCACACGCCCTGGTTGGCGGCCAGCAGGGTGGCGGCGGCGACTTGCTCGGTCAGCTCCAGGCTGCGCAGGGCGTCGCGGGCGGCGATGGTGCCCATGCTTACCTTGTCCTGGTTGTGGCATTCGGTGGAGCGCGAGAATACGCTGGCCGGCATGGTGTTTTTCAGCGCTTCGGCGGTCCAGGCGCTGGTGCCGATCTGCACGGCCTTGAAGCCGTGGTTGATCATCGCACTGACGCTTGGCGCGCCGGACAGGTTGCTCGGCAGGCCGTGGTTGTAGCGGCTGTCGACCAGCAGGGCGAGCTGGCGGTCGAGCAGGTCGGCGACGTTGCCCACCAGGTTTTTCAGGCTGTCCATGGCGAAGGCGATATGCCCGCCGTAGAAGTGCCCGCCGTGCAGCACGCGTTCGGCTTCGGCGTCGATCAGCGGGTTGTCGTTGGCGCTGTTCAGTTCGGTCTCGATAAATTGACGCAGCAGACCCAGGCTGTCCGCCAGCACACCCAGTACATGCGGCGCGCAGCGCAGCGAATAGCGGTCCTGCAGGCGGTGCAGTGGCGCGGTCGGCGCGTCGATGGCCAGATCCTGGCGCAGCCAGGCGGCGACCTGCATCTGCCCAGGATGCGGCTTGGCTGCGAACAGGCGCTCGTCGAAGTGCTCCGGGTTGCCCTCCAGCGCCACCACGTTAAGCGCGGTGATGCGCGTGGCCAGCTTGAGCAGGTAGTCGGCGCGCGAATAAGCCTGACAGGCCAGGGCTGTCATTACTGCGGTGCCGTTCATCAGCGCCAGGGCTTCCTTGGGGCGCAGAGTCAGCGGCGTCCAGCCGAGTTCCTTATGCACATCGGCGGCGCTACGGCGCTCGCCTTTAAACATCACTTCGCGTTCGCCGCTGAGGGTGGCGGCAACGTAGGACAGCGGCGTCAGATCGCCACTGGCACCCACCGAGCCTTCTTCCGGGATCAGCGGCAGCACATCAAATTCGAGAAAGGCCTGCAGGCGTTCCAGCAGCTCCACCCGTACCCCGGACACGCCCTGACACAGCGACTGCAGACGCGCAGCGAGCACGGCGCGGGTGGCAGGCTCATCCAGCAGCTTGCCCAGGCCGCAGCCGTGGAAGGTGTAGAGGTGACGCGGCAGCGCCTCGACCTGGTGCAGCGGCACGGCCACCACGCAGGAGTCGCCGTAGCCGGTGGTGACGCCGTAGATCACGCCTTCCTTGTCCAGCAGGCTGTCGAGAAAACGCGCGCCCTTGGCGATTTTTTCGCGGTAGGCGGCATCGCTCTGCAGCTGCGCTGGGGCGCTGCGGCTGGCCAGGGCAACAACCTGCTCGATGCTCAAGGGGCGCTCGCCAAACACGATGGGATCAGGCTGATTTGTCGTCATCTTCATTCCAGAACGGGTAGAAATTGAACCATTGCAGGGGCGCATCCAGGCAACGCTGCGCGAGTTGGTCGGCGTAGCGCTGGGTCCAGTGGCGGATCACCTCATCCCGTTCGCTGCGCTTCCACTGCAGGCGCTCGGCGAAGGGTTCGATGATCACCTGATGGCGTTTGTCGATTTTCAGGCAGTGAATCAGATTGACCGGGCATTGCAGCAGCCCGGCCAGCAACCACGGGCCTTGCGGGAAGGCGGCAGGCTTGCCGAGAAAGTCCACGCTGACCTTGCGGCTGCCCTTGAGCGGCACGCGGTCGCCAGCAATCGCCAGCCATTCGCCGCGTTCCAGGCGCTCGGACAATTGCAGCATGATCGCCGCGTCCAGCTCACTGACCTGGATCAGGCGCAGATGAGTAGCACCGGCCTCGCCCAGCAGACGATTGAACTGTTCGGCGTGTTTGGTATGCACCAGCACGTTCATCGTCACCTGCTCGCCGAGTTCGGCGAGGGCACGGCAGACTTCCAGATTGCCCAGGTGCGCGGCCACCAGCATCTGCCCACGGCCTTGCTGGTGCAGCTGGGCGCAGGCGTTGCTTGGGTCGATCAGGGTCACCTGCTCCAGGCCAAGCTTGCCGTTCCACACATCGAGCTTGTCCAGCAGGGTGTCGGCGAAGCTCATAAAGTGGCGGAACACGCTGTGCCGGGTCGGCTGCAACTCGGTACGGCCGCTCCAGTTGGCCAGGTTGCGCTGGTACTGGCGAATGCTGCGCCGCGCCTTGGTGCCGAACAGGTAGAAATACAGCACGATCAGGTACAGCAGCGGGCTGATCAGCCGGCGGCCGAGCAGCCGTGCCAGCAGCGCGGTAAATTTCATCAGGATAAAACTGCCGCGCTCGCGCTGCCCGGCCCAGTGCTGCTGGCCACTCATGCGCGGCACCTGCGCCAGAGAATCTGCGGCGCGCGCAGCAACATGCCGAAGAACAGCTTGGCGTGCATCTTCGAGATCAGCGCGTTGTCGTGCCACAGGCGAAAGTGCGAGAGGCCGTCCAGAGGGTAATGCACCTTGGTCGGCAGCCAGTGCATCGGCTGATTGCGCCAGGCCAGGCGCACCAGAATCTCGGTGTCGAAATCCATGCGCTTGCCGATGTTTACCACGTCGATCAGCGCCAGAGTGGCTGGCAGCGGATAGACGCGAAAGCCGCACATGGAGTCGCGGATGCTCAGCGACAGGGTGTTGATCCACACCCACACGTGGGTCAGGTAACGCGCGTAGAGGCGGCCTTTCGGTACGCTGTCGTCGTACTGCGGGTAACCGCAGATCAGCGCCTGGGGTTCCGCTTGTGAGGCTTGGATAAAGCGCGGCAGGTCGCTGAGGTCATGCTGACCGTCGGCGTCTACCTGCAGCGCATGACTGAAACCCAGGCGCGCCGCTTCACGCAAGCCGGCCATGACCGCGCCACCCTTGCCCTGGTTGACCGCCAGGCGCAGCAGATGGGTATCGGGCTGCGCTGCAAGCTGATCCATTACCGCCGCGCAGGCCGGGCTGGAGGCATCGTCCACCAGCACGCAGGGCAAGCCCGCCGCGCGCAAAGCATCAACCACCACGGGCAACGCATGCTCGTGGTTATAGACAGGAATAACGGCGCAGGGCTTATGCATGGAGTGACGCACCGTAGGATGGGTGGAGCAGCGCGATACCCATCGCCGGCCTGTTGGGTATCGCTGCGCTCAACGCCAACCTACAAAAGCCATTCATTGCGCTGGCCCCAGCAAAATCCGCCCGGACGAGCAGGGGGCCTCGCCGTTGCGGAAGGCGAAGTACAGCTTGCCGCGCGCCGCGTCGAAGCGCAGGGTCAGCTGCAGCTGGTCGCCAGGGCGCACCAGTTGCTGGAATTTCAGCACTTCCATGCCGCTGAAGCGCGGCGGCAGGTCCTTGATCAGGCTGCGCGCCAGTTGCTGCGCCCAATCGACCTGGACCACGCCCGGCAGCACTGGGGTCTGCGGGAAGTGGCCGGTAAAGTGTGCGAGATCCAGCGGCACCACCAGCTCCAGCTGCCATTCGCCGTCCTGCTCCACAGCCGACAGCGGCTCCACCTGGGTTGGGCGGGGCGCGGCCAGCAGTGCTTCCACTGCGGCTTGCGCCAGTTTGCCCTGGTTGTTGTAGGGCAGCTGAGCGAGCAGTCGCCAGCGCCGGGGCAGGGCGATGGCTTCGCAATGGCCGGCCAGATGGCGACGCAGGGTTTCGCTGACGGTCTTGCGCCCCTGGTTGCGCAGCGCATGCAGACCGGCCGGGCTCAAGGCCACCAGCGCACCGAGGTAGGCGCGGCCTTGCTGCACCACGCCCAGGCGCGCGTCGCTGAGCCATTCGTGGCTGCTCAGCGCCTGTTCGAGCATGGGCAGGGAAATACGTTTTTCTTCCAGTTTGATAATTCGGTCCAGGCGGCCGCGCAGGGCGAAGCGGCCATCGGCCTGCAACTCCACCGCATCGGCGGTCTGTTCGCGGTGGCCGGCCGGCAGATAGGGCGAGGTCAGATGCAGGGCACCTTCGGCGTTCTGCCCCAGGTCGACCCCGGCGAAGGGTGTCCACAGCTCACCGCCCTGACGCCAGGCGATGCCGCCGGTTTCCGAGCTGCCGTAGATTTCCGTGGGCCATTGGCCAAGCAGATTTTGCAGTTCTGTTGCGGTTTCGGCCGGCAGCGCGCCGCCGGAGGAGAACACCTGACGTACCGCGCGCAGTGCCTGCCAGTTGAGGTTATTGCCCATTCTCTTTAACAGGGCAGGGCTGGCAACCCAGGCGAAGTCGCCGCCGCTGGCCAGGCTCTCGCGTTGCAGGTCTTCGGGGAACGGCTGGGCGCGGCGCTGGAAGGCGCGGCCGGCGCACAGCGGCCAGAGCACGCGAAACAACAGGCCGTAGATATGCTGGGTGGCGACGCTGCCAAGAATGGTCGCGTTGCCCAGTTGCTCGCCCCAGAGCTGCTCCAGGGCGGTCACTTCATTGGCCAGCTGGCGCAGCGATTTGTCGATCAGCTTGGCTTCGCCGCTGGAGCCCGAGGTGCACAGGGTCAGTCGGCACTGGTCGAGATCCAGTGGCGCGGCCGGCAGGGGCGCACCGTCCTGGGTAAGCAGGCCGTCGAGGCTGTCCAGCCATAGGTCGCACTGGCTGGCCATGCGCTGGCGGGTTTGCGGCTGGGCATCGGCCGGCAGCAGTACGGCAATCCCGGCGCGCCAGGCGGCCAGCAGGGCGATGGCCAGTTCAGCGGCATCGTCGAGGTACAGCGCCAGGCGCTTTACGCCACGGCCTTGCAGCTCGGCGGCCAGTTGCAGGGCGTGCTGGCGCAGCTGGGGCTGATCCAGGTCCGCGGTTACTGCGCGACCGGGGTGGGCTTCGAGCAGCAGGTGCTCGAGGGGCAGCCAGTTCATTCATGTCTCCTTACACGCTGGCGTACCAGCCATTCACCGGCAAACAACAGGCCCATCAGGCCATAGGAAATCAGCCCGGTGTACAGGGTCCACCAGCTCAGCGGGGCCCAGACATTCAGCGCCACCACCACCAGGCCGTTGGCCAGGAAGAACCCGGCCCAGACCGCGGTGACCAGGCGCGTGTAGCGGATCGCCACCTCCGGCAGCTGCGGTTCGGTCAGGCGCGCCAGGCGCTCGATCAGCGGCGGGCCGAATCTCAGACTGAGGCCGAACAGGGTCAGCAGCAGGGCGTTAAGCAGCACCGGGTACCAGCGCAGCAGTGCGGGCTCGCCAGCCAGGCCCAGCAGCAGGCAGAAGGCCAGGGCCGCGCCGGCCATCCAGCGGTTGCCGGGCTTGCCGCGCTGGCTCAGGGCGCGGGCCAGCCACAGGCCGCCGAGCAACGCGGCGAACAGGCGTGGCGACAGGTGCTCCATGCCGTAGTAAACGGCAAAGGGGTAGAGCAGCCCCGCCAGCAGCAGGAGCAGGCCCAGTAGGCGACTCATTATTCGGCAGCGGGCGTATTGACCAGTTGCAGCACCGCCTCGACCACGTCGCCGACGGTGCGTACCGCTTTGAACTCCTCGGCTGCCAGCTTCTTGCCGGTCTGGCGCTTGATATGGTCGATTAGGTCGACCGCATCGATGCTGTCGATCTCCAGGTCCTGGTAGAGGTTGGCGTCCAGGGTGACGCGCTCGGCTTCCAGTTCGAACAACTCGACCAGGGCGTCGCGCAGGGTGACGAAAATATCTTCACGGGTTTGCATCGGCGGCTTCCTCAGGCGGTCTGTTGCGATGACACGAATGCCGCCAGGCTGGCTACGTTGGCAAAGTGTTTGCGGGTGTCCTTGGCTTCGGCGTCGATCTTGATGCCAAAGCGTTTCTGGATGGCCAGGCCGAGTTCCAGGGCATCCACCGAATCCAGGCCCAGGCCCTCGCCGAACAGGGTCAGGTCGGCGGCGATGTCTTCGGCGGCCATATCCTCGAGGCCGAGGGCGTCGATGATCAGGTGCTTAATTTCCAGCTGTAAATCGCTCATCTTTGGCGAGCTCCTTCATAAAGTGTTGGTGCAGAACGTCGTTGAGCTTGCGCGATGCTATCGGCGGCGGGCCCATAAGGTTGAACTGTTGCGGGTCGATATCCTCGCCCACGCGCAGACGCAAGTGGAAGCGACGCGACGGAATGCTGTACCAGGGCTCGGCCTTGGTCAGGGTGGTGGGGCTGACGCTGATCGCCACCGGGGTAACCATGCGTGCGCCGCGCAGGGCGATGGCCGCCGCGCCGCGGTGAAACTGCGGGCTGTGCCCCGGCGTGGTGCGCGTGCCTTCGGGGAAGATCACCAGGGTCTGGCCGCTGTGCAGGGCAGTGGCTGCCTCGTCGAGCATGTCCATGCTGCCGCTGTTGCTGATATAGCCGGCGGCGCGGATCGGCCCGCGCATGCTCGGGTTGTCCCACAGGCTCTGTTTGACCACGCAGTTGGCGTCGCGGATAAAGGCGATCAGCACCACCACATCGATCAGCGACGGGTGGTTGGCGATCACCAGCTGGCCGGGGCGACCGAGGCGTTCGATGCCCTCGACTTCATAGGTCAGCACGCCGCTGCGGTACATAAAACGCACGAACAGGTAGAAGGTCTTGCTCACCACCGCGCGGGCGCGGGTGCGCCGGGCCAGAGCGTCGCCCGGCAGCAGGGCGAGCAGGGGGAAGATCAGCACGCGCAGCAGTACGCCGCCGAGGCCGAACAGGCTGAAGCTCAGGGCCGTGGCAATCAGCCGCCAGACATAGGGCGCGCTGTAACGGCTCAGGCCTTGTCGCGAGACCATATCCATTGCCGGCTCTTCCAGTGATGTTGCAGGGAGGTCTGCCCGCTGCACAGGGCGCGTACCAGATTGATCGCATGGGGCCACTCGCTGGCCGCGCCCGTGGCGCTGCGCAGCTGCAGTTGCCAGTCGCTGCCCGCCGTAAGCAGCAGGGCGACTGCGTAGGGAAAGGGCACATCGTCGATATAGGGGGCGTACAGCGCGGGCGGGTTTTCCTCGCAGATCACCAGCAGCACCGCCGGTGCCCCTTCGGCGAGCAGGCCGCAGGCTTCCAGCACGGCGTGCTCGAGGCCGTCGCCGGCAGCGGCCAGGGCGGTCATCTCGCTGGTGTCGCCGCGCTGGATCGACCACAGACCGATAATCGCGTTATGCACCGAGAGGCTGAACTGGGTCGGCGACAGCGGCTCGCCGTGGGCCAGGTCGGTGAGAATGGCCAGGGTACGTGGGGTTTCGCCGTGGCGGCAGGCGAAGACCATGGGCATCGGCCCCTGTGCTTCCGCCAGGGGCCAGGCGACATGGAAGGCCATGCGTGCCAGGCGGCTCAGGCGGCGGCGCTGCATGGCCGGGAGAAAGCCGACATCGGGCTGTGCATCGCTATCAGGCAGGCGAGACGGGGTCCGATGCCAGGCGCACCAGTCGTCCATGCTGTCCAGGCCGGGGGCCCAGGCACGCCATTGTTCGATCCTGAATTCGGTCACGCGGGAGGCTCTTTCCGGCCCTGTGCTGGGTGTTCATGTCTGTTGTCGTCAGGCATGCCAGCG
This sequence comes from Pseudomonas sp., assembly GCA_041621875.1. Taxonomy (GTDB): domain Bacteria; phylum Pseudomonadota; class Gammaproteobacteria; order Pseudomonadales; family Pseudomonadaceae; genus Aquipseudomonas. Next base: position 14,100 of record JBFJZW010000017.1, on the reverse strand, counting down.
GGGGCATTGGCAATGCACATGGCGAGGTGCCGGCATTATCCTGTCCGCGGCGGTCCTAAGCAAATCGGCTGTGTGGCGTTCTGACCGGAGGTGTCGGCTTGTTTGCCGAAAATCTCCCCCTTGTCATGTACTTTGCATAGAATTCACCACCATTTCGGTGCTTAGGGGGTGTTTCATGCGGCGGGTGATCTTCAATCAGAAGGGCGGGGTGGGTAAATCCAGCATTGCGTGCAACCTGGCGGCGGTGAGCGCCTCCCAGGGCTATCGCACCCTGCTGGTCGATCTGGATACCCAGGCCAATTCCACCCACTATCTGACCGGCCTGAGTGGCGACGACATCCCCATGGGCATCGCCGAGTTCTTCAAGGGCACCCTGAGCAGCGGTCCGTTCGCCAAGAAGGGCACTGTGGACATCTACGAGACGCCCTTCGACAACCTCCACGTGGTCACCGCCACCGCCGAGCTGGCCGACCTGCAGCCCAAGCTGGAGCAGAAGCACAAGATCAACAAACTGCGCAAACTGCTGGAAGAGCTGGGCGAGGATTACGAGCGGATCTATCTGGATACCCCGCCGGCTTTGAATTTTTATACGGTTTCGGCGTTGATTGCCGCCGATCGCGTGTTGATCCCCTTCGATTGCGACAGCTTCTCACGCCAGGCGCTGTATGGCCTGCTGCGCGAGATCGAGGAACTTCGGGAAGACCACAACGAAGGCCTGGAGGTCGAGGGCATAGTGGTCAACCAGTTCCAGCCGCGGGCCACGTTGCCGCAGCAGCTGCTCGACGAGCTGATCGGCGAGGGCTTGCCGGTACTGCCGGTCAACCTGATGAGTTCGGTGCGGATGCGCGAGTCGCACCAGGCCTGCATGCCGCTGATTCACCTGGACCGTAACCACAAGCTGACCCAGCAGTTTGTCGCGTTGCATGACCTGCTTAACGCCAGCTGACGGGCCTGAACACTAAAAAAGCTGCCGAGGCAGCTTTTTTAGTGCCTGCGCTATATAGCCCTAGCGCACCACAAGGATGTCGCAGGGGGCCTTGTGCAGGAAGTGCTGCGCCAGGCTGCCGAGCAGGGCCTGGGACAGTGCGCTGCGGCCATGGCTGCCGAGCACCAGCAGTTCGGTCTCCTGGGTTTTCAGGTGCGACTGCAGGCAACGCAGGATGCCGCCCTGTTGTACCGAGTGGCTGAGGGTCGGGCCTTTGGCCGGCAGGTTCTGCTGTTCGTCCTGAAGCAACTGGTCGATCAGCGCCTTCTGCGTGGCCAGTTGTGCTTCGACCTGCTGCTGGGTGCCCTTGTCCGGCTCGAACACATGCAGGGCGTGCAGCTCGGCGGTTTCCGGCAGCAGGCGGTAGGCCTGGCCCAGGGCGCTGCAGGCGCACAGGGAGAAGTCGATGGCCGAGAGGGCGCGCTGGTAGGGTTGGAAGTCGTTGCGGGCCACCAGCAGCAGGGGCACCGGGCAATGGCGTGCGATGCGGTCGAGGCTGGTGCCGGAGAAGAAGTCATGGCGCTGATGATGCGCGCCGAGTACCAGCAGGTCGTAAGCGCCTTCGGCCAGTTGCTGCAGCACCACTTCCGAGGGTTTTTGCCCGCTGCGGATCAGCAATTTGGTCGTGGACGGGGCGTATTGGGTCAGGCTGCGATCCAGGGCCTGTTTGGCCTGGTCGTGCTCCTGGCTGCTCTTGCTCGGGTCGAGCACATGCAGCACGGTCAGTCTGGCGTTGAACTGCCTGGCCAGTTGGGCGGCACGGCACAGGGCCATATCGGCAGTGTCGCGTAGATCATGGGCGATAAGAATGTGCGTGGGCATGGTCGGCTCTCTCCTGCCGATACCTGTCGGCAAATTTATTGTGACCTCGAGTAATAGCTGCACATTTGACCCAGAGCAAGGCCAAGGTTCAGCGTGCGCGTAATTGATACAGCCCGCTACTCTCGGCAACTACTTCACCACCGTCATCGGTCAGCTGCAACTCCAAACGATACTCGGCTTTGCCCTGTTCTGTGACCTGTTTTTGCAGGCGCTGGATTTCCTCGACGGCGAGCCGTGCCTCGACCCGAATATCGCCGGTAGCCGGGCGGCGAAAGCGCAGGTTGAGTTCCTTGACGATGGGGTAAAAGCGCTGGGCATCGAAACTGGTGAGAAACAGCGCGCCGCCGGGGATCTCGGCCAGGGTGAACAGTGCGCCGGCGTACATGCTGCCGATATGGTTCTGGTTGCCGGCCAGCGGCATGCGCAGGCGCACATGGCCGGGCTCCAGCACCTCGGCCTTGAGACCGCTGCGCTGGACAAAGGCGATCTGTTTTTCGGTGAGCTGGCGGATGATTTCCACGGGCAGGGGCATGGCGGGACTCCTGGGGGCGGTTGTTCGGCCAGACTAACGAGCGTCCCGGTTCCTGCCATTGACCGCAGCGGTCGCGTCGAATGACCGAAGCGCTCAGGCCACGCCCTGCTGACGCAGCCAGCCGAGCAGTTGCGGCAAGGGCAGTGCCCCGCTCTGTCGGGCCACTTCCACGCCGCCCTTGAGCAGGATCAGGCTGGGGATCGAGCGGATGCCCATTTCCGCCGACAGCTGCGGGTTGGCTTCGCTGTCCAGCTTGGCCAGGCGGCAGCGGCCCTGCAGCTGTGCGGCGGCCTGTTCGAAGATCGGCGCAAAGCTGCGGCAGGGGCCGCACCAACTGGCCCAGATATCGATCAGCAGCGGCAGGTCGCCCTTGTTCTGGGCAGCGAAGCTGGCCTGGGTCAGCTCGAAAGGCTTGCCGGGCAGCACCTCGGCCTTGCAGCGGCCGCAGCGTGGCGCGTCGCCCAGGCGTTCGGCCGGGATGCGGTTGAGGCCGTTGCAGTGCGGGCAGGGGATCAGCAGGGGATTGTTCATCGGCGGCTCCTTGGGCTATGGCGGATAGATGGAGCCGCGCCGGGGCGATATCAAGTCAGATCGGCGTCAGTGGCCAGAACCAGGGAATCACGAAGCTGGCCACCACCCAGAGCAGCAGGTTGAGCGGGATACCGACCTTCATAAAGTCGGTAAAGCGGTAACCGCCGGCGTTGTAGACGAAGGTGTTGGTCTGATAACCGATGGGCGTGGCGAAGCTGGCGCTGGCGGCGAACATCACCGCCACCACGAAGGCGCGCGGATCGACCCCCAGGTGCTGGGCCATGCCGATGGCAATCGGGGTGACCAGCACCGCCACCGCATTGTTCGACAGCATCTCGGTGAGGATCGAGGTAAACAGGTAGATAAAACTCAGCATCAGCAGCGGCCCGGCCCAGGGCAGCCAGCCCATCACGTTCTGCACCAGCAGGCTGACCAGGCCGACCTTGTCCATGGCGATGCTGATGGCCAGCATGCCGAAGATCAGGCTGAGGATCTTCCAGTCCACCGCCTTGTAGGCGTCTTCCACATCCAGGCAGCGAGTCGCCAGCACGGTCACCGCGCCGATGATCGCCAGGCCCTCGATGGGCATCAGGCCGAAGGCGGCGAGGAGCATGACCGAGAGCGTGGCGATGATCGCGATCGGTGCCTTGTCGCGGCGGAAGGCGCGTTCCTGTACGGCGTTGAGGCTGATCAGCTCGCCATTGTCGGCGAAGCGCTTGATCTGCGCCGGGGTGCCTTCGACCAGCATCACGTCGCCGAACTGCAGTTCGAAGTCGTCCAGGTTGCCCTGGATATTCTCGTCCTGGCGGTGCACGGCGAGCACGGCGATACCGTAGCGTGCGGTGAGGTCGAGGTCGCGCATGGGGCGGTGGCTGTAGCGCGAGTTGCGCCCGACTATGGCCTCGGCCAGCACCACGTCATGGCTGCTGATGGTCTCGAAGGCGTCGCTGCGGTTGAAGGTCAGGTGGCCGCTCTCGCGCAGTTCCACCACGTTCTTGACCTGGCCGTGCAGCACCAGGCGATCGCCGCTGACCAGCAAAGTGGTGGCGGTGGGCTCGGTCAGCTCCAGGTCTTCGCGGAACAGCTTGAGTACCTGCAGGCCGCTGCCACCGTTGAGGTTGGCCTCGTGCAGGGTCTTGCCGATCACCGGGGAGTCGTGGGGCACCAGCAGCTCGGTCATAAAGGTGCGATCCAGGTCCGGGCGCAGCTGCTTGGACAGGGTCTCGCGCTCGGGCAGCAGGTGGCGGCCGATGGTCAGCAGGTAGAGCATGCCCACCGTGGCCAGAATCAGCCCCGCGCCGGTGATCTCGAAGATGCCGAATGGCTCAAGGCCGGCCTTGCGCGCCACGCCGTCGACCAGGATGTTGGTCGAGGTGCCGATCATGGTCAGGGTGCCGCCGAGGATGGTGGCGTAGGACAGCGGGATCAGCAGCTTGGATGGCAGGGTGCCGGCGCGCCGGGCCAGGGCGATGGCCACCGGGGTGAGGATGGCCACCACCGGGGTGTTGTTCAGGCAGGCGGAAATCACCAGTGCGGTGAGCGTCAGGCCGGTCAGTACGCGAACCGGGCTGGTGCCCACCAGGTTGCCCAGCCAGTTGCCCAGGGCGTCGATGCAGCCTGTGCGCTCCAGGGCGGCGGACAGCACGAACATGCAGGCGATGGTCACCGGTGCCGAGTTGGACAGCACGCTGAGCACTTCGGCGGGGCTGAGCAGCTGGCTGATCAGCAGGGCGGCCACGGCAATCGCCGCGACTATGTCCGGGCTCCACTTCTCGCGCACGAAGGAGTACAGCAGCCAGACCAGCAAGGCGGCCACGAAGAGCAGAGGCAGGGGCAGCGAGTCCCAGAACATGAATGTCCTTAACGTGCGAATCTGAGGTGTCGGGCACGCCAGATCAGACGGGGCGGCCACACAAGGCGGAGAAGATAAGGCTTGCTGCTTAGAGAGTCTAAGAATGTTTGGGAAGGTTTATATGCCTTTTCGATTTAATAGAAAAGGCTGTACCGCCGGCTCTACCGCGCACTGTGCCTGTGCGCCGGGTCGGTGGCGGATTAGGCTCAAGGCTTTATCGAGTGGGAGGTGATATGCGACAGCTAGGCATTCTGGGCGGTATGAGCTGGGAGTCCACGGCCAGCTATTACCGCCTGCTCAATCAGGGCGTGCGCCAGCGTCTGGGCGGCCTGCATTCCGCGCCCCTGCTGGTGCATTCGCTGGATTTCGCCGAGATCGCCGCGCTGCAGCAGCAGGGCGACTGGCCGGCTGCCGGGCAGATCCTGGCGCAGGCAGCCCAGGGCCTTGAGCGAGGCGGGGCGACGGCCCTGCTGCTGGCCACCAACACCATGCACAAGGTGGCCGGGGCCATCGAGGCGGCGGTCGATATCCCCCTGCTGCATATCGGCGATGCCGTCGGCCAGGCCCTGCAACGCCAGGGCGTGACCCGGGCGGCGTTGCTCGGCACGCGCTTTACCATGCAGGAGGATTTCTACCGCCAGCGCCTGGCCGAGCGCTTCGCGATTGAAGTGATGATCCCTAATGCGGTGCAGATGACGGAAATCGACCGGGTGATCTTCGCCGAACTGTGCCAGGGCCGGTTTCTGCCCCAGGCGCAGGACTTCTATCTGGACTGCTTGCGCACGCTGCAGGCACAGGGGGCCGAGGTGGCGATTCTCGGCTGCACCGAAATCGGTCTGTTGCTGGAGGGGCTGGACGCGCCGCTGCCGCTGCTCGACAGCGCCGAACGGCATGTGGCCATGGGGCTGGAGTGGATGTTGGAGGGCATTTCTTAGAACCTGGTTACGATCTTGCGAGCTAGAGTCATGCAAGGCAAAAGCAGGCGAGGAAGCGGAGTGTACGAGCTGTACATGAGCATTCCGAGCCTGCTTTTAACGCAGCAGGGCCGACGCGCAGCAGATCGTAAGCAGGTTCTACGACGAACAGCTGATCTCCAGATGCTTGCCCCACTCCGGCGGGCGCTGGGCGTAGCGCTCGAAGCCGGGTTGCTCGTCGAAGGGCCGGCTGAGCACCTGGTGCAGTTCGCGCACGGGGCCATAGTCGCCCTGTTCGGCGGCCTCGATGACCTGTTGAGCCAGGTAGTTGCGCAGGATGTACCTGGGGTTGGCGGCGTGCATGCGGGTGCGCCGTTGCGGCTGGTCGTCGCCCTCGCGGGCGCTGCGTGCCAGGTAGTCGGCGGCCCAGGCATCGAAACCGGCCAGGTCGGTGAAGTCGTCACGCAGGCGCGCCACGGCCTGTGCCGGCGCGCTGTCGCCGAGTTCGCGGAAGAACAGGCTGTAATCCACCGCGCTGCTCTGCAGCAGTTGCAGCAGACGCTGCACCAGGGCTTCGTCGTCGTCATCGGCGCTGAGCAGGCCCAGGCGCTTGCGCATCAGGTCCAGGTAATGGGCCTGGTACAGCGGCAGGAACAGCCCAAGGGTTGCGCGCAGGGCCTCCACCTCCACCAGCGGGGTCAGGGCCTGGCCGAGGGCGGCGAGGTTCCACTGGGCGATGGGCACCTGGTTGCTGAAGCTGTAGCGCCCGGTGTCGTCGGAGTGGTTGCAGATGTGCTTGGCGTCGAAATCATCGAGAAAGGCATAGGGGCCGTAGTCGAAGGTGATGCCGAGGATCGACATATTGTCGCTGTTCATGACCCCGTGGCAGAAGCCATAGGCCTGCCAGTAGGCGATCAGCTCGGCATTGCGCTCGACCACCTGACGGAACAGCGCCAGGTAGGGTTCGGGCTGCTCCAGGCAATCCGGGAAATGGCAGTTGAGCACATGCTCGCCGAGCTGTCTGAGCTGCTCATGCTGCTGGGTGTAGTAGAAGTATTCGAAGTGACCGAAGCGTACATGGCTGGGGGCCAGGCGCAGCAGCATGGCCGCGCTTTCCTGCTTCTCGCGCCATACCGGGGTGTTCGAGCCGGTTACGCATAGCGCCCGCGAAGTGGGGATGCCGAGGGCATGCAGGTGTTCGCTGGCGAGAAATTCGCGGATCGAGCTGCGCAGCACCGCGCGGCCGTCGCCCATGCGCGAGTAGGGGGTCTGTCCGGCACCCTTCAGGTGCAGGTCCCAGTGCTGCCCTGCGTCGTTGACCACCTCGCCCAGCAGCAGGCCACGGCCGTCGCCCAGGCGCGGGTTGTAACCGCCGAACTGGTGCCCGGAATAGACCATGGCCCGCGGTTCGGCCGCGTCCCACAGCTTGTGCCCGGAGAACAGCTGGGCGAACACTTCACTGTCGGCCTCGGCCGGATCGAGATCGAGCAGGGCCATGGCCGCCGGGCTGGCGACCACCAGGCGCGGCTCGGCGATGGGTTCGGGTAGCACCTCAGTGGAAAAGGCATCGCCGAGACGGGCGAAGCGATTGTCGAAGGTCAGCTCGGTCAACGACTTCAAGGCAGGACTCCAGGCAGTGACGCCACCGAGCCAGGGCTCGGCGGCGGGTGGTCGGCGGCACCGTTGCGCGCACAGTGTCAACGGTAGACCCCCGGCCAGGCGCGATGTTTACTGGGGATCGGGCGTGGGTGTGGTCGGCGTGATCGGGTCCTGTTCGCTGCTGGGCTGTTCGACCTGGGTGGTCTTGCCGGTACCCAGGTTGAGTTCCAGGCCCTGCAGGTTCTTGACCATGACCTCGACCTGGTTGAAGGCCATCTCGACATTGTGCTCGCGGAAACTCAGGGCGATGCGGGTGAGGATTTCATCGGTGGAGGCATTGCGGTCGCCCAGTTCGCGCACATGGAAGCGCAGCTCGTAGTCGAAGGTGCTGGCGCTGATGGTCAGGAAGAACAGCAGCGGCTCGGGATCGCGCAGCACCCGCGGGTTTTCCATGGCGGCCTGCAGCATCAGCTTGCGCGCCAGCGCCAGGTCAGTCTCGTAGGCCACGCCGATCTTGATGATCACCCGGGTAACCGTATCGTTCAACGACCAGTTGACCAGCTGGTCGGTGACGAAGGTCTTGTTCGGGACGATGATTTCCTTGCGGTCGAAATCGGTGATGGTGGTGGCGCGGATGCGGATCTTGCTCACCGTGCCGGACAGGTTGCCGATGGTCACCACATCGCCGATGCGCACCGGGCGCTCGAACAGGATGATCAGGCCGGAGATAAAGTTGGCGAAGATCTCCTGCAGGCCGAAACCCAGGCCCACCGACAGCGCCGCCACCAGCCATTGCAGCTTGTCCCAGCTGACCCCCAGGGTCGACAGGGTGATGACGAAGCCGATGCCGACAATCGCATAGGAGAGCAGGGTGGTGGTGGCGTAGGCGCTGCCCTGAGCCAGGCTTAGCCGTGACAGCACCAGCACTTCGAGCAGGCCCGGCAGGTTGCGCGCCAGGGCCACGGTGATGCCGACGATAAGCAGCGCACCGAGCACGTCGCTGAGGCTGATCGGCACCAGGGTGGCGGCATCGCCGGTGCCGCTGCTGTATTCGTAGAGGGCGAAGTTGTCCAGGTAGGAAAACACCGAGATCAAGTCGGCCCAGACCCAGTACAGGCCGACGATAAAGCTGCCGAGCAGGGCCAGGCGGATCAGGCGCAACGACTGCTGGTTGACCTGTTCGATATCCAGGGTCGGCTCCTCGACCACGGTTTCCGTACCTTCGCCGCTGTCCTTGCTTTGTGCCTGGCGTTTGGTCATGGCGCGCTGGTAGGCCAGACGCCGGGCGGCCACGCTCAGGCCGCGGATGAAGGTGGCCTCGATGATCAGCCAGATCATCAGCAGGTAGAGGGTGGTGATCAGGCGGTCGCTGAGCTTGAGGGCGGTGTAGTAGTAACCGAAGCCCACGGCGATGATCAGGGCCAGGGGCAGCAGGCTCAGGATAATGCCGATCAGCATGCGGAAGGGCGAGGCATACTCGCGGGCCGGGCCGCTGAGCAGCAGTTTGTGCAGCAGCCAGGCCATCAGGGTGTAGCAGGCGAGCACCACCGTCAGGCCGATCACATCGTCGCCGAGGCTGGCCGGTTGATGTCCGGCGATGGTGACGATCGCCACCAGGGCCATGACCACCAGGCCCAGGCGGCGGATCTGCCGGTGCAGGAAGGCGACCGGGCTGCGCCCCCAGCGGAAGTGCAGTTCGGCCACGCCGCCGTCGGCGAGGATGCGGTACACCGTGTAGAACACCAGCCAGGCCTGGGCCATCTGGAAGAAGGCGGCCCCCAGGTTGGCGTTCTGCCCGCGGGCGTCCATCTGCAGGGCGAAGCCGCAGAGCGCCAGGAACAGGGTGCCGGGCAGCGCCAGCAACAGATTGAGAAGAATCGCCATGGGCGTGTGCAGCTGGCTGTCGCGCTTGAAGTGGCCGATGTCCTTATGGAACTCGCCGAGCTTGCGGTACAGGTAGCCACGCCGCCACAGCAGTACGGCGATCAACAGCAGCAGCGGCAGGAACAGCAGCGGTCGCTCGACCAGGCCTGCGCTGAGCTGGCGAAGGGTGGCCCCCCAGGGCATTTCGGTAAGCTGGCGTTCGAGCAGGCGCGGCACCGACTTGAACCATTCCAGGTCCAGCGGTTTGTTGCTGGGGATCCAGAACATCTGCTCGTCGAGGGTGGTGCGCAGGGCCTGGGCGGTGCTTTGCAGCTGCTTCTGGTTCAGTTGCAGGGTGATCGATTCGTTGAGCAGGGCGTTCAGTTCGCGGTTGAGGCGGTCGATCAGTTCGCGGCGGGTGGCGAAGATGTCCAGCAGGTCGGCGCGCAGGTTCTGCACCTCTTCGATATCGCTCTGCTGAGCCAGCAGCTGGTCGACATAGGCGCTGGGGTTGCTGATGCTTTCGCGCTGCTGGTTGAGCTCGAACTGGTACAGGCGCAGGTCGGCGATCTGGTCGGGCAGCTCGCTGTCGATCTTCAGAATCGGCAGCGCCTGTTGCTGCTGATAGAGGATGCGCGACAGCAGCAGGCTGCCCTGCAGCACGCTGATCTGCTCCTCCAGGGCCTGGTCGCTCTGGTTGAGGCTGTCGAGCTGCTGCTTGGTCTGCAGGTTTTCCCGGGTCAGCTGGTTGAGGCGCTCGGTGGCGCGCAGCAGGTAGTCGGAAAGTTTCAGGTTGGCCGCGCGCTCCCGCGCCAGCAGGGTGCTTGAGCCGGCCTTCTCGGCCTCGCGGGATTGCTCCTCGACGGTCTGAGCGGACAGCGCACGACGTTTTTCATTGATCAGGGTCTGCAGCTCGAGCAGTTCCTGTTCGACGCGGCGGATGCGTTCCTCGAGCAGGGCGCGGCGGCTGTTGCCGAGGTCCTGCAGGGCGCTGTTGCCGGCCAGCTCCTGGCGGCGTAACTGGGTTTTGGCGTCCAGCGTGGCCAGTTCGGCGCTGAGCAGGTCGCGGCGCTCGGCGCTCAGCGGCTTGCTGCCGTCCCGACCGTTTTTCAGGATGTTGTTGATTTCCTGGCTTCGGGTCTGGTTGTTGCTGATCTCGGCCTGGGCGCGCTCCGGACGGGTTTGCGCGGTGATGACCAGGCTGTTGGCGTCGATGATCTGCTTCTGCCACTCGTTGAGCTGGGCGTTGCGCTCGCTCAGCAGCTGTTCGAGTTGCGCCACCTGGCTATTGGCATGGCGCTGCTGGACCTGGGTGGGCTGGCTGGCCTTGAGGCGCTCGAGCTCGCGCTGGGCTTCGCCAATCAGGCGCGGGGCCTGTTCGAGCTGCTGCTTGAGGTCACTCAGGCGCTTCTGGCTGTCGGCTTCTTCGGTCAGCCATTCCAGGGTTTTTTCCAGGGTCTGCTTGAGCGCCTGCTGTTCGGCCTCCGGCAGTTTGCGTTCGGCCAGGTTGTCCAGGCTGCGCTGGATCTCGGCGCTTTTCGGCGACTCGGCGGCTTGCAGCCAGGGAGCGCTGAGCGACAGCCCGAGCAGGGCGATGACAAGGTAGGCGCGTAAAGAGGGCATGGTGGAGATCGTAGGGCTCGAAAAGACACTGAGTTTAGAGGAACAGCCCGGGTCCCGGGGGACTACCTTCAGGGAATCTGACGCCAACCTTGCGTACCTTGTTCCCTTCCATCGCCGCCACGGTCCAGGTCAGGCCTTGCCATTCGACCTGGTCGCCGATCACCGGTTCGCCGCCGATCTCGTGGGCGATAAAGCGCCCCAGGGCCTGCTGGCCGTCCAGACCGTCCAGTTTCAGGCCATAGAGCGCGGCGACCGCCGCCAGCTCGGCATCGCCTTCGAGGACGAAGTCGCCGAAGAAGCGCAGGTCCTGGCCGCGCTTGGGGGCCTGGCTGAACAGCTTGCCGAGGGCCGGCAGATCGTGCTCGTGGCCGACCACGCAGAGCAGGTCACCGGCTTCCAGGGTGGTGCTGCCGGACGGGTGCAGCAGCTCCTTGCCGCGGAACAGCGCGGCGATGCGCGTGCCGTCGGGCATCTTCAGCTCGCGCAGGGCCGCGCCGATGCACCATTTTTCCGCGCCGAGGCGGTAGATAAACAGCTCCCACTGGCTGGTCGGATGCACGTCCAGGCCGGCGCGCGACACCGGGGCTGGCTCCGGCGGCACGGTGACGCGCAACAGTCTGGCGGCCCAGGGCAGGCTGGTGCCTTGCAGCAACAGGGAGACCAGGACGATAAAAAAGGCCACGTTGAAGAACAGCTGGGCGTTCGCCAGGCCGGCCATCAAGGGGAATACCGCGAGAATGATCGGCACCGCGCCACGCAGGCCGACCCAGGCGATAAAGGCGCGCTCGCGGTCATGGAAGCCCTTGAACGGCAGCAGGCCGAGGAAGATCGACAGCGGGCGGGCGAACAGGATCATCCACAGCGCCAGGCCCAGGGCCGGCAGGGCAATCGGCAGCAGCTCATGGGGGGTGACCAGCAGGCCGAGGACCAGGAACATGCCGATCTGCGCCAGCCAGGCCAGGCCGTCGAGCATATGCAGGATGCCGTGGCGCGAGCGGATTGGCTTGTAGCCCAGCAGCAGGCCGCACAGGTAGATGGCCAGAATACCGCTGCCGCCCACGCTGTTGGTGATGGCGAAGATGATCAGTCCGCCGCTGACCACCAGCAGCGGATACAGTCCGCCGGGCAGCTCCATGCGGTTGACCAGCTTGAGCAGCAGCCAGCCACCGCAGAGGCCGAACAGCGCGCCGATGCCGAACTGTTGCAGCAGTTGCAGCAGTAGTGCCCAGTCCAGGCCATTCTGGCCGCTGGCGAGGATGGCGATCAGGGTCACGGTGAGGAACACCGCCATCGGGTCGTTGCTGCCCGACTCGATTTCCAGGGTGGCGCTGACCCGTTCGTTGAGGCCGCGCCCGCCGAGCAGGCTGAATACCGCGGCGGCATCGGTGGAACCGACGATGGCCCCGATCAGCAGGCCTTCCATCCAGCTCAGCTCGAACAGCCAGGCGGCGGCCATGCCGGTCAGCCCGGCGGTGATCAGCACGCCGACCGTGGCCAGGGATAAGGACGGCCACAGGGCCACGCGGAAACTCGACACCCGGGTGCGCATGCCGCCGTCGAGAAGGATGATGGCCAGGGCCAGGTTGCCCACCAGGTAGGCCAGGGGGTAGTTGTCGAAGACGATGCCGCCGGGGCCGTCGGTACCGGCGAGCATGCCGACGCCGAGGAAGATCACCAGGATGGGGATGCCGAAACGCGAACCGAAGGCGCTGACCAGGATGCTCATGGCCACCAGCATTGCCCCGATCAAGAACAGGTTGTTGATGGCAGTGGCGTCCAAGTGTGGCTCCGGGCAAATGGGCGAGGTGCCGCTGCTATGCAGAGGTCATGCCGGATTCTAACCCGTGGCTTTGCCAGGCTGTCAAAAAAACGCCCCGCTTGGGCGGGGCGAGTTCTTACCAGGTAAATCAGCCATTTAGGCGCTGTTTTCGCAGATGTGCTTATGGCATGGGTCTGGACCCTAGGGTGTGCCTGCGCACCAGTGTGGCTGGGCGAGACCGTGGTGCGCACGGCGCACCCTACGGGTTTGTGATGTCGGCTAGAACCAGGCGTCCTGCATGCCTAGACAGGTATCGTCGCGGGCTTCGAGGATGGTCAGGTCGTGGTGGCAGCTCGGCACTTCCCAGGTCAGGAAGTAGCGTGCGGCCTGCAGCTTGCCCTGGTAGAAGTCGGCATCGGCGGTGTTGCCCTCGCCGTTATTGAGTCGAGCCAGGCCCTCTTCGGCGCGGATCGCCTGTTCCAGCCAGCGCCAGCCGATCACGGTATGGCCGAAGACTTTCAGGTACAGCGCCGAGTTGGCCAGGCCCTGGTTGACCTTGCCGCTCATCAGATCGCCCAGCAGCGCCAGGGTCACGGTTTGCAGGCGCGCCAGCAGTTGTTCCAGCGGCTGGCGCAGGGCGGTAAGCGAGGCGTGGGCTTCGGCGCGCTGGCAGGTGCCGTGGATCAGCTTGAGCAGCTGCTTGAGCGCCGCGCCGCCATTCATCGAGACCTTGCGCCCGAGCAGGTCGAGGGACTGGATGCCGTGGGTGCCTTCGTGGATCGGGTTGAGGCGGTTGTCGCGGTAGTACTGCTCCACCGGGTAATCGCGGGTGTAGCCGTGGCCACCGAGAATCTGGATGGCCAGCTCGTTGGCCTTGAGGCAGAACTCAGACGGCCAGGATTTGACGATCGGGGTGAGCAGGTCGAGCAGCTCCAAGGCGATGCGGCGCTCTTCCTCGGTCTCCAGGGTCAGGGTGTCATCGAACAGCCGGGCGGCGTACAGGCCGAGGTCGAAAGCGCCTTCGACGTAGGCTTTCTGGGTCAGCAGCATGCGCCGCACATCGGCGTGCTCGATGATCGCCACCTGGCTCGAGGTCGGGTCCTTGCCGTCGGGCAGGCGGCCTTGCGGACGCTGGCGGGCATAGTCCAGCGAGTACAGGTAACCGGCGTAGCCGAGCATCACCGCGCCCATGCCGACGCCGATGCGCGCCTCGTTCATCATCTGGAACATATAGCTCAGGCCTTGGTGCGGCTTGCCCACCAGGTAGCCGACGCAGTCGCTGTTATCGCCGAAGTTCAAGGCGGTGGAGGTGGTGCCGCGCCAGCCCATCTTGTGGAACAGCCCGGCCAATACCACGTCGTTGCGCTTGCCCAGGCTGCCGTCAGCGTTGACCAGGAACTTGGGCACGATAAACAGGCTGATGCCTTTCACCCCGGGCGGCGCGTCCGGCAGCTTGGCCAGGACCATATGCACGATGTTCTCGCTCAACGGGTGGTCGCCGCCGGAGATAAAGATCTTGTTGCCCTTGAGGCGGTAGCTGCCATCGTCTGCCGGCTCGGCGCGGGTGCGGATATCCGACAGGGAGGAGCCGGCGTGCGGCTCGGTCAGGGCCATGGTGCC
>JBFJZW010000016.1:0-29130 GCA_041621875.1 Pseudomonas sp. | reverse complement strand
CGCGCCGGCGTGGTGCCGGTACGGGTGCAACAACTGGCAGACTGAACCGGCACCGCCCGAGCCTCCCCACGCTGGCCGCCAGCCCCACGACTTCGGGACTGGAGCGTCCGCCTGACAACCGCAGGCACAAATTAAAGATGCCGCCCCCACTGGCAGCCCAACTCGGGATGATTAAACTAGCGCCACTTTTATGGAGCCCCCTGCAATGACCCTGATGACCTTTGTTTACCTGATCGCCGGCCTGGTGCTGCTGGTCGCCGGTGCCGAAGTTCTGGTACGCGGTGCCGCCAAACTGGCCGCCCAGTTCGGTATTCCTCCGCTGATTATCGGCCTGACCGTGGTGGCGTTCGGCACCAGCGCCCCGGAAACTGCCGTCAGCGTGCAGGCGGCCTTCAACAACAGCGGCGATCTGGCCATCGGCAACGTGATCGGCAGCAATATCGCCAACGTGCTGCTGGTACTGGGTGCAACCGCCCTGGTGGCACCGCTGATCGTCTCGCGTCAGCTGATCCGCCTGGACGTGCCGATCATGATCGGGGCCAGCCTGGTGGTCTACGCCCTGGCCTGGGACGGCAGCCTCAGCCGCCTCGAAGGTGCCCTGCTGTTTGCCGGCGTGCTCAGCTATACCGCTTTCCTGATTATCAGCTCGCGCCGCGACAAGACCGCCAGCGAGGACGACGAATTCGTCAAGGAGTTCGGCCTCAATGAGCCGGTCAAGCCCTATGCCTGGGCGGTCAACCTGGGATTGCTGGTCGCCGGCCTGGTACTACTGGTTGTCGGCTCCAACTTTCTGGTTGAGGGTGCCGTCAGCCTGGCCCGCGCACTGGGCCTGTCGGAACTGGTGATCGGCCTGACCGTGATCGCCATCGGCACCTCGCTGCCGGAACTGGCCACCTCGATCATTGCTGCATTCAAGGGCGAGCGCGATATCGCCGTGGGCAATATCGTCGGCAGCAATATCTTCAATCTGCTCTGCGTACTGGGCCTGGCCTCGCTGGTTTCGCCCCAGGCCATCAGCGTGGCGGCCAACGCCCTGGCCTTCGACTTCCCGGTGATGATCGCCGTGGCCGTGGCCTGTTTGCCGATTTTCTTCTCCGGCTACCGCATCAACCGCTGGGAAGGCCTGCTGTTCCTCGCCTACTACGCGGCCTATACGGTCTACCTGGTGCTGTCCTCGACCGGTCGCCCGTTCGCCGAAGTCTTCGGTGACGCCATGCTCGGCTACGTCCTGCCGCTGACCCTGGTTACCTTAGTGGTCATCGCCGGCCGTGCCTGGCACAGACAGCGTGGTCAGGAGGTTTAGCCATGAGTGACAGCCACGAGCAGGGCCTGAAAGTCCGCCGCGAGGTGATGGGCGACGCCTTCGTCGACCGCGCCCTGGGTAATGCCACGGGCTTTACCCAGCCACTGCAGGACTTCGTCAACCAGCACGCCTGGGGCGGCGTTTGGACCCGCGAAGGGCTGGACCGCAAGACCCGCAGCCTGATCACTCTGTCGGCCCTGACGGCGCTGAAATGCCCGCAGGAACTCAAGGGCCACGTGCGCGGCGCGCTGAACAATGGCTGCACAGTAGAGGAAATCCGCGAAACCCTGCTGCACTGCGCGGTGTATGCCGGCGTGCCGGCGGCCATCGACGCCTTTCGCGCGGCGCAGGAAGTGATCGACGACTTCCAGCAGGCCTGAGCGCAACAAAACAGAAAGCCGGGCACTGCCCGGCTTTTTTATGCCCGCGGCATAACTAGACCCAGCCGCCCCACTGCAACAACAGCAAGCCGAGGTTGGTAGTGATCACCGCCACCAGGGTGGTGATCACGATAATCGCAGCCGCCAGCTCATGGTTGGCCCCCACGGCGCGGGCCATGACGAAACTGGCCGCCGCCGTGGGGCTGGCGAAATACAGGAAGAGGATCGCCAGATCCGCCTCGCGAAAGCCATACAGCCAGGCACCGCAGGTGGCCATCAATGGCAACCAGACCATTTTCATCAGGCTCGCGCTGAGCGCCGTGCCGCTGCTTTGCCGCAATGAGGCCAGGCTGAGGGTGCCGCCGATGCAGATCAGCGCCAGCGGCAGGGTCATCTGCGCGAAGTACTCGGCCGAGGTCAGCAGCCAACCCGGCAACGGAATCTGCCAGTAGGCGAAGGGAATCGCCAGCAGCACGCCGATGATCAGCGGGTTGACCAGGATGCTCTTGCCAATGGCCAGCGGCCCGGTCTTGGCACCAGGGCTGTAGATGGCCAGGACGATAGCTGAAAGCACGTTGTAGCAGAGGATCACCACCCCGCCGAGCACCGCCCCCAGGGACAGGCCGTAGTCGCCGTACAGGCTGGTCGCCAGGGCCAGGCCGATGATGCCGTTGTTACCGCGAAACGCACCCTGGGTGTAGATGCCGCGATCCTCATGGGGGATGCGCCAGATCGCCCAGCCCCAGGCCAGGGCGAAGCAGACCAGGGTGGCGAGCACAAAGAACAGCAGCAGCGCCGGCTGCAACGCCGCACTCAGGTCGGCCCGGACTATGCCGAGAAACAGCAGGGTCGGCATGGTGCCGCGAAATACCAGGCTCGAGGCCGTATTGATAAAGTCCGTGTCGATCCAGTGCAGGCGCTTGAGCGCCACGCCGAGAAACAGCATGGCAAATACCGGCGCTGTGATGGCGAGGGTTTGCTGGACGACGGCGAGCATGACAGCCCCTGGGCAGGCAATTTACATAGGGGGCTAATAATAGCAACAGTAGAGGTACGACAACCTAACAGTATCCGCGCCTAGGCGGATCTTCGTTCGAGATCCGACTTTCGACTGCTTCGCAGAAGCGCCCCATGGCCGCGACAGGACCTGCCGCCAAAAGCATCGCGGGTATGGCCCGTGCCTACATTGGCAGCGGCCTCAGCGGCGCACCGGGCGCTTCTGCAATTTGCGCTGCAGGGTGCGCCGGTGCATGCCCAGGGCGCGGGCCGTGGCGGAGATATTGCCTTCATGCTCGGCCAGCACGCGCTGGATATGCTCCCACTGCAGGCGGTCCACCGACATCGGATTTTCCGGCACCAGGGTATCCAGGTCGGCATGTTGGGTCAGCAGCGCGGCCAGCACATCGTCGGCATCGGCCGGCTTGCACAGGTAGTTGCAGGCCCCGCGCTTGATCGCCTCCACCGCGGTGGCGATGCTCGAGTAGCCGGTGAGGATCACCACGCGCATCTCGGCATCCAGCTCCAGCAGCTTGGGCAGCAGCACCAGGCCGGAGTCGCCTTCCATCTTCAGGTCCAGTACGGCGTAGTCCGGCAGGTCCTGCTCGGCCAGGGCCAGGCCTTCCTCGGCGGAACCGGCAGTGGACACCCGCAGGCCGCGACGGCTCATGGCACGGGCCATGACACGGGTAAAGGTCGGGTCGTCATCGACCAGCAGCAGATGCGGTTGTTCTTCGCCTTCGAACAGCACTTCGTCGCTCATACTCAATTGCTCCTAACGGGCATGTCGCCCTCATCCGTCGCTGCGCGCCACCCTCTCCCGTAGGGAGAAGGGCATAAGGATGGTGTCGCTATGCGACGTTCACATCAAGCCCGGCCATAGGCGCGCGGCAACTTCAGCTCGGTGAGCGTGCCGCCCTCTTCGTGGTTATACAGTTTAACCGTGCCGCCGGCACGGGTGACGCTGGCCTGACTAAGAAACAGGCCCAGGCCGAAACCCTTGCCCTTGGTGGTGAAAAACGGCCGCCCCAGCTGCTCGGCAATCGCCAGCGGCACGCCCGCGCCGAAGTCGCGGATGCTCAGGCGCAGCCACTGGTGATCCCAGTCCAGGCGGATATCCAGGTTGTCCGGGCAGGCGTCGGCGGCGTTGTTCAGCAGGTTGAGCAGCGCCTGGGTCAGATCGGCCGGTGGCATCATCCGTGGTACCGCGCCCCGCCCCAGGCATTGGTAGCGGTAGCTGGCCTCGGGACGCATCAGGTGCCAGCGATTGAGGGCCGCCTCCAGCCACTCCCCAGCGGACAGTTCGATCACCGCCTGACGTCGATCCGCCTCGGCGGCGCGCACCAGGTGCTGCAGGGTTTCCTTGCACAGCTTGACCTGTTCCTGCAGCACCGCCAGGTCCTCCTGCAGGGTCGGCTCCTGATGCTCGCGGCGCAGCTCCTTGATCAGCACACTCATGGTCGCCAGCGGCGTACCCAGCTCGTGGGCGGCACCGGCGGCCTGGGTCGCCACGGCGAGCAACTGCTGATCGCGCAGCCCCTCCTCACGGCGCTCGGCGCGCAGCTCTTCCTGATGGCGCAACTCCTCGGCCATCTTCGCCACGAAGAAGGTGATCAAGCCGGCGGCCAGGGCAAAGCTCAGCCACATGCCGTAGATCAGCAGGCTTTCCCGCGGCCCCGGCGGCAGGTCCAGGGGGTGCGACCAGACCAGCAGAAAGGTATAGCCGGCCAGTGCCAGGCCGGACAGGGTGATGGTGTAGAGCCAGGGCAGAGTCGCCGCGGCGATGGTCAGCGGCACCAGATAATAGGAGACAAAGGGGTTGGTCGAACCGCCCGAGTAATACAGCAGCACGCTGTGGATCACCAGGTCGCAGCCCAGCTGCACCGCGTACTCCTGCTCGGTCACCGGCCAGGGCCCGCGCAGGCGCAGGGCGGTCAGCAGACACAGCACCAGCGACACAGCCAGGGTGACGCTCAGCTCCAGCCAGGGCAATGGCAGCGCCCCGGACTTGTAGGCCAGGCCTACGGAGCCGGCCTGGGCGGCCAGCACCAGAATACGGATCAGGGTCAGACGCCAGAGATTTTGCCGACTGGCCGACAGCAACTGCACGGGTGCGAGCATGGGCTCTCCAAAAAATGCTCAGTCAACAAGCGGCAGGAGTATAACCAAGCCACTGTGCGCCCAACTGCGGCAACACGCCGCAGCTGGGCAATCTGAAAAATAAGGGAACCGGATTTAACCCGTTTAATCAGATAGCACCGTCTACCCTCTGGAAAGCTGCGCATACCCCGTGCGCCCAACATATAAAGGAATCGTCATGCTGCCATTGTCCCGCCTCGCCACCGTCCTGCTGCTCAGCGCCACCACCCTGTTGAGCGCCACGGCCATGGCCGAAGAAGCCCGCTACAACCAGGTTTCCCTGCGCGCCGAGGTCAATCAGGAAATCGCCCACGACCTGATGCACGTCACCCTCTACAGCGAAGCCCAGGACAGCGACCCGGCCGCCCTCGCCGCGCAGATCAGCAAGACCCTCAACGCCAGCATCGCCCAGGCGCGCAAGGTCGAGGGCGTCAGCGTCACCTCCGGCAGCCGCCACAGCTATCCGGTTTACGACGACAAGGGCCAGAAAATCACCGCCTGGCGCGAGCGCGCCGAACTGCGCCTGGAAAGCGCCGACTTCGGCGCCCTGTCCAAGCTCACCGGGGAAATGCTGCAGACCCTGAAAATGGGCGGGATGGACTTCAGCATCGCCTCGGACACCCGCAAGACCCACGAAGATGCCCTGCTCAAGGACGCCGTGGCCGCCTTCAAGGCCCGCGCGCAGCTTGCGACCGAAGCCCTCGGCGGCAGCGGTTACAAGCTGGTCAGCCTGAGCCTGAATACTGGCGGCTTTCGGCCGCCGATGCCGATGCGCATGGAGGCCATGAAAGGCGCGGCGATGATGGATGCGGCGGTGACCCCGGAGATCGAAGCCGGCACCAGTCAGGTGAGCATTAATGCCGATGGCGTGATTGAAGTGCAGATGCGATAGAAACTGCTACAAACAGAAGCAGCGCCGTTGTCCGACGATAGCGGCGCCTTGCCATGTTTTCCCCGCATATTTATAGAAATGCGACAACAACATACGACTGCATCACCATTCTCGCCCCCACTGCGACATGCCCCTTGCCTCCGGCATACGCCCTGCATAGTTTCTCCCAAGGTCTCCACAAGAGACCCCTCAGGATCACAACCACAATAACCATGAGGTCACTATGCGTAAGCACGCCGTCATCCAGGCTTTACTCGCCGCTGGGCTGATCGCCAGCACCCCGTTTGCCAGTGCCGCCGGCAATCTGGTGTTCTGCTCCGAAGGCAGCCCCGCCGGGTTCGACCCGGGCCTGTACACCACCGGCACCGATTTCGATGCCGCCGCGGAAACCGTATTCAACCGCCTGAGCCAGTTCGAACGTGGCGGCACCAAAGTGATCCCCGGCCTGGCCGAGAAGTGGGACATCAGCGAAGACGGCCTGAGCTACACCTTCCATCTGCGCCCGCAGGTGAAATTCCACACCACCGACTACTTCACGCCGAGCCGCGACTTCAACGCCGATGACGTGCTGTTCACCTTCCAGCGCATGCTCGACAAGGACCACCCCTTCCGCAAAGCCTACCCGTCGGAGTTCCCCTACTTCACCGATATGGGCATGGACGCCAATATCGCCAAGATCGAAAAACTCGACGACATGACCGTCCGCTTCAGCCTCAACGAGGTCGACGCCGCCTTTATCCAGAACCTGGCGATGAGCTTTGCCTCGATCCAGTCCGCCGAATACGCCGATAGCCTGCTCAAGGCCGGCAAGGCCGCCGACATCAACCAGAAGCCCATCGGCACCGGCCCCTTCGTGTTCAGCCGCTACCAGAAAGACGCGGTGATCCGCTTCAAGGGCAACAAGGAATACTGGCAACCCGATGAGGTGAAGATCGACAACCTGATCTTCGCCATCAACACCGACGCCTCGGTGCGCATGCAGAAGCTCAAGGCCGGCGAATGCCAGGTCACCCTGTTCCCGCGCCCGGCGGATCTGGACTCGCTGAAAAAAGACCCGAATCTGGACATGCCCGAGCAGGCCGGGTTCAACGTCGGCTATATCGCCTACAACGTCACCCACCCGCCGTTCGACCAGCTCGAAGTGCGCCAGGCGCTGGACATGGCGGTAAACAAGCAGGGCATCATCGACGCGGTGTACCAGAGCGCCGGCCAGCTGGCGGTCAACGGCATGCCGCCGACCCAGTGGTCCTATGACGACAGCATCAAGGACCCCGCCTATGACCCGGAAAAAGCCAAGGCGCTGCTCAAGGCTGCCGGCATCAAGGAAGGCACCGAGATCACCCTGTGGGCCATGCCGGTGCAGCGCCCCTACAACCCCAACGCCAAGCTGATGGCCGAGATGCTGCAAAGCGACTGGGCCAAGGTCGGTATCAAGGCCAAGATCGTCAGCTACGAATGGGGCGAATACCTCAAGCGCGCCAAGGCCGGCGAACACGACGCCATGCTGATCGGCTGGAGCGGCGACAACGGTGACCCGGACAACTGGCTGGGCACCCTCTACGGCTGCGACGCGGTGGACGGCAACAACTTCTCCAAGTGGTGCCATGCCGACTACGACAAGCTGGTGAAAGCCGCCAAGCGCGTGACCGACACCGCCGAGCGCACCGAGCTGTACAAGCAGGCTCAGGTGATTCTCAAGCGCGAAG
This sequence comes from Pseudomonas sp., assembly GCA_041621875.1. Classification (GTDB taxonomy): domain Bacteria; phylum Pseudomonadota; class Gammaproteobacteria; order Pseudomonadales; family Pseudomonadaceae; genus Aquipseudomonas. The sequence continues at coordinate 21,714 of JBFJZW010000016.1, read as the reverse complement.
TGCCGATCACCCCGATCGCCCACTCCACGGTCTATCAGCCCATGAGCAAGAAGGTCGTGGACTTCCGCATCAGCCCCTTCGCGCTGAACTCCTTCTACGGCGTCGGCGTCAAGTAACAGCGTTTCTCGACCATGCTGGCGAGCGGCTTACCCCGCCACTCGCCAGCCCGACAACGGCGGCCTACCCGGCTGCCGTTTGCTGGCTCCGTATAACCCGAGGATTACGCTGATGTCTGGACCTACTATCTGGCCCGACCTAACCGCTAGGCACCGTGTCGCCAGCCGCACCCGGCCTGCCACGCGCGCGCTCAACCGGCACCACGCTGCCGAGCTACTCGCCGCACTACAACAGCGTCAGGCCATGCAGCCCGACGCACGCTCATCTTTTCAGGAGCACTGACCCCGATGCTGTCCTTTATTGCCAGACGCCTGGGGCTACTGATCCCCACCTTTTTCGGCGTCACCCTGCTGACCTTCGCGCTGATCCGCATGATCCCCGGCGACCCGGTGGAAGTGATGATGGGTGAGCGCCGCGTCGACCCGGTGATGCATGCCGAGGCCATGGAGCGCCTGGGCCTGAACAAACCGCTGTATGCCCAGTATTTCGACTATATCGGCCAGCTGGCCCAGGGTGATCTGGGGCAATCACTGCGCACCCGGGAAAGCGTGTGGAGCGAGTTTCTCACCCTGTTCCCCGCCACCGTCGAACTGGCTCTGGCCGCCCTGCTGTTCGCCGGCAGCCTGGGTCTGATCGCCGGCGTCATCGCCGCCCTCAAGCGCGGCTCGCTGTTCGACCATGGGGTGATGGGCATCTCCCTGGCCGGTTACTCCATGCCGATTTTCTGGTGGGGTCTGCTGCTGATCATGTTCTTCTCGGTTTGGCTGGGCTGGACGCCGGTGTCCGGGCGCATCGACCTGCTCTACGACATCCCGCCGGTCACCGGTTTTATGCTGATCGACACCCTGCTGGCGGACGAGCCCGGGGCCTTTGTCGACGCCCTGCGTCACCTGATCCTGCCGGCCATCGTGCTCGGCACCATCCCACTCGCGGTCATCGCGCGCATGACCCGCTCGGCGATGCTTGAAGTACTGCGCGAGGACTATGTACGTACCGCCCGCGCCAAGGGCCTGTCGCCGGCCCGCGTGGTGTTCGTCCATGGCCTGCGCAATGCGCTGATCCCGGTGCTCACGGTGTTCGGCCTGCAGGTCGGCGCGCTGCTGGCGGGCGCGGTGCTGACCGAAACCATCTTCTCCTGGCCGGGCATCGGCAAATGGCTGATCGAGTCGATCGGCGCGCGTGACTACCCGGTGGTGCAGAACGGCATTCTGCTGATCGCCTGCCTGGTGATCCTGGTCAACTTCGTGGTGGACATCCTTTATGGATTAGCCAATCCACGCATTCGCCATCAGCGCTAAGGAAAACATCATGCATAGCCGCAACCTTTCCGTAGGGTGGATGACGCTTCACCCATCCACCATCGTAACGGCCAAGCGGTGGATGAAAAGAGCGTCATCCACCCTACGCAGGCCCGTTCTGGAGGCTCGCCCATGACGACCACCACTATCGACCAGAGCCTGTTCTACCCCTCACCGCTCAAGGAATTCTGGCAGGCCTTCGCCCACAACAAGGGCGCGGTCGCCGGGCTGGCGTTTATGATCCTGCTGGTTATCTGCGCGCTGTTTGCGCCCTGGATCGCCCCGCACGACCCCAGCGAGCAATACCGCGAATTTCTGCTCACCCCGCCGGCCTGGCTGGAAGGTGGTCAGCTGCAATTTCTGCTGGGCACCGATGAAGTGGGCCGCGACCTGCTGTCGCGGCTGATCCACGGCGCGCGGCTGTCGCTGCTGATCGGCCTGGCCTCGGTGCTGATGTCACTGATCCCCGGCATCCTCCTGGGGCTGGTTGCTGGTTTCTTTCCGCGCCTGCTCGGCCCGTCGATCATGCGCCTGATGGATATCATGCTGGCCCTGCCCTCGCTGCTGCTGGCGGTTGCCATCGTCGCCATCCTCGGCCCAGGCCTGATCAACACCATCTTCGCCATCGCCATCGTCTCGCTGCCGTCTTACGTGCGCCTGACCCGCGCCGCGGTGATGGGCGAGCTGAACCGCGACTACGTCACCGCGGCGCGCCTGGCCGGTGCCAGCCTGCCGCGGCTGATGTTTATCACCGTGCTGCCCAACTGCATGGCACCGCTGATCGTGCAGGCCACCCTGAGCTTTTCCTCGGCGATTCTCGACGCCGCGGCCCTGGGCTTTCTCGGCCTCGGCGTACAACCGCCAACGCCCGAGTGGGGCACCATGCTGGCATCGGCGCGCGACTATATCGAGCGCGCCTGGTGGGTGGTCAGCCTGCCGGGCCTGACCATTCTGCTCAGCGTGCTGGCGATCAATCTGATGGGCGACGGGCTGCGCGATGCACTCGACCCGAAACTCAAGAATGCGCAGTGAGGAACCCCGCATGAGCCTGTTGGATATCAAAAACCTCAGCGTGCGCTTCGGCGACGCCACTGCCATCCCGGTAGTCGACGGCCTCGACCTCAGCGTCGACAAGGGCGAAGTACTGGCGATTGTCGGCGAATCCGGCTCCGGCAAATCGGTGACCATGATGGCGCTGATGGGCCTGATCGACGCCCCCGGCATCGTCACGGCCGACAGCCTGCAGTTCGACGGCACCGACATGCTGCGCCTCAAGGGTCGCCAGCGGCGGCATATCGTCGGCAAGGACCTGTCGATGGTCTTTCAGGACCCGATGACCGCCCTCAACCCCAGCTTTACCGTGGGTTTTCAGATTGAGGAGGTATTGCGCCAACACTTGAACCTCAAAGGCCAGGCTGCCCGTCAGCGCGCGCTGCAACTGCTCGACCGGGTGGAAATCCCTGCCGCCGCCAGCCGCCTGAATGCCTACCCGCACCAACTGTCCGGCGGCATGAGCCAGCGGGTGGCGATTGCCATGGCGATTGCCGCCGAGCCCAAACTGCTGATCGCCGACGAACCGACCACGGCCCTGGATGTGACCATTCAGGCGCAGATCATGGACCTGCTGGTGGGCCTGCAACGCGAACAGAACATGGGCCTGGTGCTGATCACCCATGACCTGGCCGTGGTCGCGGAAACTGCGCAACGGGTCTGCGTGATGTATGCCGGGCAGGCAGTGGAGATCGGCAGCGTGCCGCAGCTGTTCAGCGCGCCCAGCCACCCCTACACCGAGGCGCTGCTCAAGGCGGTGCCTGAGCAAAACTGGGGCGAGCACAGCCAGGGCCAGCGCCGCCTGACCACCTTGCCCGGCATCGTCCCGGGGCGCTACGACCGGCCAGTGGGCTGCCTGCTGTCGCCACGTTGCCCCTACGCCCAGGCCCATTGCCGTGAACAGCGACCGAGCCTGGATGCCCATGAACGTGGCGCAGCGCGCTGCTTCTACCCGCTCAACCTGACTGCGGAGGTGGCCTGATGAGCGCCGTCCTGACTGCTCGCGACCTCACCCGTCACTACGAAATCTCCCGCGGCCTGTTCCAGCCCAATGCCCAGGTGCAGGCGCTCAATGGCGTGTCCTTTGACTTACAGGCGGGCAAGACCCTGGCGGTGGCCGGCGAGTCCGGCTGCGGCAAATCCACCCTGGCCCGCGCCCTGACGCTGATCGAGGAGCCCAGTTCGGGCTCGCTGCAGATCGCCGGGCAGGAAGTGACGGGTGCCAACAAGGCGCAGCGCAAGCAGCTGCGCCGTGACGTGCAGATGGTCTTTCAGAACCCCTACGCCTCGCTCAACCCAAGGCAGAAGGTCGGCGACCAGCTGGGCGAACCGCTGCTGATCAACACTCAGCTGTCGCGCCTGGAACGGCGCGAACGAGTGCAGGCGATGATGCAGCAGGTGGGCCTGCGCCCCGAGCATTACCAGCGCTACCCGCATATGTTCTCCGGCGGTCAGCGCCAGCGCATCGCCCTGGCCCGGGCGATGATGCTGCAACCCAAGGTGCTGGTGGCGGATGAACCGACCTCGGCGCTGGACGTGTCGATCCAGGCCCAGGTGCTCAACCTGTTTATGGACCTGCAGGAGCAGTTCAACACCGGCTACGTCTTTATTTCGCACAACCTCTCGGTGGTACGCCACGTGGCCGACGATGTACTGGTGATGTACCTCGGCCGCCCGGTGGAAATGGGCCCCAGCGAGCTGATCTACAACCGCCCGCTGCACCCCTATACCCAGGCGCTGCTGTCGGCGACCCCGACCATCCATCCTGACCCGAGCAAACCTAAGATCAAGATCAGTGGCGAGCTGCCCAACCCGCTGTCGCCGCCCAGCGGTTGCGCCTTCCACCAACGCTGCCCCCATGCGACCGAGCGCTGCCGGGTGGAACAGCCGCTACTGCGCCTGCTCGATGCCAGGCAGGTGGCCTGCCACCATGCGGAGACAATCAACGGCTAAGCCAAAAAGTCGCGGCAAAAGCCTCTCCCACAAGACCGCCACCGACCTGTAGGAGCGGGCCATGCCCGCGATGGGCACAGCACGGTATCAACGCCGAAAAAACCGATAAAACTCGCGCAGCTCGGCCTGGGCATCGCTGACGCTGACCGGGGTAAAGCGCACCTCCTGGTGCGCCGGGCATTGCGCCAGGCGGCTCTGGTCCAGCGGGTGCAGCCAGCCCAGCAGCGGGTAGCCGCCCATGGTCTGGTGATCGGCCTGGAGAATGATCGGCTGACCGTCCGGCGGCACCTGAATGGCCCCGCGGCCGACGCCCAGGGACCATTCGCGCGCCGGCACCTGCAGCGGCTCGCCCAGCAGCCGCGCGCCCATCCGGTCGGAATGCGGGCTGAGCTGCCAGGTCTGGGCGAAAAAACCCTGCAACTGATCCTCGTCGAAACTCGCCGCATCGCCGCCGGTAATCACCCGCAGCAGGGGCTTGCCGCGATAGTCCGGGCGATAGGGCCAAGGCACGCTGGCCGGGTGGCTGAATACCCCGCCGCTAGCACAGGGCAGCCGATCCCCCACCTGCAGCGGCGAACCCTGGCCGTCCAGGCCGCCGAGGCCCTCGCGTTGCTGGGCGCTGACGCTGCCCAGTACCGGTGCGGCGCGAAAGCCACCGGCCACCGCCAGGTAGGCGCGCTGGCCGCTGCGGGCAAAACCCATCTGCAGGCGCGCCCCGGCGCGTACGGGAAACCGCGACCAGAGCGGTAGCGTCCGGCCATCCAGGCTTAGGGGCATCTCCGCGCCACAAACCGCCAGCCAGGTGTCGCGCTCGGCCTGCAGTTCGACATCGCCCAGGGCGATTTCCAGCAGCGGTGTGCCCCAGGGGTTGTGCAGCAGGCGATTGGCCCAGGCCGCGGCATGCAGGTCCTGCGGTCCGGCCGGCGACACGCCGAGGTGCTGCCAGCCCCGGCGGCCGCCATCCTGCAGCAGGCTCAGCGGCCCGGGCTTCAATACCCGCAGGCCCTTCACGGCTGACCGCCCTCGCTGACGAAGCTGTGCTCATCGATGGCCCGAAAACGCACCCGGTCGCCCAGAGCCAGGGGGCATGGCGGCTCGCGGGCGGCGTCGAACAGGCTCCAGGGACAGCGCCCGAGCAGGTGCCAGCCGCCGGGCGAACGCTGCGGATAGATGGCCGTCAGCCGTTCGGCGATGGCCAGGCTGCCGGCCGGCACCGCCAGCCGCGGGGTGGCGCGCCGCGGCAAGACCAGGCGCGGATGCAGCTCGCCCAGGTAGGCGAATCCAGGGGCGAAGCCGATGGCCCCGACCCGGTACTCGGGCGCGCCATGCAACTCGATCACCTGCTGGAGATCCAGGCGACACAGGCGCGCCACCTCGGCCAGGTCTTCGCCGTTGTAACAGATGGGGATTTCGTGCAGACGACCCGCCCGCTCGCTCAAGGGCTGGTCGATCCAGCGTTCCAGCAGCGGCTTGAGCCGTTCGGCCAGTTGTAGGTGATCGGTGCGGGTCAGGTCGTAGTGCAGCAGCAGGCTGGTCCAGCCGGGCACCAGGTCGGTCAGCAGGGGCCCGAGTTCACCGCGGATACGCTCGGCCAGCAGGGCCAGACGCTGCGCCAGGTGCGCGTCCGGCTGCTCGGCCAGCACCAGCAGCAGCGCTTCGGCACCGGCCGGTTCGATGCGGATCACGAGGCGTCCAGCATGGCCCGCAAACGCCGCAGCACGGCCAGTGAATCGGCGTTGTCGCCATGCACGCAGAGGCTGTCGGCGCGCAGCTGCAAGGGTTTGCCGTCGATATCGGCGAAGGGCTCGCCGCGGGCAATCGCCAGGCCCTGTTCGAGAATCCGCTGCGGGTCGCGATGCACCGCGCCAGACAGACGCCGCGGAGCCAACTGCCCATCGGCCAGGTAGGCGCGGTCGGCGAAGGCTTCGAACAGCAGCGGCACATCGGCTTCATCGGCCAGGCGCAGCTCGCGGGTGTTGTCGGTCAGGGCCAGGGTCATCAGCGGCAGGCCCTGGCGATAGCTGGCGCAGGCCTCCAGCACCGCCGAGAACAGGGCATCGTCGCGCACCAGATCGTTGTACAGCGCGCCATGGGGTTTGACGTAGGCCAGGCGGGTACCGGCGGCGCGGCAGAAGGCATCCAGCGCGCCGATCTGGTAAAGCACCAGGGCAGTCACCTCGTAGGGCGAACAGGCCATATGCCGGCGACCGAAACCGACCATATCGGGATAGGCCGGATGCGCGCCGATGCTCACCCCATGCTGCACCGCCAGCTCGACGGTGCGCAGCATGGTCATGGGGTCGGAGGCATGGAAGCCGCAAGCCAGGTTGGCCTGATCGATCAGCGGCATGGCATGGGCATCGTCGCCCATGTTCCAGACGCCGAAGCTTTCGCCCATATCGCAGTTCAGCAGGATTCTGTTCATGGCCCCAAGCTTAGAGCCACAGGCGCATCGGCACCAGTCGCAAACGCGCACTTTGCGACCCTGGCCCGGAGGCTACAGGCGGCCCCGGGGTCATCCCGGGGCCGCCGGCACAGGGCTCAATACACATCGCGGCGATAGCGGCCCTCTTCGCGCAGCGCATTGACGGCGGCCTCGCCCAGCAACTCGTGCAGCACCTTATCCACCCCGGCCGCCATGCCATCGAGGCTGCCACAGACATAGATCGCCGCCCCCTCGGCCAGCCATTCGCGCAGCGGCGCGGCGGCTTCACGCAGGCGGTCCTGCACATAGACCTTGACGGCCTGATCGCGGGAAAAGGCCAGGTCCAGGCGCGCCAGGTCGCCGCTGGCCAGCCAGCCCTGCAGTTCGTCCCGGCAATAGAAGTCATAGGCCGCATTGCGCTCGCCGAACAACAGCCAGTTGCGCCCGTGCTCGGCGGCGATGCGCGCCTTGAGCAGGCTGCGCAGCCCGGCCAGGCCGGTGCCATTGCCGATCAGGATCAGCGGCCGGGCATCGTCCGGCACATGGAAGGCGCTGTTACGCCGCACCCGTGCCAGCAACTGGCCGTGCAGCGCCGCCCCCTCGGTCAGCCAGCCGGAGCCCAGGCCCAGCGAGCCGTCGGCATGCCGCTCCTGACGCACGATCAACTCCAGCTCGCCGTCGGCGGGCAAGGAGGCGATGGAGTATTCGCGTGCGGCCAGCGGCACCAGCGCATCGAGCAGCGCCTGGGCATGCAGGCCGACCAGATGGCTGAACTGCTCGGGCAACTGCTTGCCGCGCAGCGCCTGCTGCAGTGACTGGCTCAGGCCATCGAGATTGACTGCCTGACTGCCATCCAGTCCATGGGCCAGCAACCAGGCCTGCACCCTGGCGTCGCTGTGACGTGGCGGCACTTCGAGAATATCGCCGGCACTCCAGTTAGTCGGCTGTGCGGCACGCAATGCCAGCAGATAGGTTGGCGCACCCTGGCTGCCGGGGTTGAGCAGCTCGCGACGTGTCAGGGTCCACAGGCCATACGGCCTTTCACCCTGGTGCAACGGCTGAGCGCCGGTCAGTTCGCCGAGCTGACGCTGCCAGCTGGCCAGCGCCGTGGTATCGGCGGCGTCGACCTGCACCGCATCGAACAGGCTGCGCGCGCCCTGCCGCGCCAGCCAGTCCTGCACCCGCAGGGCAAAACCGCAGAAGTGCTGATACTGGCGATCACCGAGGGCCAGCATGGCGTAACGCAGCTGGGGCAGATCCAGGGCCTGGCCGAGCAGATTGCGCTCGAAGCCTCGGGCGCTGTCCGGGGCCTCGCCGTCGCCAAAGGTGCTCAGCACAAATAGCGCCTGCCGGGTCTGGCTGAGAGTCTGCCGGTCGAGGCGGGCCAGGGGCTGCACGCTGACGGCCAGGCCGGCGGCCTGCAACTGCCCGGCGGTTTGCCAGGCCAGCTGTTCGGCGAAACCGCTCTGACTGGCAAAGCCGATCAGCCAGCCATCGCCCGGCACCGTATTCGGCCGCAACGCGCCACGGGCCTGCAGCAGCGCGCGCTTCTTGCGCCGGCGATCGAGGTACAGCAACCAGCCGGTGATGGCGAACAGCGGCATGCTCAGGCTGGCCAGGAACATCAGGATGCGTCCGGGCAGACCGAAGTAGCTGCCCACATGCAGGGCATAGTTGCTGGTCAGCAGTTGATCGCCAAAGGCCTGCTCGCGGTAGCGTTTGTGCTGTTTCACCGCGCCGCTTTGCCCATCCAGGCTGAGCTGGTTGAAGGCGCGCTCGTGGGGCGCGTCGTCACGCATATAGAACACCGTGGCCGGCTGACCGGGCGCAGCCGGCAGGCGCAGGCTGTAACCGCTCAGCCGCGGCCCGGCGGCCTGCTGCAGGCCGGCCCAGAGCGCCGGGTAATTCACCTCTGGCACGGCTCCGGCAGCTGGCCGGCCGCCGCGCTTGCGCTGCTCGCCGGCAGGCTCGCTGCTGAGCAGCGCGGTCAGCCCTTCGCGGTACCAGTCGTAGGACCAATACAGCCCGGTCAGCGCGGCACACAGGTAGAACGCCAGACACCAGGTGCCGGCCACTGCATGCAGATCCCAATTGAATGCACGGCCGCGCTTGGCCCAGTCCAGGGTCAGCCAGGCGCGCCAGTTCAAGGCCTGGCGCGGCCAGCGCAGGTAGAGGCCGGAGAGGCAGAAAAAGATCAGCGCCAGGGTGCTGGCGGCGGTGATCTGCTTGCCATACTCGCCCATGGCAAGAAAACGATGCAGCTCCAGCATCAGGTCGAAAAAGCCCTGGCCACTCGCCTCGCCGAGCAGCTCGCCGCTATAGGGATCGAAATAGCGCGCCTCGCCGCGGCGCTCGCCCGCAGGCGGGGCGAACATCGCCCGCCCGGCGCGGTCGGCCGCCGCCTCGACGTTCAGACGCACCACCCGCTGCTGGCTGGCCGCCTCGATACGCGGCACCAGCACGTCAGGCGTCAGCACGCCGCTGGCGCGCACTTCGACCTGCAACACCTCGGGATTGAGCGCGCGCAACAATTCGTCCTGAAACGAATAAGCCGCGCCGGTCACGCCCATCAGCGCCAGCACCAGACCCGCACTGATACCGAGCAGCCAGTGCAGTTGAAAGAGGATTTTCTTGAACACGAAGGGGTACCTGACAGAAGCGACGACCACCGCGGTCGTCACCGCGACGCAATTCTATTTGAGAAGAGCTTGCATTTAATAATGCAAACCACGGCTTTACCACTAATTTACAAAGGCTCTTTCCCGGCTATCTCGCAAGAGGGTGTTGCATCCATGCGCCCGACGCCATCGTAGGGTGCGCCGTGCGCACCAGGAATCTGCAGTCGTTGCTGGTGCGCATGGCACACCCTACCCACTGTGGAGCCTGCCAATAGGCCCACCCGCCCAAACGCCCCATACAACAGGTAATAGGTACGTAGCCTTTGTCTCACCCCTTGAGCGGCTGCAGCGCATCCGGGCCGATGCAGGACAGCTCGCGACAGCCGCTCAGGGCCATGCTCACTTCCAGCTCCTCGCGCAGCAGCTTGAGCAGATGCGCCACGCCCAGCGCGCCGGCCGTGGCCAGGGCATGGATATAGGGCCGACCGATCAGCACGGCGTCGGCCCCCAGCGCCAGGGCCTTGAACACATCGGTGCCACGGCGGATGCCGCCATCCACCAGAACCAGCGCATCCGCGCCCAATTCCGCACGAATGCCGGGCAAGGCCTTGAGCGCCGGCCATTGCGAGTCCAGCACCCGGCCGCCATGGTTGGAGACGATGACGCCCGCCGCCCCCGCATCCATGGCCAGGCGCGCATCGCCTGGATGCAGGATGCCCTTGAGCAGAATGGGCAGCCGGCTATGCCGGCAGAGCCAGCGCACATCGTCCCAGGTCGGCGCGATGGCCAGCATGGCGTCGAATACCGCGCTGCCGCCGGGCGACACCTGGGGCACAACCGGCGGATTGCCGATATTCACCGCGGCGATGCCGTCCGGCAGGGTAAAGCCGGCGCGCTGTTCGCGATTGCGCAGCCCCGACACCGGCGCATCCACCGTCAGCACCAGGGCGCGATAACCCGCCGCCTCGGCGCGCTGTGCCAGCGCCAGGGTCGCCGCGCCGTCGCCCTGCCAGTACAGCTGGAACCACAGCGGGCCGGTCGCCGCCTCGGCGACCTCCTCCAGCGGCGTGGAGGCGAAGGAGCTGAGCACCGCGCCGCCGCCCATCACGCCGGCCGCCAGGGCGCTGGCCAACTCGCCCTCAGGGTGAAACAGCTGCTGATAGGCCACCGGCGCGAGCAATATGGGGTGCTGCAGCTCATCGCCGAGCAAGGTGCAGCGGGTGTGGCCGCCACGCAGGTCGCGCAGCAGGCGCGGCACTATGGCCCAGTCGCGCCAGGCATCCAGATTGGCCTGGCAGGTCAGCTCATCCGCCGCACCGCCCTGCAGGTAGGCCAGGGCATTGGCATCCAGGCGCTGCAGGGCATAGCGCTGGTAATCGCAGGCCGCGACCAGATCGGCCGGGATCGCGCTCAGGGGTTCGCTCAAGGCCATTTCAGTCCGCCCACTGGCGCAGCAGGTTGTGATAGGTGCCGGTCAGACTCACCACCTCGGCGCTGTCGCCCAGATCGTGGCGCAGCTTGAGGATGGTCATGTCCAGATCGAACAGCATCTTGCGCTGCCAGGCGTCGCGCACCCGGCTTTGCGTCCAGAGAAAGGAGGCGATGCGCGCGCCGCGGGTCACCGGCTCGACACGGTGCAGGCTGGTCGCCGGGTAGATAATGGCATCGCCCGCTTCCAGCTTGATCTCATGCTCGCCGTAGGTGTCCTCGACGATCAGCTCGCCGCCGTCGTACTCGTCCGGCTCGCTGAGAAACACCGTGGTGGAGACATCGGTGCGCACCTGATCGCCGCTGAAGCGGTCACGCTGCAGGGCGTTGTCCACATGGTTGCCGTAGCGAGCGCCGCCCTGATAGCAGTTGAACATGGGCGGCAACATATGCCGCGGCAGCACCGCGGAGACGAATAACGGATGGCGCGCCAGCGCATCGGCCACGCGCTGCGCCAGCCCGGCGAAGGCCGGCGAATCCGGCGGAAACTGCAGGTTCTGCTTGAGGCTCGCAGCCTGCGCGCCGGACGTCTGCACGCCGTCGACCCAGGTATGGGCCGCCAGTTCGGCACGCAGCGCGGCGACTTGCGCCTTACTCAGCACCTGGGGGATATGCAGCAGCATCGATTTCCTCTCCACAAATACGAAGGCTATGTATCGTTATGTGTTGCAGCGCGCGGGGCACTAGGCGCGGTAGTTCGCAGGGTGGGTTAGGCGCATGGTCACGGGCAATCTGTCGATGCCTAATCAGTTGCGCCGTAACCCACCAGCGGAGGCCAGGCCGATCACCGCTTGGTGGGTTACGTGGCGCACAGATGCCGCAGCTGCTTCGCCAACCCGGTTCCGCGCCACTAACCCACCCTACAAAAGCCGCCTGCAACAACCAATTGGGACATAGCCAATACAGAACGCAAGAAGCCCGCGCATGCGCGCAGGCTTCAGGTTCGGCGACCCGTCTATCAGAAGCTCAGTTCGCTGGTCAGCATCGCCGAGAGCGGCGTACCCATGCGCACCCGCGAGCCGCCATTGTTCAGCGTTTCGATATATTCCTCGTCGAACAGGTTGTACAGGTTCAGACGCAGGTTGAGGTTGTCGTTGACGCGGTAGGCGGCCATGGCGTCCGCCACCCAGTAGGACGGGATGGACGGCATGTTCTGGGTACTCAGATCGGTGCCGGAGGTGACCACCCGATCCTGCTCGGACACATAGCGCGCACCGCCGCCCAGGGTCAGATCGCCCAGGGTGTAGGAGGTCCACAGGGTCGCGGTCAGGTCCGGCGACCAGCGCACGCCGGTGTTCTCGGAGGTGACCCCGGTGCTGGCCCGGTGACTGAGTTGATCGATCTGCTTGGTTTTCATATGGGCGATACCCGCCGAAACCTGCCAGAAGTTGCTCAGCTGGCCGACCAGGCCCAGCTCGACGCCGTCGACGCGGGTCTTGCCTTCCTGAAAGTAGCGGGCGGCGAAGGCGTCGTAGCTGACCTGCTTGTCGTTCTCGGTGCGGTAGGCCGCCAGGGTCAGCGCCAGGCGCTCATCCAGCAGGTCCCACTTGGTGCCCAGCTCGACATGTTCGGTTTCCTGCGGGTCCAGACCGACCTGTTCGTTAGACGAGGAGTCGGCGGCACTGGCAGCCAGGTTGAAGTTGCCGCTGCCCGGCGGGGTCAGCGAGTTGGCGTAGGACAGGTAGATGCTGCCGTTTTCCAGCGGTTTGAACAGCACACCGGCATTCCAGCTGGTCAGATCGCCCGACTCGTAGGCGCTACCCGGCACTCGAGCCTTATCGATGATGGCGACGCTGTCGGTCTCGGTGCGGTAGTGCTCGAAACGCACGCCGCCATTGAGTGCCCACTGCTGGTTCAGGTGCAGGGTGTCGAACACATAAAGCGCCGCGGTCTTGGTCTCGCCGTCGTTATAGGCCCCGGTCTTGTAGGGATCGCCGAGGAGATCATGAACGCTCGGGTCGTAGAGGTTGGCCGGCGGAACAGGCACCGCCGGGTAGGCCACGCCGTCGATAACCTGGGCGGCAACGTCGTAACCACGGTTGAGCTGCTTCTCGCTCATCAGCTCGAGACCGGCGGCCAGCTCGTTGCGCAGGCCGAAGGTGTCGAATGCCGCACTCAGGCTGGTCTGGTTGGCGAGGATTTCGTTTTCCTGATCGACCACCTGACGCCGGCGCTCCACGGTCCAGGTCGAAGGATCGGCACTCGGTGCGCTGATGGCATTGATACCGGTGAGGGTGCGATCGTTGTTGCTGCGGCCCCAGCGCGACAGGTTGCGCAGGGTCAGGGCGTCATTGAAGTCGTGCTCGACTTTGACGCTGAACATATCGCCGTCGATCTTTTCCTGATCACTTTTGGAGCCGTAATAGTTCTCGCTATCGACCTTGCCGCCGGCATTGATGCCGGCATCGCTGTTATAGAAGCCGTGCATGCCGATGGTGGGAATGCCGCCATCCGGGGTGTTGTCCTGGCGTACATGCTGGGAATAGACATAAACGCGGGTCGCGGTATCCAGGCCGAAGGCAATCGACGGTGCCACGCCGTAGCTGCTGTTGTCGACGTAATCGCGGCCATCGACATCGCCATCGCGACGCATCAGGTTCAGACGCAAGGCCGAGTTGTCGCCCAGTTTCCGATTGATATCGGCGGTGAGGTTGCTCTTGTCCGCCGTGCCGTAGCCGATGGTGGTGAAGACCTCGTCGGTCAGGGTCGGCAGCTTGGTGATCAGGTTGATATAGCCGGACGATGCGCCGCGACCGATATCGGAACCGGCAGCGCCCTTGACCACTTCGACCTGCTCGAGGTTGAACACGTCGCGGCTGACCGCACCCAGATCACGCACGCCATCGACGAAGGTCGAGTTCTGGGTGGAGAAGCCGCGCATCATAAAGGTGTCGCCGGCCGAGGTATTGCCGTTCTCGCCCAGCTGCATGGTGATGCCGGGGGTGTTGCGCAGTGCTTCCATCAGGCTGTTGGCACCCTGCTCGCGAAGCATTTCCTTCTTGATCACCTGCACGGTCTTCGGCGTGTCGAGCAGCGGCTGGGTCAGTTTGCTGTTGGCGCTTTTGGCGGCCTTGTAGGGCACCTCGGCTTTGGAGGTGACGACCATCTCCGGCAGGTTCAACTCGCCCTGTGCCTCTTCCGTCTGGGCAAACGCCATCCCTGGAATAGCGGCGGCGATCAGCGCTGCCAGATGACTGACTTTTTGATGCTTGCGACTGCGAATGGTCATGCTTATCCCCAACAAACAAAAAAGGTCTCCCCTGAGCGCAAATGGCGCTCAACAGAAGGAGCGAGGCAGGTGGTGTGAAACGACGCGCATGCTAATCATTAGCAACTACGAATACAATTTATTCTCACCAAGAGTTATGGCGATCTGTCATGCAGCCGATATACGGCAGGCACACTGCAAAACGCCGCGATTATTCGCGGCGTTTTGCTTCTGCTTGAGCGGGCGTCACGGCCGTCGGCCCACGACGCCCTGCGGGCAAACGCGTAGCTAGAAGCTGACCTGGTAACCCAGGGTCACGGTGCGCCCGCGGCCCATAAACATCTGATCGTCACGCTTGCTGGCGGCCTGGGCGTAGTAGCTCAGGTATTCCTTGTTCAGCAGGTTCTCGATACCCAGGCTGGCTTCGCCCACCGGCAGGCGGTAGCCGAGCGAGGCGTCGACCAGGCTGTAGCCGTCGAAATCCAGGGCCGGATCGTCGAAGCCGCGGCTGGCGTAGTGGTTGGCCTGCAGCCGGGTATTCAGCTTGTCGGTCCAGTTGGCCTGCCAGCTGACGCCGTAGCGGTCCGGGGAAATATTGGCACCGTCCAGGTCGGTGTCGACCTTGCCATCGCCGTCGGTATCGGACTGGCCATTGACCTGGGCATAGGTGGCCTGCACGCGATGTACCGGGTTGATCTGCCAACCGGCCGTGGCCTCGATACCATCGATTTCGCTGCGCTCGCGACGGACCTGGAACGCCCCGCCGACATTCTCCAGGCGCGCGCCGAGGTCGGCATTGGATTCGAAGTAGCCGATTTCCGCATCGAAGGGGCCATGGTTGAAGCGCAGGCCAACCTCGCGGTTATCGGTGACGATCGGCTGCAGGTCGAGAAAGCTGTCGACGCTCATGCCCGGCTGGCCGATGCCGCGCAGCACGCGACCGACATCCGGCATGCCGAAGCCCTCG
Organism: Pseudomonas sp.; assembly: GCA_041621875.1. Taxonomy (GTDB): domain Bacteria; phylum Pseudomonadota; class Gammaproteobacteria; order Pseudomonadales; family Pseudomonadaceae; genus Aquipseudomonas. The sequence continues at coordinate 6,590 of JBFJZW010000016.1, read as the reverse complement.
GAGTAGTTGGCGTAGAGCTGCGCCCAGTCGGTGAGCTGGAACACCAGGCCGGTGTTGAACAGGGTTTCCTCGAACGTCGGGCTGCCGCCCTCGACGCTTACGCCGCCGGCAGGCTTGGTGGTGGAGGCGATGGTGTGGAAGCTGCCAACCTCCAACTCGGCATACTCGTGGCGCACCCCGGCGTGCAGGGTGAGGCGCTCGTGGGCGCGGATTTCCGCCTGGATAAAGGGTGCGAAGTTGCGGAACTGGGTTTCCGGTACCCACTCGCGATCGGTGGCAATCAGCATCTGGCTGGTGGTGTCCTGCAGCACGTCGAGGCCGCCGGTGAGCATCAGATGGTTGTCGAACAGGCCATCGCGGCTCAGGGTGAACTTGCCGCCGTACTTGTCCGACTCGTTCTGCGACTGGTCGAACAGGGTACCGACCGGGGCAAGCGCGGGGTCCTGGAAAGTGGCCAGGGTGTTGCCGCCGAAACGCCCGCGAAAACGCTGACTGTAGAGCTGTGCGCTCAGGCGATTGCCATGCAGGTCGTCGTGCTTGTAGCTCAGGCTGGTGGCCAGCACTTCGTTCTGCGGCGCTTCGCCCGGCGGGCTGCCCTTGCGCGAGGTGGCCGGGGTACCACTGGCGCGGTCGCCCGGCACGTTGAGGTACTCGTGCTCGCCCTCGATCTGGAAGCGATTGACCATCAGTTCGAGGTTCTGATCGGCGTCGAACCAGTAGCCGAGCTTGAGCATCAGGTCGCTGCTGACCGAGTTCATGATGTCGCCCTGGGTGTCGTCGACGCCGATCAGGGTGCCGTCGGCATCGTAGGACATGCCCCGAGTCTGCCAGCTGGCGGCGGCCAGGTAGTCCCAGCTGCCCTGGTTGCCTTCGAACCGGTAATCCAGCTTGTAGCCCAGGCCGGCGGACTCATAGTCGCTCGGTGCTTCAAAGCTGACCCCGGCATGCTGCTTGAACGTGCCGCCCTGGGGGCGACGGGTGACGTAGTTGATGATCCCGCCGGTAGCGCCCAGGCCATGCTCGGCACTGGCACCGTGGATCACCTCGATGCGCTCGACCATGGCCATATCGATGGTGTAGCCGTCCCGGGCGCTGTCGCGCAACGGCGTGGACTGCGGCACGCCATCGATCAGCACCAGCGCCGAACGGCCACGGAAGGTCTCGCCGGCGCTGCTCATCTTCTGCCGGCTCGGCGAATAGGACGGAATCAGGTTGCTGAGGATCTGCCCGTGATCGGAGGTGATCGCCAGTTGCTGCTCGATCTGCTCGCGAGTGATCACCGTGATCTTCTGCGGCGTCTTGCCCGCCTCGCTCTTGGCGCGGGTGGCGCTGATGGTCACCGCCTCCAGTTCGACCGCCTCTTCGGCGTAAACAGGGGCACCCGCAAGGGTCGTACAGGCCAGGGAAATGCTTAGACAAAGACGGGAACGGCAGAACACAGGACAGCCTCCAGGGGAATTACGCAGTGAAAGCGTTAGGGGCGCGCACCATACATTAATTACGAATCACTTGCATTAGCATCCGTACCAAAGTATCAACGCGGCCGCGCGCGACCCGTGTCCATCCCCCCTGCTTTTCCGCCGCGACACCGCACCGAAACGAAGGAAAAGCCCCGCTTACATAATTTACATATCGCCGAAAACCCCACCAGCACTGGCCTGCAGCGCATCTTGACGCTCAGGAAAAGCGCGCCCGGCACATTAGGATTGAACCCTATTTGCAATTCATTATCATCCGCATCACTTTTCTTCACCCACTCCCCTGGAGTCATCGATGCCTTCCGTCTGCAACCGCACCGTTCTGGCCAGCGCCATTACCCTCGCCAGCGCCGTTATGGCCAACGCGCACGCCAACGAGCCCATTGCCCTGAAGGATGTGGTGGTCAGCGCCTCCGGTTTCGAGCAGAAAATCACCGACGCCCCGGCCAGCATCAGCGTGCTGAACCAGCAAGACCTGCAGCAGAAGCGCTACAGCAACCTGGCCCAGGCCCTGGAAGACGTCGAAGGCATCGACGTGCGCCAGGGCACCGGCAAGACCGGCGGCCTGAATATCAGCATTCGCGGCCTGCCCAGCGAATACACCCTGATCCTGATCGATGGCCGCCGGCAGAACACCGCGGGCAACGTCACCCCTAACGGCTTCAACGAAACCGCCACCAGCTTTATGCCGCCGATGTCGGCCATCGAGCGTATCGAGGTGATTCGCGGACCGATGTCGACCCTCTACGGCTCCGACGCCATGGGCGGCGTGGTCAATATCATCACCAAGAAAGTGGCCAAGGACTGGGGCGCGGCGATCAGCCTGGATCACAGCTTCCAGGAAAACCGCGACTACGGCGAAACCAGCAGCACCAGCCTGTATGCCAGCGGCCCGCTGATCGACAACCTGCTCGGCCTGGCCGTGCGCGGCAGCCTGTTTGACCGGGGCGCTTCAGATCTGAGCTTCGACAATGACAGCACCGTCAGCAAGCGCGGAGCCTCGCCGGTGGAAGGCCGCAACCATACGGTCGGCGCGCGCCTGACCCTGACCCCACACGAGAACCATGACTTCTCCCTGGACCTCGAGCAGGGCCGCCAGGTCTACAACAACGATGACTGCCAACTCGGCACCCTGGATGGCAAAAGCGGCGGCAGCGCGGTCGACGGCTGCAATATCGAGCGGCCCACGCAGATCAACGGCTACGACGACGAACTGCTCTTCGAGCGCGACCAGTTCGCCCTCAGCCACACCGCCCGCCTCGGCTTCGGCACCCTGGACAGCAGCCTGACCCACAACACCACCGAAACCATCGGCCGCACCATTCCCGGCACCCGCGGCGTGGCCTACAGCGGTTACCCGGCCATCGTTGCCGGCAATCACCGCGAGCTGAAATCCACCGACCTGATTTTCGACAGCAAGCTGGTCAGCCCGCTGGGCGACTCGCATATCGCCACCCTCGGCGGCCAGTATTGGGACGCCAAGGTCAGCGACGGCATCGCCTCGGAAGACTTCCAGCAAACCTCCTGGGCCCTGTTCGTCGAGGACGAATGGCGGCTGCGCCACGACCTGGCCCTGACCCTGGGCGCACGCTACGAAGACCACGAAGCCTTCGGCGGCCACGTCAGCCCGCGGGCCTACCTGGTGTGGAACACCAACGACAACTGGACCCTGAAAGGCGGCGTCAGCCGCGGCTACAAGACCCCGACGCTGAACCAGCTGCATGACGGCATCAATGGCGTAACCGCCCAGGGTCGTACCATCACCATCGGCAGCCCGGACCTGGAACCGGAAACCACCACCAATACCGAGTTCGGCCTGTACTTCGACAACCTGGCCGGCTTCGACGCCAATGCCACCCTGTTCCACAACAAGTTCAAGGACAAGATCGACGACGGTACGCCGCTGGCCAACTGCAACTTCAGCGCCAATCCGAACCAGCCAGGCTGCGTCAGCTTCGGCAGCGGCTTCACCCAGGAGAGCTTCGCCCAGAGCATCAATATCGACGAAGCCGAGACCCAGGGCCTGGAACTGGCGGGCGGCTGGCAGTTCGCCCCGGCATGGAAACTGTCGATGAACTACACCTACACCGACAGCGAGCAGAAGAGCGGGATCAACCAAGGCGCACCGCTGACCAACACCCCGGAGCATATGGCCCATGCGCGCCTGAGCTGGGCCACCAGCGAGCGCCTGACCCTGTGGTTCAAGGGTGAATACCGCGGCGAACGCGCGCGCTTTACCGACAAGTACGAGAACCTCAGCGCCGCCAACCAGGCCCTGCAGGACCAGGTCGGCGATCTGAAGGCCTACGAGGTGTTCCACCTGGGCGGCTCCTACAAGGCCAGCGAGCACCTGACCCTCAACGCCACCCTGTACAACGTCTTCGACAAGGACTTCACCAAGGGCAAGACCTACACCACCAACACCGGCAGCACCGGCTGGGCCTCCAGCTATATCCAGGCCGCCCAGTCCACCACCGGCACCCTGGAAGAAGGTCGCCGCCTGTGGCTGTCGGCCAACCTCAGCTTCTAAGCCCGCCTATGGCGGGCCTTGGTGCGCCTCGGCAGAAACACAAAACCCCGCCGAAGCGGGGTTTATGTGACAACAGCGTGCGGCCTAGAGGAAGAACGACTTCAGCGGCGGGAAGCCGTTGAATTCCACCGCGCTGTAGCTGGTGGTGTAGGCCCCGGTGGACAACCAGTAGAGGCGGTCGCCGATGGCCAGGTTAAGCGGCAGGCCGTACTTGTAGTGCTCGTACATGATGTCGGCGCTGTCGCAGGTGGGGCCGGCGATCACCACCTCTTCCATCTCGCCCTTCTTCTCGGTCCAGATCGGGAACTTGATCGACTCGTCCATGGTTTCGATCAGGCCGCTGAACTTGCCCACATCCACATACACCCAGCGCTCCACGGCGGTACGCGACTTGCGCGCCACCAGCACCACTTCGCTGACCAGGATGCCGGCGTTGGAGATCAGCGAACGGCCCGGCTCGAGGATGATTTCCGGCAGGTCGTCGCCGAAGTCGTCCTTGAGGAAGCGGATGATTTCCTCGGCATAGGTTTCCAGGCTGTTGGTACGGGTGATGTAGTTGGCCGGGAAGCCGCCGCCCATATTGATCAGCTTGAGGTGGATGCCGTCTTCTTCCTTGAGGCGCTCGAAGATCACCTTGACCTTGGCGATGGCCGCATCCCACACGGAGATGTCGCGCTGCTGCGAGCCGACATGGAAGGAGATGCCGTACGGCACCAGGCCCAGGTCGCGAGCGAGGATCAGCAGGTCCATGGCCATGTCGGTCTGGCAGCCGAATTTGCGCGACAGCGGCCAGTCGGCAGTGGTCGAGCCTTCAGTGAGGATGCGCACATAGATTTTCGAGCCCGGCGCGGCCTTGGCGATATTGCGCAGGTCGGCTTCCGAGTCGGTGGAAAACAGGCGCACGCCTTTCTCGTAGAAGTAGCGGATGTCCTTGGATTTCTTGATGGTGTTGCCGTAGCTGATACGGTCGGCAGTGACGCCGCGGCTCATCACCTTGTCCAGCTCGTAGATCGAGGCGATATCGAAGCTCGACCCCTTGTCCCTGAGCAGGTCGATGATCTCGACTGCCGGGTTGGCCTTGACCGCGTAGTAGATCTTGGCGAAATCGAAACCGGCGCGCAGGTCGTCATAGGCCTGGCTGATGATCTGGGTATCGATCACCACGAACGGGGTTTCGTGCTGATCGGCGAACGCCTTCATGCGCTGGAAAGTGGCGGGTGCGTAATAGTCTTCGACCTTGATCGACATGCTCGGGACTCCAGTTGGCAGAACCAGTTAAAACGTTTCAGTTAAGTAACCCTAGCATTTGCCAGCCATTACTCAGCCTTGAGGGATGCTCGGCAGCTCAGCCACACAAGCAGAACGTCTGATCAGTTTCCCCACTTTGGTTCGCCTACTTCCCAAGGCATGTCGCCGAGTATCGAAATCGATCTCTCGTCGTCAGTACTTGAGCCGGATGGATCGTTGCCAGCATGGACGTTCGGGCGCGAACTTTAGGGCCATGGGGGGCTGAGATCAATCAATAATTAGTGCAGTTTCGTCACTGGCCTCACCTTGTCGATTGCTCGTTTTATATTCAAAACAAAACGCTAGGGAATGCTGCACAAAGCGGCGAAAAACCACGAATTCACGGTCTGACTACAGGTCGCCGCGCGACCCGGCGTTTACCGTTATAATCGCCGCCTTTTTTGACAGACCGACTATCAGTCGACGGGTTCCCGCACAATGACCACTCAGGCCGCCGAAGTCGCCAAGCGCCGCACGTTCGCGATCATCTCCCACCCCGACGCCGGTAAGACCACCATTACCGAAAAGCTGCTGCTGATGGGCAAGGCGATTGCCGTGGCCGGCACGGTGAAGTCGCGCAAGTCCGACCGTCATGCCACCAGCGACTGGATGGAGATGGAAAAGCAGCGCGGCATCTCCATCACCACCTCGGTGATGCAGTTTCCCTACCGCGATCATATGATCAACCTGCTCGACACCCCCGGTCACGAAGACTTCTCCGAAGACACCTACCGCACCCTGACCGCGGTGGACAGTGCGCTGATGGTGCTCGACGGCGGTAAAGGCGTCGAGCCGCGCACCATCGCCCTGATGGACGTGTGCCGGCTGCGCGACACGCCGATCGTCAGCTTCGTCAACAAGCTCGACCGCGATATCCGCGACCCGATCGAACTGCTCGACGAGATCGAGGCGGTGCTGAAGATCAAGGCCGCGCCTATTACCTGGCCGATCGGCTGCTACCGCGACTTCAAGGGCGTCTACCACCTGGAAGGCGACTACATCATCGTTTACACCGCCGGCCACGGCCACGAGCGCACCGATGTGAAAATCATCGAGAAGCTCGACTCCGACGAAGCCCGCGCCCACCTCGGTGACGAATACGAGCGCTTTATCGAGCAGCTGGAACTGGTCCAGGGTGCCTGCCACAGCTTCGATCAGGACGAATTCATGAACGGCCAGTTGACCCCGGTGTTCTTCGGCACCGCCCTGGGCAACTTCGGCGTCGATCACGTGCTCGATGCCGTGGTCGACTGGGCGCCCCAGCCACTGGCGCGGGTCGCCAACGAGCGCACCGT
>JBFJZW010000015.1:0-29665 GCA_041621875.1 Pseudomonas sp. | reverse complement strand
GTCGGACATCAGAAATACCCCTCTTGTTTCTTCTTCTCCATGGAACCGGCCGAATCGCTGTCGATCAGCCGCCCCTGGCGTTCCGAGGTGCGGCTCACCAGCATCTCCTGGATGATCGCCGGCAGGTCTTCGGCGGCGCTGTCGATGGCACCGGTCAGCGGGTAGCAGCCGAGGGTGCGGAAACGCACCTTGCGCAGCTCGGGCGTCTCGCCCGGCAGCAGTGGCAGGCGCTGGTCGTCGACCATGATCAGGGTGCCGTCGCGGCGCACCACCGGGCGCGGCTTGGCGAAGTACAGCGGCACTATGGGGATCTGCTCGAGGTAGATGTATTGCCAGATCTCCAGCTCGGTCCAGTTCGACAGGGGGAACACCCGCAGGCTCTCGCCCTTGCGCTTGCGCGTGTTGTACAGGTGCCAGAGCTCCGGGCGTTGCTGCTTGGGGTCCCAGCGATGCTGCTCGGAGCGGATCGAGAACACTCGCTCCTTGGCTCGCGACTTCTCCTCGTCGCGCCGCGCGCCGCCGAAAGCGGCATCGAAGCCGTATTTGTCCAGCGCCTGCTTCAGGCCCTGGGTCTTCCACACGTCGGTGTGCAACGCCGAGCCGTGAGTGAAGGGCTCGATGCTCCGCTCCAGACCCTCCGGGTTGATGTGCACCAGCAGTTCCAGGCCCAGCCGGGCGGCGGTCTGGTCGCGGAAGGCGATCATCTCGCGGAACTTCCAGGTGGTGTCCACATGCAGCAGGGGAAAGGGCAGCTTGCCCGGGGCGAAGGCCTTCAGCGCCAGGTGCAGCATTACCGCGCTGTCCTTGCCGATGGAATAGAGCATCACCGGGTTTTCGCACTCGGCCACCACCTCGCGCATGATCTGGATGCTTTCCGCCTCCAGCCATTGCAAATGAGTCAACATCGCTTACCTCCTCGGGTGTCGCCGGGCGTGGCGTCAGGGTTCGGCCCGGCAGTGGCTCCAAGGTAGGGAAGGAGGCGGTGGCGCATCTTCGTCCGAGCGGACGAACTTTTAGCGGCTCGCCGCGTAGAGCGCCTCGGCCCGCGCCTTGAGACTCAGGGCGACGGCGTCGAAGCCCTGCTTTACCCAGGGACCGTGCTGGGCCATGACCTGCTCGGCGGTCGGGCCGAGGAACAGGTCGGTGGTGTAGTAGCGGCAGCTCGCCGGGCCGGTGGCCTCAATGACCTGGTCGCGGCGCGCGGCGTCGGGATTGTCGGCGTTGGCGAACATCTCCCAGGACAGCAGGCGCGGCGAGTCGAAGGCGACCAGCTGTTCGATCACGTGCAGCAGTTGGCCGGGGCGAGTGGGGTCGGGCAGATAGAGGTTCACCGGCTCGCCGAGGCGCAGGCTGGACTCCACCTTGACGGTGAAGGGGTTCCACTGCGGGTAGTGTTGCAGGTCGATCAGTACCGCCCAGACCAGTTCGGCGGGGGCGGCGATATCCACGGTCAGCGAGCGGACCAGGTTGTTTGCTTCAGGCATGGGGATTCCTCGGTGGCGTATGCGACGCACGCACGGTGCGGCGTCGTCTGCTGCACGATCCTCCCAGCGCGGCGTCCGCGGCTCCTCGTCCGGGTGGACTAGGACCTGCCGGAAACGCTGTGCCCTCAATACCTGCGAATCTGCGCGGCCGCTCCTGGCAGGTTGGCGCGCAGCGAAGCCCAATGACGCCACTGTTTTAGTCTGCTCGGACGAAGAATCCGGGCCGTCGGCCTGCCTAAGGTGCCGGCAGTGGCGGGCCGTCCGCCGGACCAGAGGAGAGCGACATGGCTACAGACGGAATCGAACAGCAGGTGCGCAGCGGCGAGAGCTGGGCGGCCTTTTGCGACCAGCTCAAGCGCAGCGGCGAGCAGATCCTGCGCACCGAGGCTCCGGACGACGCACAAACCCGCGCCGAGGGCTTCCGCTACCTCAGCCGGCTGCTGCGCATCGCCCTGGAAATGCACCTGGAGTTCGCCGATGCGGACTTCCCTGGCTTCTTCTCGCCGTCCCACGAAACCGCCAAGATCGGTGCCGACAATCCGGACAACCTCTACCAGTACGCGCGCCTCAACGGCGAGCGCCAGTACCGCGTCAGCGGCCGCCGTGGCAGCGTGTCCTACCTGAGCTTCGGTACCCAGAAGGGCGGCTACGAGAGCGACGGCAAGATGATCCAGACCGGCTTCATCGATGCCAGCCAGCTGCAACTGGACGGCGACGACGGCTTCGAGATCATCCTCGCCCAGCAACCGCCGGCGACCGGCAACTGGCTGCGCCTGGAGCCCGAGAGCAACGCCCTGGTGGTGCGCCAGACCTTCCTCGACCGCGCCAGCGAGCAGCCGGCGCAGTTGCGCATCGAGCGCCTGGACAGCCAGCAGCAACCACAGCCGTTGAGCGCCGAGCGCCTGCATCAGGGGCTGCAGCGCGCCGCCAGTTTCGTCGAGAAAACCGCGGCGCTGTTCGCCGACTGGGCCGCGGGCTACCAGGCCCGACCGAACCAGCTGCCGCCGGCGGACCAGGCGCTGTGCCAGGCGGTGGGCGGCGATCCGAACATCTTCTACTACCACGGTTACTGGGCGCTGGCCGACGACGAGGCGCTGCTGATCGAGGTCGATCAGGTGCCCGACTGCGATTTCTGGAACCTGCAGATCAACAACTACTGGATGGAGTCCCTCGACTACCGCCATCACCGCATCTGCCTGAACAAGCATTCGGCCCACCTCGACCCGCACGGCGGCCTGCGCATGCTGCTCAGTGCCCGCGACCCGGGCCTGCCGAATTGGCTGGAAACCGCCGGGCATCGCGAGGGCACCCTGTGCCTGCGCTGGGTCGGTGCCGCGCATCAGGTGCACCCGACCACCCGCGTGGTCAAGCTCACCGACCTCGAGGAGATCAAGTGATGAACGACATGCTCCAGGACCAAGAGTTCGCCCCCGAGCGCCTGCTGGCCGAGGCCAGTGCGCGCGCCGGCGGTCTCGCCGACTTCGGCACCGGCGACTTCCGCGAGGCCTTGCGGGTGCTGGCCGCAGCCCTGCGCGACGAGGCGCGGCTGTCGGTTCAGGGCCAGGCCCTGTTGCGCGAGAAGCTGTTGGGGCAACTGGTCAACCGCCTGGTGATCGAGGAGCACTGCAAGCGTCATCCCGAGATCCTCGAGCAGGTCATCGACGACCCGCTGGTGATAGTCGGCCTGCCGCGCACCGGCACCACCTTGCTGCAGCGCACCCTGGCGGTGGACCCACAATTCGCCAAGGCGCAGTGGTGGGAGACCCGCTACCCCGCACCGCTGCCCGGGGAAACCCTGGAGCAGCCGCAGCTGCGCCTGCAGCGCGCCCACGCCGAGGTGGCCGGGATGCTCGAGGCGGTGCCGCAGATCCTCGCCATCCACCCACTGGACGCCGAGCAGCCGGACGAAGAGTTCATGCTCATGGAGCACTCCTTCCTCTGCGCCATGGACTCCTACGTCAACGTGCCGAGCTACACCGCCTGGCTCGACCGCCAGGACCAGACCCAGGTCTACCTGTACCTGAAGAAGACCCTGCAGTTCCTGCAATGGCAGCAGGCCCGCCGCGGCATCGTGCCGGGGCGGCGCTGGCTGCTGAAGAGCCCGCAGCACCTGCATACCCTGGAGCTGCTGTTCGCTGTCTTCCCGCATGCCCAGGTGATCCTCACCCATCGCGACCCGGGTAAGACCATCCCGTCGCTGGCCAGCTTTATCCACACCCTCTGGCAGATCTACAGTGAACAGGCCGACCCGCGCCAGGTCGGTACCCAGTGGAACCAGCGCATGGCGCGCGCCCTGCGCCACTGCATGGCGGTGCGCGAGGGCATGCCGGCCGGGCGCTTCCTCGACGTGCGTTTCGAGGACACGGTGCGCGACCCGCTCGCTGTGGTCGAGCGCATCTACCGCTTCGCCGGGCTCGAACTGACCCCGGCACTGCGCGACGCCATGGGCGACTGGCTGGCGGCCAACGGCCGCGAGAAGCGCGCCGCGCATCGCTACGATCCGGCCGACTACGGCCTGGACGACGCCCTGCTGCAACGTGACTACGCCGACTACCACGCCCGCCATATCCAGCCCTGAACAGGCGGCATCAGCTGTAGGAGCCCACTGGCTGGCTCCTGCCAAAACCCGATCGATAACAATAAAGAGGAAGCGAACATGCTGCTCAAAGACAAAGTCGTGATGATCTCCGGTATCGGCCCTGGGATGGGCATCAAGCTGGCCCTGGAGGCGGCCCGCGAGGGCGCGCGCGCCGTGGCCATCTGCGCGCGCAACGAGGCGCGGCTGGAGGAGGCCGCGCAACGCATCCGTGCCCTGGGCAGCGACTGTCAGGTTTTCCACAAAGCCACCGATGTCGCCGATGCCGGGGCCTGCAAGGCCTTCGCCGAGGCCACGCTGGCGCGTTTCGGGCGCATCGATGCGCTGGTCAACAGCGCCTACGTGCACGGCGGTTTCGACCCGCTGGCCGACTGCCCCGCTGGGCTGCTGCAGGAGGCGCTTGACGTCAACCTGTTCGGCTCGCTGAACCTGACCCGCGCGGTGCTGCCGCAGATGCAGGCGCAGCGCTTTGGTGCCATCGTCATGGTCAACACTTTGGGGGTGTTCAAGCCCTATGCCGGCGGCGGTGCTTATGCGGTGTCCAAGGGTACCCTGGCGGTGGCGGTGCGTTACCTGGCGGCGGAACTGGCCGAGCATGGCCTGCGGGTCAACGGCCTGGCCTGCGGCTGGATGTGGGGCGAGCCGGTACAGGCCCATGTGCGCGAGGCCGCCGCCGCGCGCGGGGTCAGCGAGGCACAGGTGCGCGCCGAGTTCAGTGCGGGGATTCCCGGCGGGCGCATGCCCGGCGACGAGGAGTGCGCGCGCGCCGCACTGTTCCTGGTCTCCGACTATGCCAGCGCGATCAATGGCGCGCAGCTGGACGCCAATGGCGGCGAGTTGATGCGCTGAAGGCGCGGGGAGAGCGAGATGAGCGATCACTGCGCCTTCAATGGCGATGCCGATGGTCTGTGCGCCCTGCAGCAACTGCGTCTGGCCGGCGAACTGGGCGAGGAGGTGCGCCTGATCAGTGGGGTCAAGCGCGACATCGCCCTGCTGCAACGGGTCCAGGCGGGCCGGGGCGAGTCGGTCACGGTGCTGGACATCGGCCACGAGCAGAACCGCGAGGCGGTGGCGCGCCTGCTCGCGGCCGGGGCGAGCGTGCGCTACTTCGACCACCACTATGCCGGCGAGCTACCCGAGCACCGGCGTTTCGAGTGCTTTATCGACACCGCCGCGGATGTCTGCACCAGCATTCTGGTGGATCGCTACCTGTCCGGGTGCCATCACCGCTGGGCAGTAGCCGCCGCCTTCGGCGACGGCCTGGCGGGGCCGGCGCGGGCGCTGGCGGCGCAGCATGGTCTACGGGGCTGGGAGATGGCCGCCCTGGAGGAGCTGGGCCTGCTGCTCAACTACAACGCCTATGGCGACAGCCTGGCTGACCTGCACTTCGATCCCGTCGCCCTGGCCGGTGAACTGCGCCCCTTTGCCGATCCGCTGGAGTTCGCCCGCCACAGCGCCAGTTTCGCCACCCTGCGTGCCGGTTATGCCAGTGACATGGCCGCGGCGGCCAGCCTCGAGCCCTGGCGCGAGGGGCCGGGGGCGCTGCTCTATCGCCTGCCCGTCGAGCCTTGGGCGCGGCGGGGCAGCGGGGTGCTGGCCAACCAGCTGGCGGCGCGTTATCCGCAGCGCGCCCTCGGCCTGCTCAGCGCCAGGGCCGACGGTGACTGGACCTTCAGCCTGCGCGTGCCGGCCACCGCCAGCCTGGAGGCTGACGCCTTCTGCCGGGGCTTCCCCACGGGCGGTGGACGCAAGCGCGCCGCCGGTATCAATCGCCTGCCGGCGTCGGACCTGGACGCCTTCGCCGCCCACCTTCTGGCGGCCTATCCCGGCCAGGTCACCCTTGTGGGTTAGTCCCGCCAGGGGATGTGGGCGGGACCGCGCTGGAGAATAGTGCCAATCGACATCCATCACCTTGGGGAGAGCAGCATGGACAAGTCGATGATCGATCTGGTGCCGAGCGTGGCGCAACGCTATGCCCGCGGCTGGCACTGCCTGGGCCTGGCCGCCGATTACGCCGACGGCAAGGCCCACCGCCTGAACATATTTGGCACTCGCTTGGTGGCCTACCAGGGCGAGGACGGTGCCCTGCACATACTCGACGGCTATTGCCCGCACATGGGTGCCGACCTCAGCGACGGCTGTATCGAAGGTAATGCCCTGCGTTGCCCCTTCCATGACTGGCGCTGGGGGGCGGATGGTGTGTGTGATGACATTCCCTATGCCAAGCGCATTCCACCGCGGGCCCGGATCAAGAGCTGGCCGGTGCTGGAGCAGAACAAGCTGCTGTTCGTCTGGCATGATCCCGAGGGCGGCGCGCCCGATGCGCAGGTGGAAATCCCGCGCATCGACGCCTGCTTCTCCGGTGAGTGGACCGACTGGATGATGCGCAAGATGGTGATCAACACCAATTGCCGCGAGCTGGTGGACAACCTGGCGGACTTCGCCCATTTCGGCCCGGTGCATGGCTCGCCGGCCAGTTATTTCTGCAACACCTTCGACGGTCATATCGGCTACCAGATGTTCCGTGGCGAGGACAGCGAGCTGCTCGGTCAGGGGCTGGTCGCCGACAGTGCCTATTTCGGCCCGGCCTACCACATCACCCGCATGCGCGCCGAAACCGCTGGGCAGACAGTCGACACCATCTTGCTCAACTGCCACGTGCCGATCGATCAAAACAGCTTCGAGCTGCGTTATGCGATCAAGGTGCGCAGGGTGCCAGGGCTGTCCGAGGCCGAGAACCAGGCCATCGCCGAAGGCTATGCCGAGCAGGCGCACAAGTCGTTCTTCCAGGACGTGGCGATCTGGCACAACAAGACCCGCGTGGACAAACCGGTGCTGTGTGACGGTGACGGGCCGGTGTACCAGCTACGCGAATGGTACGAGCAGTTCTACACCGACGTCGCCGCGCTGCCGGCAGCGCAGCGCAAGGTCTTCGAGCGCGACCGCGAGGGCAGTTGGCGTGCCCTCGACAGCGTGCCCGAACTGGCCCGTAGCCAACTGCATCTGATCTGAGGACGCGCCATGAGACTTGCTAACAAGGTGGCGCTGGTCACCGGTGCCGGCTCCGGCATCGGCCGGGCCACCGCCGAACTGTTCGCCGCCGAGGGTGCCCGTGTGGTGCTGGCGGATATCGATGAGGCCGCTGCGCGCCGTGTACTGGAGACGTTGCCCAGGGCCGACGAGTGTCTGGCCTGGGGCTGCGATATCGCCGATGGTGCGGCGGTCGAGCGGCTGTTCGCCGAGGTCGAGCGGCGCTACGGCCGCCTCGATGTGCTGGTCAACAACGCCGGTCTGGGCCAGGTGCCCGGGGATGGCTTCGAGCACTACCAGCAGCGCCTGGCCGAGCGCGGCGCGCAACTGGCCGCCGGTCAGCAGCCCGAGGTGTTCACCGACATGATCGTCGATCTGACCGACGCCGGCTGGCACCGCCTGCGGGCGATCAACCTGGACGGTGCCTTCTACTGCAGTCGCGCCGCCGTGCGCCTGATGATCGCCTGCGCCAGCCGCGGTTCGATCATCAATATCGCCAGCCTGTCGGCGCTTAGCGGCGAAGGGCCGCTGGCCTACTGCGCGACCAAGGCGGCGCTGCTGGGCATGACCAAGTGCCTGGCGCGCGACCTGGGCCCGCGCGGCATCCGGGTCAATGCGCTGTGCCCGGGGCCGACCCGCACGCCGTTGATGCAGTCGATCTCCGCCGAGTGGCAGCAGGCCCTGGAACGGGCCATCCCGCTCGGGCACCTGCTCGAACCTGCGGAAATCGCCCGCGCCAGTCTATTTCTCGCCAGCGACGACTCCAGTGCCTTTACCGGCCAAACCCTGTCCGCCAGTGGCGGCATGTTGATGCTCTGAAAGGAAAGAATCTATGAGTGCAAGATTGCAAGGCAAGGTGGCGCTGATCAGTGGTGCCGGTACCGGTATCGGTGCGGCGGCGGCGCAACTGTTCGCCCTCGAGGGTGCCCGGGTGATGCTCTGCGGCCGTCGCCGCGAGCCGATCGAGGCCATGGCCAAACTGATCCGCCAGCAGGGTGGCGAGGCCGACTGGGTGCAGGCCGATGTCACCGACGAGCAGTCCATCGAACGCGCAGTGGGGCAGACCCTGGAGCGTTTCGGCCAACTCGATGTGATGGTCAACAACGCCGTCAACTACACCTGGGGACCGCTGTCCCAGCTCTCGACCGCCGACTGGCACAAGAGCCTGCGCGGCAGCCTGGACGTAGCCTTCTTCGGCACCCGCGCGGCGTTTCGCGCCATGGCCGGCCGCGGCGGCTCGATCATCAATATGGGCTCGGTGGCCGGCCTGCTCGGCAGCCCCGGGCTGTCCGCCTACGGTGCGGCCAAGGCCGGGGTGCTCAACTTCAGCCGCGCCGTGGCCCTGGAAGGGGCACCGGAGAAGATTCGGGTCAACGTGGTTATTCCCGGCATCGTCTGGAGCGAGGGCACCCGCGAAGCCATGCGCAGCGAACAGATGATTGCGGCCACCGCCCGTGCCGTGCCGCTGGGGCGTATCGGCGAACCGGAGGAGGTGGCCAATGCCATTCTGTTCCTGGCCAGTAACGAATCGTCCTATATCACCGGCCAGACCCTGGTGGTCGACGGCGGCAAGACCTGCGAACTGAACGTCGGTGCCACCGACTACACCTCGCAAACCTCCAGCGAATTCAGAGGGGAATGACAGTATGCACAGTCTATTGAATGCACCCGCCAGCCCGGTGCTGGTCACCGGCGGTGTATCCGGTATCGGCGCGGCCTGCGCCGAGGCTCTGGCCGCGGTCGGCCGCCCGGTGATCATCTGGGACCTGCAGGAAGACAAGGCCCAGGCCGTGGCCGCGCGCCTGGCCGAGCAGTATGGCGTGGCCTGCCTGGGCATCGGCATCGACCTGTGCGACGCCGAGGCCATCGCCCCGGCACTGGCGCGTTCGCGCGCCGAACTAGGGGCCCCGGGCGGCCTGGTACACGCCGCCGGGGTGGTCGACCAGAGCGGCCTGGAAGGTCTCAGCGCGCAGCGCTGGGACGCCGTGCTGAACGTCAACCTGCGTGCCCTGGCCCTGCTGGTGCAGGCCATGCTGCCGGATCTGCGCGCCAACCCCGGTGCCTCGGTGGTCGGCATCGCCTCGATCAACGCCACCCTGGGCAACGGCCTGATTCCGTCCTACAGCGCCTCCAAGGGCGGCATGCTGTCGCTTGTGCGCTCGCTGGCCGACGCCCTGGGCGCGGACGGCATCCGGGTCAACTCGGTGTCGCCGGGGCAGATCCTCACGCCGATGGTGGCACCGATAGTCGAAGCCAATCCGGGCATGTTCGAACGGCGCATCCTGCTCGGCCGCGTCGGCCAGCCGGAGGAGCTGGGTCGGGTGGTGCGCTTCCTGCTGTCGGACGAAGCCAGCTATATCAACGCCGCCGAGATCGTGGTCGACGGCGGCAATATCTCTTCGCAGCGCTGAGGCGAATCCCGATGAACGAACAAACAGTGGCGGAACGCCTGGATCGCCTGGAATCGCTGGAGCAGATCCGTATGTTGCCGGCCAAGTACGCCCTGGCCCTGGACATGCGCGACCTGGACGCCTGGGTCGGGTTGTTCCCGGAGGACATCAAGGTCGGTCAGGACCAGGTCGGCCGCGCCCACCTCAAGGGCTGGATCGACGCCACCCTGCGCAACCAGTTCACCACCACCAGCCATCATATCGGCGGCCATATCATCGAGTTCAAGGATGCCGACAACGCCTGTGGCGTGGTCTATTCGAAGAACGAGCACGAGACCGGCCCCGAGTGGGTGATCATGCAGATGCTCTACTGGGACGACTACCAGCGCATCGACGGCCGCTGGTACTTCCGCCGCCGCCTGCCGTGCTACCTGTACGCCAGCGACCTGAACAAGCCGCCGATCGGCGAGAAGAAGATGCGCTGGCCGGGCCGCGAGCCCTACGACGGCGGCTGGCATCAGCTATGGCCGAGCTGGCAGGCGTTCTGGGCCAACAAGCCGGACGACGCGCTGCCCGAAGTGGCCGAGCCGGCCCCTCTGGATGCCTTTCTGGAAACCATGCGTCGCGGCTCGAGCGCGCCGCGGGTGAGGGTGCGCTGATGGCCGCGACAAAGGATAAGCTGTTTGAGCCGTTGCAGCTGGGCGAACTACGCCTGGCCAATCGCGTGGTCATGGCACCCATGACCCGCAGCCGGGCCAATGCCCTGGACGAACCGGACGAGCTGCATGCGACTTACTACGGGCAACGCGCCAGCGCCGGGCTGATCATCGCCGAAGGCACCTACCCGAGCCTGGTCGGCAAGGGCTATTGCCGGACCCCGGGGATCGCCACCCCGGCCCAGGTCGAGGCCTGGAGTCAGGTCACCGCGACGGTACGCGCCAGCGGCGGGGCCAGCCAGGTGCTGCAGCTGATGCATGTGGGGCGGGTGGCCAGCCGTTACAACAAGCCTGCCGGCGTCGACACCGTGGCCCCCTCGGCCATCGCCGCCCAGGGCAGCCTGTACAGCGACAGCCACGGCCTGGTGCCGATGGAACTGCCGAGGGCGCTTGCAACCGCCGAGATCGTCGGGGTGATCGAGGAGTACCGCCAGGCCGCGCTGAATGCCCGCCAGGCCGGCTTCGATGGCGTGGAGCTGCACTGCTCCAGCGGCTACCTGCCGATGCAGTTCCTGCTGGCCGGCAGCAACCGCCGCCAGGACGGCTATGGCGGCAGCCTGGGCAAACGCATCCGTTTTCCCGTGGAGTGCCTGGAAGCCATGGCGGGGGCCATCGGTGCCGGCCGGGTGGGCCTGCGCATCATCCCCGGCAACCCGTTCAATGACATGCAGGATGACGATCCGCAGGCCACCTATGCGGACTTGCTCGATGCGGTCAATCCGCTTGGCCTGGCCTATGTCCAGGTCAGCCGTTCGCCGCAGCCCGGGCTGGACGCCTTCGCTCTGGTACGCCGGCATTTTCGCGGCGGGGTGATCCTCAACGATGGCTTCGACGGTGAAACAGCCCGCCAGGCGCTGCTCGCCGGTCAGGGCGATGCGGTGTCCTTCGCTCGCCACTACATTGCCAACCCGGATCTGGCGCGCCGTCTGCGCAAGCAGCTCGCGCTTGCCGAGTTCGACCGCTCCACTCTCTACACCCCAGGTGCCCGCGGTTTCACCGATTATCCGGCCCTGGCTGAAGCCGCCAACACGCAGGCACTCTGCTCATGAGCCTGCCTGCGGTTAAACCGCAAACCATTCCTGCGGCCATGGCGCTGTCTGCCCGCCGTCACGCGCAGCAGCTCGCCATCGATGATGGCGAGGTCAGGATCAGCTATGCAGAACTGCAGCACCTCAGTCGAGCGGCGGGGCGGGCGTTGCTGGCGCTTGGGCTGGGGCCGGGCGAGCGCGTCGCCATCTGGGCACCGAACAGTCATCACTGGCTAATTGCCGCGCTGGGCAGCCTGATGGCTGGAGCCGTGTTGGTGCCGTTGAGTACCCGCATGAAAGGGGCTGAAGCCGCGGAAATCCTCAGTCGCAGCGGTGCGCGCGTACTGTTCAGCATCGGCGAGTTTCTGGGGAGCTACTACCCCGATTTGCTGGCGGGCCAGCCTCTGGCGGACCTCAAGCAGACGATCGTCGTCGACTACGCGCGCGCAGGCGACTGCACCTGGCAGGACTTCCTCGGCTTGGCTGAGCAGGTGCCCGAATCGATGCTGGAACAGCGGATTGCAGCTCTTGACGGCGATAGCCTGTCCGATCTGATGTTCACCTCCGGCACCACGGGCTACCCCAAGGGCGTGCTCTGTGCCCATGGCCAGAATCTGCGGCTATTCGAAAACTGGAGCGAGATTGTCGGCCTCCAGCCCGGCGACCGCTACCTGATCGTCAACCCGTTCTTCCACGCCTTTGGCTTCAAGGCTGGCTGGCTCGCCGCGCTTATCCGTGGCGCGACCATCCTGCCGCAGCGCACCTTCGATGCCGAAGCCGTGCTGCGTCGCATCGAACAGGATCGGGTGAGTTTCTTGCCCGGGCCGCCGGCGCTTTATTCCGCGATGCTGGACCACCCGCGCCGCAGCGAATTCGACCTGTCCTCGCTGCGCGTGGCCGTCACCGGAGCCGCTTCGGTGCCGCCCATTCTGGTGCAGCGGATGAGCGAGGAGCTGGGCTTCGCGAGCGTGGTCACGGCCTATGGTCTGACCGAGAGCTGTGGCCTGGCGACCGTCTGCCGGCCCGGCGACGATGCACAGACCGTTGCCAGCACCTGTGGCCGGCCACTCGATGATATCGAGGTGCGCTGCGTGGATGCCGAGGGCAACCCGGTGCCGACCGGTCAGCCGGGGGAGGTGCTGATCCGCGGCTACAACCTGATGAAGGGCTACTTCAATGACCCGCAGGCCACCTGCGAGGCTATGGATGCGCAGGGCTGGCTGCATACCGGGGATGTGGGCGTGCTCGACCAGCGTGGCTACCTGCGGATCACCGACCGGCTCAAGGACATGTTTATCGTCGGCGGATTCAACTGCTATCCGGCGGAGGTCGAGCGCCTGCTCATGGAGCATCCGGCGGTCGCCCAGGCGGCGGTGGTCGGGATTGCCGATGAGCGGCTGGGGGAAGTTGGCAAGGCCTATGTGATAGCGCGCCCAGGTTCCAGCCTGGGGGCCGATGAGCTGATCGCCTGGAGCCGTGAGCGGATGACCAACTACAAGGTGCCGCGCAGTGTGCAGCTCGTAATGGAACTGCCCCTCAATGCATCGGGCAAGGTGGCCAAGAACGTCCTGCGGGCGCTGGCACAGGCCGGTTGAGGCTGCTTTCGCCGCTCGTTCGTCAGCCCAGGGGCCAGCCTTAGCGCTGGCCCTTGCGTATGTGCGCAAAGTCGGCCAGCCCGTCTGTTGCGCTAGTCCCATCGGACGATGCCCAGGCTCTGGCGAGCCGATTAAATCCCTACTCATAGAGCTCCGCGCCTGTCGCGGCGGCACCTTCGAATCATAAGGAGACGTGCATGGATATTCGTGGCCTGGGCTACGTTACGGTAGCCTCGACTGACCTGAGCCGCTGGCTGGATTACGGCACCCAGGTGCTCGGCATGATGGCCGACTGCAGCGCCCAGGCCGACGGCCTGCTGTACTTGAAGATGGACGAGCGCCCCTACCGCATTCTGGTGGAACAGGGGGAGCGTGACGGCTATGGTGCCTGCGGTTGGGAAGTGGCCGGCCAGGCTGCCTTCGAGCAGGCCATTGCCGAGCTGCAACAGGCCGACGTGCAGGTGCAGCGCGGCACGGCCCTGGAGGCAGGCCAGCGCAAGGTGCAGGAACTGGCGCGCTTCTGTGACCCGGACGGCAACCGCCACGAGCTGTTCTGGGGCCCGCGTCAGGATTTCGCCCGCTTCGTTTCGCCAGTGGGCGTGCACGGCTTCGTCAGCAGCGAG
Organism: Pseudomonas sp.; assembly: GCA_041621875.1. GTDB lineage: Bacteria > Pseudomonadota > Gammaproteobacteria > Pseudomonadales > Pseudomonadaceae > Aquipseudomonas. Next base: position 16,203 of record JBFJZW010000015.1, on the reverse strand, counting down.
CTGGGCATGGGCCACGCGGTGCTGCCGGCACCAAGCTTCGAGCGTTGCCTGGACTTCTATCAGCGGGTCATGGGCTTTGGCCTGTCCGACCTGATGAAGGTGCGCTTCAGCGATGATCCGGGCGAACCGGAGAAGCGCATCCACTTTCTCCACTGCAACAACGCTCGCCACCATTCCCTGGCACTGTTCGAGTGCCCGATTCCCTCCGGCTGCGTGCACCTGATGGTCGAGGTGGACAACCTCGACGACGTCGGCCGCGCCCTCGATCGTATGCACGCCCACGGCGTGAAGCTGTCCGCCACCCTCGGCAAGCACACCAACGACGAGATGACCTCCTTCTATATGCAGACTCCCGGCGGCTTCGACATGGAGTACGGCTGCGGCGGCAAGGTCATGGACTGGCAGCGCCACACCCCCTTCGAGAGCACCGTGGTCAGCCACTGGGGCCATGACTTCAGCGTAGGCCGTCAGTGAGGAGCCTAACCATGAACAAATGCAAGACCGCGGCCGAGATCGTCGGCCAGCTACGTGACGGCATGTGCATCGGCATCGGTGGCTGGGGACCGCGGCGCAAGCCGATGGCGCTGGTGCGCGAGATTCTGCGCTCCAACCTCAAGGACCTGACCATAGTCGCTTACGGCGGGGCCGATGTCGGCATGCTCTGCGCCGCCGGCAAGGTGAAGAAACTGGTGTTCGCCTTCGTCTCGCTGGATTTCATCCCGCTCGAACCCTATTTCCGCAAGGCCCGTCAGGAAGCCAGCATCGAGGTGATGGAGATCGACGAGGGCATGCTCCTGCTCGGCCTCAAGGCCGCCGCCATGCGCGTGCCCTTTATCCCCACGGCTGTGGGCCTGGGCACCGACGTGTTGCGTCTGAACCCCGAGCTCAAGCTGATCGCCTCGCCCTACGCCGATGACCGCGACTGGCTGGCCATGCCGGCACTGAAGCTGGATGCCGCCCTGGTTCATGTCGACCGCGCCGATGCCCGTGGTGTGTGTCAGATCGCCGGCCCCGACCACTATATGGACGACCTCTTCGTGCGTGCCGCCGAGCAGGTCTTCGTCAGCTGCGACGAGCTGGTGGACAGCGCGTTCTTCCACGCCAACCCGGCCCATGCGCGCCAGGTGTTCTGGGAGCGCAACCGCACCAGCGCCGTGGTGCACCTGCCGGGCGGTGCCCATCCGTCTTCCTGTGCGCCGCTGTATGGCTTCGATGTCGCCCATTTCAAGGCTTACAACGCCTCGGCCAGCGAGCCGGACGGCTGGAGCGCCTATGTCGAGAAGTATGTGAACTGCGGCGAGGACGAATACCTCGCCCGGGTCGGCGGACTCAACGCCATCCGCCAGCTGCCGCTACCCGTGTTTTAAGGACGCCCGCCATGACCGACTGCAACCCAACCTATAGCCTCGCCGAGCTGATGATCTGCGCCGCCACCGAGACCTTCGCCGAGGATGGCGAGGTGCTCGCCACCGGCATCGGCGTGCTGCAGCGCCTGGCCGCCTCCCTGGCCATGCTGAGCTGCAACCCGGCGCTGATGATGACCGACTCCGAGGCCTATCTGGTCGCCGAACCGGTGCCGCTGGGCGCGCGGGGCGGCTACCAGCCCAAGCTCGACAGCTGGATGGGCTTCTCGCGCATTTTCGACAACGTCTGGAGCGGCCGCCGCCACGCCCTGGTCGGGCCGGTGCAGGTCGACCGCTTCGGTCAGGCCAACATCTCCTGCATTGGCGATCACGCCAAGCCCAAGTCGCAAATGCTCGGTGTGCGCGGCTTCCCCGGCAACTCCATCAGCCACGCCAACTCCTTTATGGTGCCCAGCCACAACCAGCGGGTGTTCGTCGCAGGCGAGGTGGATGTGGTGGCCTCGGTCGGCTACAACCCGGCGCGCCTGGCCCGTGGCTGGTCCCTCGATGAGATTGATCTGCGCCTGATCGTCAGCGACCTGTGCGTGATGGATTTCCAGGGGCCGGGTCGCCAGGTGCGCATCCGCTCGCTGCATCCGGGGGTGTCGGCCGACGAGGTGCAGGCCAGCACCGGTTTCCCTCTGTACGTCCCCGCGCAGATCCCCACCACCGCCGCGCCAAGCGCCGAGCAGCTGGCGCTGATCCAGCGTCTGGACCCGCACAACCTGCGCGCCCTGCAGCTCAAGGACAACCCGCCGGGCGTGCGCCAGCCGCAGTGAGCCCCCCTTTATGTCAGCAGTAGCGCGAGACGGAGCAGTGCCGATGAACGACAACGACAAGCCGGTGGTGGACTATCAGGTGCAGGACGCGATCGCCCTGGTCACCATGCAGCGCCCCGAGTACCACAATGCGCAGAATTCGCAGATGACCTATGCGTTGGACGCCGCCTTCAAGCGTGCCTGCGATGACGACGCGGTCAAGGTCATCGTCCTGCGCGGTGCCGGCAAGCATTTCTCCGCCGGCCATGACATCGGCACCCCGGGACGCGACGTGCACCAGAGCTTCGAGCGCACCAGCCTGTGGTACGACCATGTGGGCAAACCCGGCGGCGAGTTCCTCTATGCCCGCGAGCAGGAGGTCTACCTGGGCATGTGCCGGCGCTGGCGGGAGATGCCCAAACCGACCATCGCCATGGTCCAGGGTGCCTGTATCGCCGGCGGACTGATGCTGGCCTGGGTCTGCGACCTGATAGTCGCCAGCGAGGATGCCTACTTCGCCGACCCGGTGGTGCGCATGGGGATTCCCGGGGTGGAGTATTTCGCCCATGCCCACGAACTCAATCCGCGCATCGCCAAGGAGTTCCTCTTCCTCGGTGAACGCATGCCCGCGGCCCGCGCCCAGCAAATGGGCATGGTCAATAAGGTGGTGCCGCGCGATGTGCTGGAGGACGTGACCCTGGACATGGCCCGACGCATCGCGCAGATGCCGCGCCTGGGCCTGCAGCTGACCAAGCAGGCGCTGAACAACGCCGAGGACCTGATGGGCAAGCGCGCCACCATGGACATGGTGTTCGGCCTGCATCACTTCGCCCATGCGCACAACGAACTGGTCTCCGGCGACAAGCTCGGCGGCTACGACGCCCGGGCCATGGCCGACTCGCAGCGCAAGGCACAGGCATGATGAAGCTCAATACGCCTTTGACCGAGCTGCTCGGCTGTCGCTACCCGATCGTGCAGACCGCCATGGGCTGGGTCGCCGATCCACGCCTGGTGGCCGCCACTGGCAACGCCGGCGGCTTCGGCTTCCTCGCCGGGGCGACCATCGAGCCGCAGCAGATGGAAGCGGCGATACTCGAGACCAAGCGCCTCAGCGAGCGGCCCTTCGGCGTCAACTTCCATATGTACCAGGGCAATGCCGGCGAGATCGTCGAGCTGGTGCTCAAACATGCTGTGCGTGCGGTGAGCTACAGCCGCTCGCCGGGCAAGGCGATGATCGCCCGCCTGAAGGACGCCGGGGTGGTCTGTATGCCCACGGTGGGAGCCCTCAAACACGCGGTGAAGGCCGTGGAAATGGGGGCCGACGTGGTCACCGTACAAGGCGGCGAGGGCGGTGGTCATACCGGTTCGGTGCCGACCAGCATGCTGCTCGGCCAGGTACTGGATGCCGTCGAGGTGCCGGTGGTAGCCGCCGGCGGCTTCAAGGACGGCCGCGGCCTGGCGGCCGCCCTGGCCATGGGGGCTGCGGGCATCGCCATGGGCACGCGCTTTCTGATGAGCGCCGAGAGCCCGGTGCCACCCGCCACCCTGCAACGCTACCTGGCGGTGCGCGACCCGGCGGCGATCATCGTCAGCCGCGCCATCGACGGCATGCCGCAGCGGATGATCCGCAACGAGCTGCTCGACCGTCTGGAGCAGTCCGGCCACCTGGGCCGCTTGCTGCTGGCCCTGCGCAGCGCCATGGCCTACCGCCGCCATAGCGGCGCGAGTATCGCCAGCCTGCTGGCCAGCGCCCTGCAGCTGCGCAGCAACGATGGTCTCAGCGCGGCGCAGACGCTGATGGCGGCCAATGCCCCGATGGTGATCCAGAAGGCCATGGTCGAAGGTCGCCCGGCCGAGGGCGTGCTGCCCGCCGGACAGGTGGCGGCCAGCATCGACAGCCTGCCGAGTTGCGCCGAATTGATCGAAAACATCGTGCAGCAGGCCGAGCAACGTCTCGCCGAGCTGTGCCGCCGAGCATCCTGAGGGGAGAGAAGGTCATGTCCGTACCATTTAACGTCAGCATTGACAACGGCATCGCCGAGCTGGTCTTCGACCACCCGCCGGTGAATGCCTTCGACAGCCGCGGCTGGGCGTCCATCGCCAGCGAACTTGAGCGCCTGGGGCGCGATGATGCGGTGCGGGTCATCCTCATCCGCGCCGAGGGCAGGGGCTTCTGCGCCGGCGTGGACATCAAGGAACTGGCCGCCGACGGCGACCTGATCGTTGCCGTGAACCAGGGCAATTACGACAGTTTCAAAGCGGTGCACCGCAATCCCAAACCGGTGATCATCGCCGTGCATGGCTTCGTCCTCGGCGGCGGCATCGGCCTGTGCGGTGCCGCCGACATTCTGCTGGCCAGCGACTGCGCGCGCTTCGGCGTGCCCGAGGTGGACCGCGGTGCCATGGGCGGCGGCGCGCACCTGCAGCGCCTGTTCCCGGTGCAGAAGGTGCGCCATATGTATTTCACCGGCGAGATGATCGATGCCGCCGAGGCCTATCGTCTGGGCGCGGTGGAGCGCGTGGTGCCGCGTGCCGAGTTGCGCGAGGCGGCGCTCGGCATTGCTCGCCGGATCGCCGCCAAGAGCCCGGTGATGATCGCCCTGGCCAAAGAAGCCCTGACCGGTATCGAGGACGGCAACCTGGAGGACAAATACCGCTGGGAGCAGGGTTTCACCCTGCAGGCCTACCGCTCGCTGGACTCCCAGGAAGCGCGGGACTCTTTCGTCGCCAAGCGCGATGCCAACTTTAAGGGCTGACTCCATGGACCTGACTTACACACCGGGCCAGCAGGCCTTCCGCGCCGAGGTGCGCGCCTGGCTGGAGGCCAATGTGCCGAGCGAGCCGCTGCAATCCTTCGATTGCGCAGAGGGCTTCGCCCAGCACCGCGCCTGGGAGGCCAGGCTCAACGACGGGCGCTGGGGCATGGTGACCTGGCCCAAGGCGCTGGGCGGGCGCGGCTGCGACCTGATCGAGTGGTTGATCTTCGAGGAAGAGTATTACCGCGCCGGTGCCCCGGCGCGGGTCAACCAGAACGGCATCTTCCTGCTCGGCCCGACCCTGATGGAGTTCGGCACGCCCGAGCAGCAGGCGCGCTTCCTGCCGAAGATGGCCACCGGCGAGGAAATCTGGGCCCAGGGCTGGTCCGAACCGAACGCCGGTTCGGACATGGCGGCGATCCGCTGCCGCGCCGAGCGCCAGGGCGATCACTATGTGCTCAACGGCCAGAAGACCTGGTCGACCCGGGCGGTCTGGGCCGACTGGCTGTTCGGCCTGTTTCGCAGCGAGCCGGGCTCCAGCCGCCACCACGGTCTGACCTTTATCCTCCTGCCGCTGAACAGCCCGGGCATCACGGTGCGGCCGATCGCTCAGCTCAACGGCCTGCCGGGTTTCGCCGAGATCTTTTTCGATGACGTCAAGGTGCCGGTGGACAACGTCCTCGGCGGCGAGGGCATGGGCTGGCACGTGGCCATGTCCACCGCCGGCTTCGAGCGTGGGCTGATGCTGCGTTCGCCGGCGCGCTTCCAGGAAACCGCACGACGTCTGGTGCAGCTGTACCTGGCCAATCGCGAGCAGGCAGACCGTGACCCGGCCATCGGCGAGGCGGTGATGCGCGCCTGGATGGATGCCGAGGCCTACACCCTGAGCACCTACATGACCGCCTCGCGCTTGCTCAAGGGCGGCAAGATCGGCGCGGAGTCTTCCACCAACAAGATCTTCTGGTCCGAACTGGATCAGCGCATGCATGAGACGGCGCTGGACATCCTCGGCCGGCGCGGCGAGCTGTTGCCCGAGGCAGCGGACGCCGGTGATGTGGGGCACTGGCTGGACGGCTTCCTGTTCGCCCAGGCTGGCCCCATCTATGCCGGGACCAACGAGATTCAACGCAACATCATCGCCGAGCGCATGCTCGGCATGCCCCGGGCCTGAGGAGCGCAGCCATGGACTTTACCTTTAGCGACGACCAACTGCTGTTCCAGGACAACGTGCGCGCCTTTCTCACCAACGAGGTGACCCCGGAACTGATCCGTGAACTGTGGAGCAGCGAAAGCGGGCGCAGCGACAAGCTCTGGGCCCAGCTCACCGAGCTGGGCCTGCCGGCCCTGACCGTGCCCGATGACTTCGGCGGCCTGGGCATGGACGAACTGGATTTTATCCTGCTGGCCCAGGAGTGCGGCTACGCTGGATTGCCGGAGCCCCTGGTGGACACCGTGCTGGTTGGGGTGCCGCTGCTCAGCGCCCTGGGCAGCGATCAGGCCGAGTTGCAGGGCCAATGGCTCAGCCGCATCGCCGAAGGCCAGGCGCGCCTGGCGGTGGGCGAGCCGGGCAACCCGCTGGTGGCCGATGCCCATGTCGCCGACCTGCTGCTGCTGCCCCATGGCGACGAGGTGCATGCCGTGCCGCGCAGTGCCGTGAACCTGACCCGCAACCCGTCGCTGGACCCGAGTCGTCAGCTGTTTCGCGTCGACTGGACGCCGAGCGCCGCCACTTGTGTCGCCGCGGGCGAGCAGGGCCGCCTGCTGTGGGCCGCCAGCCGCAATCGCGGCAGCCTTGGCAGCGCCGCGCAGCTGCTCGGCCTGGCCAAGCGCATGGTCGACCTGGCGGTGGACTACAGCTTCGAGCGCAAGCAGTTCGGCAAACCGGTGGGCTCCTTCCAGGCCGTCAAGCACCTGATGGCCGATGTCGCGGTGCAGATCGAATTCGCCAAGGGCCCGCTGTACCGAGCGGCCTACGCCGTAGCTCAGGGCCTGGCCGGGCAGGATGCGCAGGTTTCCCATGCGCGTCTGGCCTGCGCCGAGGCGGCGCTGCTGGCGGCGAAAAACGCGATCCAGACCCACGGTGCCATGGGCTACACCTGGGAGGTGGACCTACAGCTGTTTATGAAACGCGCCTGGGTCCTGGACAAGGCCTGGGGTGATCGACCCTGGCACAAGACCCGAATTCGTCAGGCCCTGTACGGCGGTGCGATCCAGCCGGGGGCCGGGCATACCTTCTGAGGCCTTTCCCTGTTCCGCTTGGCCACTGCGGGCGACCCCTTAGGTGGCGGCGGGGCAGGGTTTTTTATGCGCTGCAGGTGGGACCCGCCAGGAACACGGCTTCACGTCGCCCCGGCGGTGCCCCCTCTGCCTTTATCTCTCCCCCTATTTATCACCGAGGTATTCCATGCCCGAGGCCTATATAGTCGACGCCCTGCGCACCCCAACCGGGCGGCGCAAGGGTGGTCTGAGTCAGATCCACGCTGCCGACCTGGGTGCCCATGTCTTGCGTGAGCTGGTGGCGCGCAACGGTATTCCCGACGCCGATTATGACGACGTCATCTTCGGCTGCGTCGACACCATCGGCCCACTGGCCGGCGACATTGCCCGCACCTGCTGGCTGGCCGCCGGCCTCGACCAGGCCGTGCCCGGTACCACCATCGACCGCCAGTGCGGCTCCTCGCAGCAGGCCGTGCACTTCGCCGCCCAGGCGGTGATGAGCGGCACCCAGGACGTGGTGATCGCCGGTGGCGTGCAGACCATGAGCCAGATCCCCATTTCATCGGCCATGATCGCGGCCGAGCCGCTGGGTTTCAGTGACCCGTTCAGCGGCTCCGAGGGCTGGGTAAAACGCTATGGCAAGCAGCCGCCGACCCAGTTCCGTTCGGCGCAGATGATCGCCGAGAAGTGGGGGCTGTCGCGGGCGGCGCTGGAGGCCTATGCGCTGGAGTCGCACCGCCGCGCTCTGCAGGCCATCGAACAGGGCCGTTTCAAGCGCGAAATCGTGCCGCTGGCCGGGGTCGAACACGATGAAACCCCGCGTCATACCAGCCTGGAGAAGATGGCCGAACTGGAAAGCCTGTTCGGCTGTGACCGGGTTACGGCGGCCATCTCCAGCCAGACCTGCGATGGTGCCAGCGCGATGCTGATCGTCTCCGAGGCGGCGCTCAAACGCTATGACCTGACGCCGCGGGCGCGTATCCGGCATATCAGCGTGCGCGCCGACGACCCGGTATGGATGCTCACCGCGCCGATTCCGGCCACCGCCTATGCGCTGAAGAAGGCCGGTATGCGTCTTGAGGACATCGATCGGGTGGAGATCAACGAGGCCTTCGCTTCGGTGGCCATGGCCTGGCTTGAGGAGACCGGCTACCCGCACGAGAAGACCAACGTCAACGGCGGTGCCATCGCCCTCGGCCACCCGCTGGGGGCCACCGGCACCCGGCTGATGTGCAGCCTGCTCCACGAGCTGGAGCGCAGCGGCGGCCGCTACGGCCTGCAGACCATGTGCGAGGGCGGCGGCCAGGCCAACGTGACCATTATCGAGCGCCTTTGAGCCCCGGCCAGGCAGGCTCTTTGTCATCAACGCATAACCACCCCCTCTCCCTCCGGGAGAGGGCCGGGGTGAGGGCAGACAGGCCCGTCCCATTGTTACAGGAGATTCGATATGCCGATTTGCCAAGACCGCGTCGTGATTATCACCGGTGCCGGGGGCGGGCTGGGCAAGGCCTATGCCCAGGCCTTCGCCGCCGCCGGTGCCCAAGTGTTGGTCAACGATATCAACCAGTCGGCCGCCGAGGCGGTGGTCAGCGAGATACGGGCTGCGGGTGGCCAGGCCCTGGCCAATAGCGGCGATATCACCGACTACGCCGCCGCCGGCGAGATCGTGCGCACGGCCATCGAGGCCTTCGGCGATTTGCATGTGCTGGTCAATAACGCCGGGATCTGCCGCGATCGCATGTTCGCCAGCCTCAGCGAAGCGGACTGGGATGCGGTGATGGCCGTGCACCTCAAGGGCCATTTCTGCCTGGCCAGCCATGCCGTGAAGTACTGGCGCGAGCAGGCCAAGGGCGGCGCGGCAGTCCGGGCGCGGATCATCAACACCAGTTCCGGTGCCGGCCTGCAGGGCTCAATCGGCCAGTCCAACTACGCCGCGGCCAAGGGCGGCATCGCCGCTCTGACCCTGGTCCAGGCCGCCGAGCTGGCCCGTTATGGCATCACCGCCAACGCCCTGGCTCCGGCTGCCCGCACCGGTATGACCGAACAGGTGTTCGCCGAGACCATGAAAAAGCCAGAAGACGGTTTCGACTACTTCGCTCCGGAAAACGTCGCGCCCTTGGTGGTGTGGCTCGGTTCAGAGCAGTCCCAGGGGGTCAGTGGTCGCCTGTTCGAGGTGGAGGGCGGAAAACTGTCCATCGCCGACGGCTGGCGTCGTGGCCCCGAGCGTGACAAGGGCGCGCGCTGGCAAGCAGAGGAGCTGGGCGCAGTGGTCGAACAACTGATCGCCGAGGCGGTGCCGGCACAGCAGGTGTATGGCAGCTGAGCCGGCGTTTTACCGCCCGCTGGCCGAGGGTGGCACGATGAGCATGCCGCTGGCCGTACTGCCATGGCGGCAGGAGCCGCCCTGGCGCGTCGCCGAGGTTCTGCCCGAGCTGCTCGGCCTGGTTTACGAGGGGGCCGGCGAAGCGCGACCCTGGTTCGCCCTCGCCGAGCACCTGCGTCGGCTGTTCGCGGCGCGCAACGTGACCATCACGCTGCACCACTCGGAAGATCAGCCCAGCGACGCGATGGTGATGTCGCTGGACGAGCATGACGACACCGACTGGCTGCTCGCCGAACGCATCTACCGCGAGCGTTTCGCCCACATCGAGTTGTTGCGTCCCGAAACGCTGCTGCCGGGACAGCTGGTGGAGTTCGGCCCTGGGGACGTGGAGCCGGCCTGTGCCGATTTTTTTGCCGCGCTCGGCATCGGCCAGTGCCTGCGTCTGTGCTTCGCCGAGCCCGGCGGCATGCGCTGCTGGGTGGACGTATTGCTCGAGGGCGGTACGCCACGGCGCGCCTTCAGCACTGAAGAACGGCGTCTGCTGCCTAGCCTTGCACCGCACCTGGCACGGGCCCTGGGTCTGTATGCCCGGCTGCAGCGCCAGGAGGCGGAGAAGGGGGTGTACGAGGGCAGCCTCGATCATCTGCGGCTCGGCTGCCTGCTGCTCGACGGCGAGGCGCGGGTGATCAACCGTAATCGTGCCGCCGAGGCGCTGCTGGCCCGCCACGGGAGTCTCGAGCTGACGCGAGGGCGGGTGCAGCTCAAAGATCGCAGCCTGCAGTTGCTGCTGGAACAGGCCATCGCCAGGGCCATGGCACAGCGCCAGGCAGCGAGCACCACGGGACCGGGCGAGCTGTTGCGCGTACCGGCGCAGGCCGGTGTGCTGCTCGGCATGCTGGTCACCCCGGCCCCCCTGTTGCACTACTTCCAGGGCCGTCAGGTGCCCAGCGTGATCCTCTATCTGGTCGAACTGTCCGAGTCGGCGGCCGCGCCGTTGCCCACGGGCTATCCGCCGGAGCTGATCGCCCAACTGTTCGCCCTGACCCGCCAGGAGGCCCGCCTGGTCGCCTGCCTGGCCGACGGGCAGAGCATCAGCGAGGCCGCAGCACAGATGGGCATCGCCGTCACCGCCGCGCGCAACTACAGCAAGAACATCTACGCCAAGCTGGGCATCAAGGGCCAGACGGACCTGGTGCGCATGCTATGCAAGAGCAGCGTCCTGCTGCGTCGCTGATTTCCTCACGCATTTGTTTCGCGGCTCAGTACCAGTTGGTACTGGAGCGCGCACTCCCTACCTCCCTAGCATCGGGGTGACTGAGCAGTCGATCGCCGCATCCGCGCGGTGGTCCTGGCGCAGCGTTGAACCTGGGTGGATGACGAGGAGTCGGCAGTGAGCGCGAACCTGAAACAGCAAACGGCGGGGCGTGTGCCGGTCTTTCCGGCGGCGGACGCCTACGAGGCGGGGGTGGTGCCGATTCGCTTCAGCGGCTGGCCGCTGTCCGCACCGGAGCCGGTGTACGCCGCGCTGGATCGGGATATCGACGCGGACGTGGTGGTGGTCGGCGCGGGCCTGGCCGGCGCTTCGTTGTGCCTGCATCTGGCCGAGCGTGGGGTGAACGTGGTGCTGCTCGAAGCGGATCAGCCGGCCAGCGGTGCCTCGGGGCGTAATGCCGGCCATGTGCAGCCCTACCTGGGTTCGTTGCAGGCCTTGCGTCACCTGCCGAACCAGGGCCATGCCTTTATCGATTTTTTTGTGGCCAATCGCGAGATCGTCTTCGACCTCAACAACAAGTACGGCATGGCGGCGGATGTCGCCCGTTGCGGCTTGGTCGAGGCCGCCGTTCGCGAACATACCGCCCTGGCGGACAAGGCTCGGCGCTGGCAGGGCCTGGGCTATGCGGTGGAGGTGGTCGACGGCGGGCATCTGCAGGCGCTGCTCGGCACGTCGGCCTATGGCTACGGCCTGCATTGGCAGGAGGGCGGCCGGATCAACCCCTACCTGTTCACCCAGGGCATGGTGGCCAGCGCCGCCAAGCTGGGCGCACGTGTGTATGGCAATTCCTGTGTGCTGGCCTGCGGGCGTAGCGGTGCGCAGTGGCAGGTGCGTACCGCCACCGGCAGCGTGCGTGCCGCGCGGGTGGTGTTGTGCACCAACGGCCATGCCGGCAACCCCTTCTTCCCCGAGTTGGCGCGCACCCAGTTTCCCCTGCTGGCCTGCGGCCTGGCCACCCGCCCACTGCCGGCCGAGGCACTGGCGCGGATCAATCCGGCGCGAGTGGCGCTGATGCAGTACCCCGCCGGGCTCTACCCGCTGGTCATCGACGGCCGCGGCCGGCTGATCACCGCGACCATTCCGGGATGCAGGCGGGCGCAGGATGCGCAGCGTCACTTCGATTATTTCCTGCGCTATCTACGCCGCACCTTTCCCGGCCTGGCTGGGGTGCCGATCGAGCTGGAGTCCTACTGGACCGGCATGACGGCCAACTCCTCAGCGGTCTACGACGCCGCCTATCCACAGTTCTATCGGGTCGCCGATGGGGTGCTGGCCCTGCTCAACCTGGGCTCCTGGGGCAACCTGATGGGCCCGCTGCTGGGCATGCATCTGGCTCAGGTGCTCGCCGAGGACCGCCCGGAGCAACTGCTTCTGCCGTTGCGCGAACCGCGCTCGGTGCGCTGCGCCGGCTTGTTCGAAACCAAGATCCGTCGCGTGCTGATTCCCGCCGCCAGGCTGGCCGACCGCCTGGGCCTGGTCTGAGCGACACGCCTTCTTTCACAACAACAATGAGTCGAGAGGAACGCATGAGAATTCTGTTACTGGGCTGCGGCAATGTGGGCGCAAACGTCGCCCGTCAATTGGCCGCCCGTCATCCCGAGCTGGATCTGCTGCTCGGCGATCTCAACCTGGCCACCGCCGAGAAGCTCGCCGCGCAACTGGGCCCGCGGGTACGCGCGGTCAAGGCCGACGTGCTCGACCCAGCTTGCCTGGACGCGCTGTTCGATGGTGTCGAACTGGTGTTCAACGCCGTCGGTCCCTTCTACCGCAGCGCCGTGCCGGTGATCGAGGCGGCATTGCGCGCCCGCGTCGACTACCTGGATATCAATGACGATCACGACGTGGCCGAGACCCTGTTCCTCGACCCCTCCTGGCAGCAGCGTGCGCAACAGGCGGGCATCCGCCTGATCATCGGCTGCGGCTCGACGCCGGGTCTGACCAACGTCATCGCGCGGATGCTGGCCGACCGTATGGACAGGGTCGAGGAAATCCACCTGGCCACCGCGGTGCCTTTCGTCCCGGATCTGCTGTCGCCGGCGGTGGTCGATCACATGATGCATATCACCTGTGGCGAAGTGGTGCAGTTCGTCGACGGCCAGTACCGCAAGCTGCCAGGTTGGGGCGGGCGTCTCGAAGTGCCTTATGCGGCACCGTTCAAACACTACCCGGCGTTCTATATCGGTCACGGCGAGACCGTCACCCTGCCGCACTGCATCCCTGGTCTGAGGCAGGTGAGCAACCGTCTGGGTTTCTTCCCCGAGGCAGGCTCGAAGCTCTGGCAGGCCATGATCGACCTCGGCCTGGGCAGTGGTGATGCCATCGAATCCCTGGGTATCTCACCACTGAAATTCCTCACCCAGCACCTGTCCAGCCCGGCCGGGCGCGACAGCCTGTGCATCGATTTGTCCGACGAGCCCTGGGCGGTGGCCATGCGCGTCGAGGTTCGCGGCCGCCGCGCCGGCGCGCAGGTGACCAGCGTGCTGGAGCAGCATCTGCAACTGCCGCTAGAGGAGAGCGAGGACAGTACCGCCGACCCGACTCCGACCTGTGCGCGCCTGGCCATCGAGGCCTGGCTGGAGGGGCGGATTCAGGGGCAGGGCCTGTTGGCACCGGAGCAGTGCCTGGAGGCGCAGGCCTATGTACAGGCCTTCGCCCGCGAAACCGGGGCGCAGTTTATCGCCAGCGAGACCTGCGTACAGGACGACCTGTACGCCTGAATTCCGTTGACCATAACCGGGTCGCTAGTGGCCCAAACAATAAGAAGAGGACGACATGTACCTGTCATTGCACCGCACCATCCCCCTGGCCGGCGTCTTGCTGCTGGCCGTTCAAGGCACCTGGGCCAGCCCCGATGCCAGCGAGATCGCCAAACTGGGCAAGGAGCTGACCTGCATGGGTGCCGAGCGCGCCGGCAACGCCGACGGCTCCATCCCCCCCTTCAGCGGCAAGTGGCTGGGTACCCCGCCGGGCATCTCGTTCGACGGCGTTGGCAGCCGTCATGCCGACCCCTATGCCGACGAAAAGCCGCTGTACACCATCACCGCGCAGAATATGCATGAACATCTGGCACGCTTGTCCGATGGCCAGCAGGCACTGCTGAGCAAGTACCCGGACAGCTTCGCCATCCCGGTCTATCCGAGCCATCGCGATTTCCGTTATGAGGATTTCCGCTGCGAACAGACCCTGAGGAATGCCGGTACCGCGGTGCTGGAGGACGGCAACATGGGGGTGCGTGCGCACAAGGCCGGCACGCCGTTCCCGCTGCCGAAAAATGGCGATGAACTGCTGCGCAACATGCTGCTGCCGGCCTACGCCCATCAGGAAGACGCCGTCTACGATCAGGCGGTGGTCTACCCGGACGGCAAGACCGCCTGGGGCCGCATGCGCATGGAGATCCTCGACCAGACCAGCGGCGACAAGGATATCGGCAAGCCGACCCACGGCATCTTCGCCTACTCGCTGACCACCATCCTCAAGCCCGAGCGGCAGAAGGGCGAGGTGATGCTGGCCCACACCTACTTCAACGAGAAGAAGAATCCGCAGACCGCCTGGCTGTACAACCCGGGGACGCGCCGGGTGCGTCAGTCGCCTGGCTTCGGCTTCGACATGCCGTTGGGCGTGGGTGGTTTCCGCACCATCGACGACGACCGCCTGTTCAACGGCTCCCCCGAGCGTTACGACTGGAAGCTGGTGGGCAAGCGCGAGCTGTATATCCCCTACAACGGCTATCGCCTGGAGTCCGATGACACCCGGTACGCCGACCTGCTCAAGACCGGCAGCATCGATCCCTCGGCGATGCGCTACGAGGCCCATCGGGTGTGGGTGCTGGAGGCCACGCTGAAGCCCGGCTACCGCCACCAGTACGCCAAGCGTGTGCTCTATATCGACGAGGACACCTGGCTGGCGGTGATGGCAGACAACTATGACGCCCATGGCCAGCTGTGGCGCACCAACCTGATGAACACCTTCTACGCCTACGGGGCCAAGTTGTTCCATTCCGGCGTCACCGTCTATCACGACCTGGTTTCCGGGGCCTACCTGGCTGACCGCCTGACCCAGGAGATCGAGGCACCGCGGATCAATGGCGATCGCCTGAAACCTTACATGTTTACCACCGAGATGCTGCGCCAGAGCGGTCGCTAAGGGCGCATCCGCACCACTGCATTCCATTTATGCGCGTGCCGGCTGCTGTCGGCGCGTTGCCCAGTCGCGCCCCAGGGGGCGCGGCGGTAGACCGGAGAGATGCTATGACACACAAGAAAAACAACAAAATGCATACCCCCATTGGCCAAGTGCGACACCTGCTGCCGAGTCTGCTGGCGCTATCGCTGGCCCAGCCGGCACTGGCCGGAACTCTGGCTCTAGGCGATGAGGTCAGCCTGGATTACGCCCTCAACCTCAGCTATGGCGCGGCGATCCGTACCGAGAAGCAGGCCCGGGCGCTGATCGATGGACCGCTGGATGCCTTCGGCCTGCCGGCCACCGCTAATAGTGATGACGGCAACCGCAACTTCGAGCGCGGCAGCCTGATCAACAACCGGCTGTCGCTGCTGGGCGAGATCGATCTTAAGTACCGCAACTACGGTGCCTTCCTGCGCGCCTCAAGTTTCTACGACGATGTCTGGCAGCATCGTAATGACAACGACTCGCCGCAGACGGTGAACACGACCGGTCCGGCCAACGAGTTCAGCCGTGACGGCCGTGATGTTGCCGGTAGCCGCAGCCGCTTCCTCGACGCCTATGTCTACGGCAGCTTCCAGACTGGCGAGCAGTCCATGCTCAACCTGCGTGCGGGCCGCCAGGTGGTGCAGTGGGGTGAGAGTCTGTTCTTCCCCAATATCGCCGGTGCACAGTCGCCCGCCGATGCCACCAAGGCCAACGTGCCCGGGATCGAGGTCAAGGACATTCTGCTGCCGGTCGGGCAGGTGCTGGCACAGTGGCAGCTGAGTCCATCCTTCGGCCTCTCCGCCTACTACCAGTACGAGTACAAGGCCACCGAGCTGGACCCGGTGGGCAGCTACTTCTCCTACGCCGATATGATCGGGCCGGGTTCCGAGTTCCTCTACCTGGCACCGGGCTTCACGCTTCCCCAGGGACCGGATGACGAGCCGCGCGACAGCGGCCAGTGGGGCCTGAGCGCGCGCTTTACCGTGGGTGCCGATACCGAGCTGGGGCTCTACCATCTGCGCTACCACGACAAGAACCCCAGTGTGCTGCTGAATTTCGACGAGTTCTTCAACCCCATCAACTACCAGGTCAGCTACTTCGACGACATCAAGTTGAGCGGTGCCAGCTTTTCCACCCGTCTGGGCGACTTCAACGTGGCGGGCGAGGTCAGCTACCGGGATGGCGTGCCGGTGCTGGTCGATTCGATTGTCGGCCCGGCCGCTACCCGCGCCAAGGCCACCCAGGCTCAGCTGTCGACCCTGTATATCCTCGGCCCGCGCTGGTTCTCGGATCAGACCACTTTCGT
>JBFJZW010000014.1:0-29676 GCA_041621875.1 Pseudomonas sp. | reverse complement strand
GAAGTCCAGCTTGACCTGCTCCGGCGGGTTCATCCGGGTCCAGAGGTTTTTCACCAGCAGTTCATCGGACAGCTCGACGATGGAACACACCACCGTGGTCGGGTAACCGCAGTCAATCGCTTCGCGAATCACCGAGCGGTACACCTGGGCGGTGGTCAACGCGTCGATGCGGAAGCTGGTGACCAGCAGAAACACCTGGGAAGGGTCGGCGTCCTTGCCGAGCTTGTTCACCTTGCGCCGGTAATAGGGGTACACCACATAGAGAAACAGCGTGCCGCGCACGAAGTGCACCGCACCCATGGAATAACGCCAGATGCCCACAGCGCCGATCAGCAGGAGGTAGTCGCGCGACTCTGGGTCGAACACGCTCCTGGGCAGCGCCAGCGCGAGCAGCATCAGCAGGGATAGGTAGAACATCCAGCCTGCGGCTTCGAGGAGGACGGTCTTTAGCGTGTTGGTGTGTTGCATAGGCGTATCCATCATGTGCACTGGAAGAATCCTGGGCGGGGCTGCTCGTGCGCCCAGGGTTCGGCCCCGCTGGCTGGCCGGGCGTTGAACGGTTGCGGTGGCGCGTTCAACGCCCTGCGCCTGCGGGGGTTACCAGCAGATACCTTCGGAACCCGCACGCGAGGCCGTCGGCATAAAGCCGATCAGGTCGACCACGTGCTTGCCGGCGAGGGCCTGCTGGGCCAGGGGGGCGAAGCGCTCGTCGGCATTGCCGAGGACGATGATGTCGGCGTTATCGACCACCGCATCGAAGTCGCTGTTGAGCAGCGAGGAAACATGGGGAATCTTCGATTCGATGTAGTCCTTGTTGGCTCCGTAGACCCGGGCATATTCGACGTTGCTGTCGTAGATGCTGAGGTCATAGCCCTTGCCGATCAGCATCTCGGCCAGTTCCACCAGCGGGCTCTCGCGCAGGTCGTCGGTGCCGGCCTTGAAGCTCAGACCGAGCAGGGCGACCTTGCGCTTGTCGTAGCTGGCGATGATGTCGTAGGCGTTCTGCACCTGGACGCCGTTGCTGCGCATCAGCGAACCGATCAGCGGCGCGTCGACATCCAGGCTGCCGGCGCGGTAGGACAGGGCGCGTACGTCTTTCGGTAGGCAGGAGCCACCGAAGGCGAAGCCGGGCTTCATGTAGTACTTGGACAGGTTGAGCTTGTGGTCCTGGCAGATCACTTCCATCACCTCACGGCCGTCGACCCCGACCGCCTTGGCGATATTGCCGATCTCATTGGCGAAGGTGACCTTGGCCGCATGCCAGACGTTGCAGGTGTACTTGATCATCTCGGCGACATCGATGTCCTTGCGGATGATCGGCGCGTCGAGCTCGCGGTAGATGCTTTCCAGCAGGTCGCCGGAGGCGCTGTCCAGTTCGCCGATCACGGTCATCGGCGGGAAATCGTAGTCCTTGATCGCGGTGCTTTCGCGGAGGAACTCGGGGTTCACCGCCACGCCGAAATCGACCCCGGCCTTCTTGCCCGAGCAGTCTTCGAGGATCGGGATCACCACGTTCTTCACGGTGCCCGGCAGTACGGTGCTGCGCACCACCACGGTATGCCGTTCGGGCTTGTTGCGCATGGCGAAGCCGATTTCGCGGCACACGCCTTCGATGTAATCCAGTTCCAGGTCGCCGTTCTTCTTGCTCGGCGTACCGACGCAGATAAACGAGACCTCGGTGTCGCGGATTGCATCGGCGACATCGGTGGTGCCGCGCAGGTGGCCGGAGTTCAGACCCTGTTGCAATAATACTTCCAGGCCGGGTTCGACTATTGGCGATTTGCCATTGTTAATCAGGTCGATTTTATGCGCGGATATATCCACACCCACCACGTCATGGCCGCGGGCCGATAAACAACCGGCACATACGGCACCGACATAACCCAAACCAAAGATACTGATTCGCATCGTATTACCTCGTCCATTTAGTACGTAATTAATGAGTGGCTGTTGGCCAACATTGTTCGTTTAACTCAGTGCGATAAGCGATCTGAATTAATTTAGGCATAAGAAGTTGTTGGCAGTCGCACAGGCTGCCGGAGAGGGGCTTGTAATATAAAGCGCGCCCTATTTAACGTTGGAGCTGCTGGCCTGTAAGGCTCTGGCTCATGGCTTCGAGTGAGTCATCTGATCGACGCAAATTCTCCTGTAATTGCTCTGTAACTTTTCTTTGGGTGTAACTGTCCAGCGGACATGGGTCCGGCTATTAAGGGCAGTTTTGGCTCATGTAGAAAGTTACATGAAGAAATATGTTGCGTTGGTAAGAGTGCGGGGTTTTTCCTATAGTTCCTACCGTTCGTCCCCTTTTGTAATTTGCCTGTGCTATTAAAGTGATGGCTGCCGATTGCAATCTGATAGCAATTTATAATCAATTTATAATTGCGCTGCTGAATGCCTTGCGCGGTGTATAACGTGGGCGAAAAGTTCAGTTTTATTGACGCAGGATGGTTGGTGCCGCTGGCGAGTGGGATTTAGAGGTGTGCGGTACGGTGGGGGCGCGGGTCGGAGGGCGACCCGCTGGCGAGGAAGGAGAGGGTGGAATCAGTCTTGCGGGTGGTCGCGCAGGAATACCAGTTTGTCGGCTTGTGAGTGTTCGGCCGAGTAGCGGTAACCCTGGTAGGCGAAATCCTTGAGGCCTTCGGCGCTGTTCAGGCGTTCCTTGATCACATAGCGGGCCATCAGGCCACGGGCTTTCTTGGCGTAGAAGCTGATGATCTTGTACTGGCCGTTTTTCAGGTCCTTGAATTCGGTGTCGATGATCCGCGCGTCCAACGCCTTGCGCTTGACCGCGCCGAAGTATTCGGTGGAGGCCAGGTTGAGCAGCACCCCGTCGCCCTGGGCGGCCAGTGCCTCATTCAGCCAGCCGCTGATGCGCTCGCCCCAGAAGTCGTAGAGGTTGTTGCCGCGCGGGTTGGCCAGCTTGGTGCCCATTTCCAGGCGGTAGGGCTGCATCAGGTCGAGGGGGCGCAGCACACCGTAGAGGCCGGAGAGCATGCGCAGGTGGTCCTGGGCGAAGTCGAAGTCGGCTTCGCTGAAATCCTCGGCATGCAGCCCGGTGTAGACGTCGCCCTTGAACGCCAGCAGCGCCTGCTTGGCGTTGGACGGATTGAACGGCCGCTCCCAGCTGCCGAAGCGTGCGGCGTTGAGGCCGGCGAGCTTGTCCGACAGGTGCATCAGTTCGGCGATCTGCGCCGGGCTGAAGTCGCGCAACTGGTTGATCAGGTCCTGGGCGTGGTCGAGGTGTTCAGGCTGGGTAAAGCGCGGGGTCGCCGGTGGGGTGCTGTAATCGAGGGTCTTGGCCGGCGAAATCACCATCAACATAGGGTCTGCTCCTGAAAGTCTGGGCGCGATTCTAGAAGCTGGCGGCGCTTGAGACTACCTATAAGGTCGATTGACGCGCTTGACCCAGGGGCGGCACCGGGGTTGTAGTTTGCCCAGGTCAAACTCTCAAGGAGCTGCCATGACCGCCTGTAACCATTCGCGCTGGGAACCCTCCCACGACTACCGCCCCCTGGAAACCACGGCCGAGCGCCAGGCCTGGCGGGTGGCTGCGCTGACCGGGGCGACCATGCTGGTGGAGATTGTCGCCGGCTACGCCTTCAACTCCATGGCCCTGCTCGCCGATGGCTGGCATATGGCCTCGCATATGCTCGCCATCGGCCTGACCGCCCTGGCCTATCTGCTGGCGCGGCGCTATGCCGATGACCCGCGCTTCGCCTTCGGCACCTGGAAGGTCGAGGTGCTGGCCGGCTTCGCCAGTTCGTTGATGCTGCTGGTGGTGGTGGCCATGCTGGCCTTCGAGTCGCTATGGCGCTTGTGGCAACCCCAGGCGATCGCTTTCGATATGGCCCTGTGGGTGGCGGTGGTGGGTCTGCTGGTCAATCTGCTGTCGGCCTGGTTGCTGCGCGACCCGCATCAGCACAGTCACGGCCATTCGCATGCCCATGGCGGTCACGCTCACGATCATGCGGCTCCGGCGGCCGGCAAGGACCTTAATCGCCACGCCGCCTTTGTCCATGTGCTGGCCGATGCCCTGACCTCGGTGGCCGCCATAGTCGCGCTGCTTGGCGGGCTGTTGTTCGGCTGGAGCTGGCTCGACCCGCTGATGGGGGTGATCGGTGCCGTGATCATCGCGGTGTGGGCCAAGGGCCTGCTGCTGGAAACCGCCAAGGTGCTGCTCGACCGCGAGATGGACAGCCCCGTTGTCGAGCGGGTACGCACGGCCCTGGCGCAGGAAGCCGACACGGAACTGGCGGATCTGCATCTATGGCGCGTCGGTCGGGGACAATTCGCCTGCATCGTCAGCGTGGTGACCCATGGCGCGGCCACGGCGGATCGCTACAAGGCGCGGCTGGCGGGGATCAATGAGTTGGTGCATGTGACCGTGGAGGTCAATTGCTGCAGCGCCGAGGCGGTTGCCGGGGAGGGCTGAGGCAAATTTTTCGGCGGCGCTGCGGGCGGTAGGACTTCCGACTTTAACGGCGGCCGGGCGGGTCGCCAAGCGCTATTTGTCGCTCCGACAAATAAACCTGCAAATGCTGAAAAAAACGTTTTTCTGTCACCTGTTTTGGAGTAATTAAAAAGCAAGACCGCCGAACCCTGCAGACAGGTGGCGGCCATTGGCCCTCACCTTACTTGCAGCCTTCTCAGCCCCGGCACTGAGGAGTCGACGGCCCCTCCGCGGCGCAGCTTCGCCCCTGCGTTGCTTGGCTACTACAAGAAGGTGACCGAGTATGGATGACCACGGACGCTCCAAGCCCACCGCCCCAACCCTGTACGCCCTCGACACCAATGTGCTGATCCACGATCCCAACGCGCTGCTGAATTTTCAGGAGCACCATGTCGCCATTCCGATGACCGTACTGGAGGAGCTGGACAAGCTGAAAACCGGCAAGCAGGGGATTGCCGCCGAATGTCGCCAGGCCATCCGTCTGATCGACAAGATCCTCGGCGTGGCGACCCCCGAGGAAGTGGAGCTGGGCGTGCCGATCCAGCGCGACAAGAGCGGGCCCTGCGGTTACCTGTCGATTCTGATGAGCAAGAGTGCCTCGCCCATCACCTGGCTGCCGGAAGACCTCAACGACAACAAGATCATCAACCAGCTGGTGGAACTGAAGGCGCGCCGTCCGGGGCTCAACGTGGTACTGGTGACCAAGGACATCAATATGCGCCTGAAGGCGCGGGCCTGTGGCATCGACTCGGAGGACTACCACACCGACCAGCTGGTCGACGATGTGTCGCTGCTGTCGCAGGGTTACCACAATATGGACGGTTCCTTCTGGGACCGCGTGAGCACCGTGGAAACCCGCCAGGACCACGGCCGCACCTGGCACCGTGTGCAGCTGATCGACAACCTGCCGGCGGTGCACGTCAACGAGTTCATCATCGACGAGCAGGGCTTTGTCGGCTGGATCAAGGGCATCAAGGAAGGCGAGCTGCTGATCCTCGATCTGCACCAGGAACCGCTGATGCACCAGGAGGCCTGGGGCCTGCGCCCGCGCGACGTGTATCAGTCGCTGGCGCTGTATGCCCTGCTCGATCCGGATATCCATCTGGTCAACCTGTCCGGCGCGGCCGGTTCGGGCAAGACCATCCTGGCCCTGGCGGCGGCCATCGAACAGACCATGGTCAGCAAGCGTTATCGGCGCATCATCGCCACCCGCAGCGTGCAGGGGCTGGATCAGGAAATCGGCTTTCTGCCCGGCACCGAGGCGGAGAAGATGGAGCCCTGGCTCGGCGCGATCACCGACAACCTCGAAGCCCTGCATATGGACGACGAGAACACCCACGGCAGCGTCGACTACATCCTGCAAAAGGTGCCGCTGCAGTTCAAATCCCTCAACTACATCCGCGGGCGCAGCTTTCAGCAGAGCCTGATTCTGATCGACGAGTGCCAGAACCTCACCCCGCACCAGATGAAAACCATCATCACCCGTGCTGGCAGCGGTTCCAAGGTGGTCTGCCTGGGTAACCTGGCGCAGATCGATACCCCCTACCTGTCGGCACCCAGTTCGGGCCTGACCTACCTGACGGAGCGCTTCAAGGACTTCGAACATGGCGTGCATATCACCCTGCAGGGTGTGCCACGCTCGATCCTCGCCGAGTACGCGGAAACCCATATGTAGCAATCCCCGCCAGCGTCCTGACTACGCCGCCCTTATCGGGCGGCGTAGTCGTTTTTAGCGTTGCCGGTGGTCATTGTCAGGTGCTAGAAGTTGACCGGCAGGTTTACAATCGGGCCATCCCTTTCTGGAGTTCGCCCGTGCTTACCCATCTTGATGCCCAGGGCCATGCCCATATGGTCGATGTCACCGACAAGGCCAATACCTTCCGCGAGGCCAGCGCCGAAGCGCGGGTGCGCATGCGTCCGCAGACCCTGCAGATGATCGTCCAGGGCGAGCATCCCAAGGGCGATGTATTCGCCGTAGCGCGGATCGCCGGCATCCAGGCGGCGAAGAAAACCAGCGATCTGATTCCGCTCTGCCATCCGTTGATGTTGACCGGGGTCAAGGTCGAGGTGACGGCCGAAGGCGAGGATGCCGTGCATATTCGCGCCACCTGCAAGCTGGCCGGCCAGACCGGGGTGGAGATGGAAGCCCTGACCGCCGCCAGCGTCGCCGCCCTGACCATCTACGACATGTGCAAGGCGGTGGACCGCGGCATGGTGATCGAGCAGGTGCGTCTGCTGGAGAAACTCGGCGGCAAGAGTGGCCACTACAAGCTGGAGGACCAAGCATGATCCGCGTGCAGTATTTCGCCCGTTACCGCGAGGCCCTGGGCCTGGATGGCGAGCAACTCAGTGGCGAGTTTGCCAGCCTCGATCAGCTGCGCCAGCACCTGCTGAGCCGTGGCGGGGTGTGGGAGGTGCTGGCCGAGCAGAACCTGATGTGCGCACGTAACCAGGAGCTCTGCAGCCTGGACGAACCGCTGGCGGCGGGCGATGAAGTGGCGTTCTTTCCCACTGTGACTGGCGGCTGAGCCTGTTGTCGTCGCGGCTGAAGCCCCCCACAGTGAGCAGGATGCGATACCCATGCCGCCAGTTAAATCCATGGTGGGTTACGCGGCGCACGGATTGCGCGGTGGTTTCGCCAGCCTGGCTTTGCCCCGCTAACCCACCCTACGCCCCTCCCACAGGAGCATCTGCATGAGTATTCGCGTCCAGTCACAACCCTTTGATCCGGGCACTGAACTCAATGCCCTGCACGCTGCCAACCTGGGCATCGGCGCGGTGGTCAGCTTTGTTGGCTATGTGCGCGATTTCAACGAGGGCCGCGAAGTGGGCGGCATGTTCCTCGAACATTTCCCCGGTATGACCGAGAAGGCCCTGGGCAAGATCGCCGAGGAGGCCGGGCAGCGCTGGCCGCTGCTGGGCATCGAGATCATCCACCGCATTGGCCGCCTGGAGCCGGGTGAGCCGATCGTGTTCGTCGGCACTACAAGCGCCCACCGCCAGGCGGCATTCGATGCCTGCAACTTCGTCATGGACTACCTGAAGACCCGCGCGCCGTTCTGGAAGAAGGAAGACACCGCCGAAGGCCCGCGCTGGGTCGAAGGGCGCTGCAGCGACCAGGCGGCGGCCGAGCGTTGGAAAACCTCAGAGTGAGGGCAGCCTGGGTGCCCGGCTGCCGCGTGCCTTGTCCTTGCTCTGGCGGTACTCGCGAAAGGCCTCGGCAATGATCTGGCGCAGCTGTTCGTCGTCCCAGGGTTTGGTCAGGAAGCGGTAGATGGCTCCCTGGTTGATCGCGTCGGTGACCGATTTCAGGTCGGTATAACCCGAGAGCACGATGCGTATGGTGTCGGGGTGCAGATCCTTGACCCGGCTGAAAAATTCGGTGCCGCTCATCTCCGGCATGCGCTGGTCGGAAAGGATCACCTGCACGTCGTGCTTGGCCAGCAGTTCGAAGGCGTCCTGGGCGCGGGTCGTCATCAGGATCTTGTAGCCATCGCGGCGCAGCAGGCGGGCCAGGGCGCGCAGGATATTCTCCTCGTCATCGAGCAGCAGCAGGGTCTGCGCCGGTTCGCTGCCGCTTAGCTGCGGCAGGCTCGGGTTCTGGGTCAGCATGCGTTCGCGGAGAAACGCCTCGAGCTCGGCGAAGGGCATGGGCTTGGCGAAGTAATAGCCCTGGAACAGGTCGCAGTGGCTCTTCTTCAGAAAGGCGAACTGCGGCTCGGTTTCCACGCCCTCGGCGATCACCTTGAGGCGCAGGTGGTGGGCCATGGAAATGATGCCCTGGGTGATGGCGGCGTCGTGCTGGTCGCTGACGATTTCCTCGACGAAGGAACGGTCGATCTTGACCTTGTCGATGGGCAGGCGCTTGAGGTAGTTGAGGCTGGAAAAGCCGGTGCCGAAGTCGTCGATGGCGATCTTTACCCCGAGACCTTTCAACTGATGCAGGGTGCTGATCGCCTGCTCGGCATGGTTGAGCAGCACCCCCTCGGTGATCTCCAGCTCCAGCAGTTCGGCGCTGAGCTGATGCTTGTGCAGCACCGCCTGGATGCTCTCGACGAAGTTGCTGCGCTGGAAGTGGATCGAGGAGATATTCACCGCCACCGTCGGCCCGCTCATGCCCTGCTCGCAGAGCTGGCGCATCTGTCGGCAGGCGGTGTCCAGCACCCAGACGCTGAGGGGGATGATCTGCCCGGTGTCTTCGGCCACGGGAATAAACAGGGCCGGTGGAATAAAGCCTTTTTCGGGGTGGTTCCAGCGCAGCAGGGCCTCGACCCCGACCACGCGGCCGCTGCGGCCGTCGATCTGTGGCTGGTAATAGAGGTCGAAGGCCTGGCTGTCCAGGGCCTTCTGCAGTTCGTTGCGCAGGGTTACCCGTTCGCCGACCCGCTGGTTGAGGTCGTTGGTGTACCACTGGTAATTGTTGCGACCCTCCTGCTTGGCCTTGTACATGGCCAGGTCGGCCTGCTGGATCAACTGCGCCGGCTGCGCCAGCAGGCCGTCGCTGAGGGTGATGCCGATACTGGCGGTGACGTGCAGGTCGACGCCGTCCACCGGGTAGGGGCGGGCGATGTCGCTGAGCAGGCGCTCGGCCACCAGCAGCACATCTTCTTGCCGGGCCAGGTCCGGGAGCAGCACCAGGAATTCGTCGCCGCCCATGCGCGCCACGGTATCGCCTGGTCGCACCTGGGCGCACATGCGCCGGGCCACTTCGATGAGGATCTGATCGCCGGAATGGTGGCCGATCGAGTCGTTGATCGGCTTGAAGCCATCCAGGTCGATAAACATCACCGCCAGACTGCGCCGGTAGCGCTGGGATATCTGACAGCCCTGGCGCAGGCGGTCTTCCAGCAGGGCGCGATTGGGCAGGCCGGTGAGCACGTCATGGCTGGCGTTGAAGCTCAGCTCGGCCTGGTAGCGCCGTTCTTCGCTGATGTCGTTCTGCACGCCGATAAAGTGGCTGACTTGGCCGTGCTCGTCGAGCACCGGCGAGATATACAGGTCGTTCCAGAACGGGATGCCGTCCTTGCGGTAGTTGCGCAGTACCACATGCACTTCCAGCTGTTGCTGCAGGTGGTGGCGGATCAGCGCGAGTGCCGGCTGGTCGCGCTCTTCGTCCTGCAGGAAGCGGCAGTTGCGCCCCAGCACTTCGGCTTGGCTGTAGCCGGTGATGCGCTCGAAGGCCGGGTTGACGTAGATGATCGGCTGGTCCTCGGCCCTGGCATCGGTGATGACCACGCCGTTGAAGCTGGATTCCAGGCCGCGCTTGAGCAGGCGCAGCTGTTTTTCCGCCTCCTTGCGTTCGCTGATATCGCGCAGCGACAGCAAGTGCACCTGGCGACCCTCCCAGTCGGTCTCGGCGAGGTGGATTTCCACCTCAAGGGTATCGCCGGCCGGGGTGGGCAGGTGCCACTCGAAAAGTTCGCCGGCGCTCGGGGGCAGGTCGAAGACCTGGGCTTGCAACTGCGCCTGGTCGGCCTTGAACAGCTGCTCGGCCGCCGGGTTGGCGTAACACAGGCGACCCTGTTCATCGACCACCAGCAGGGCGTCGCGGGTGTCGTCGAGCAGCTTGCGGAACGACTGCTCACGGCGGGCGGCCTGTTGATGGGCCTTGTGCTTTTCCGTGACATCGATGGCCAGCACCAGGCAGCAGGGCTGCTTGTCGAACTCGACGTCATGCATCAGGACATCGGCGTACAGCTCATGGCCGTCCTTGTGCAGGTAGGTCCAGACCCCGGCCTGGGGATCGGCAATTGGGGTGTCGCGCAGCATGGCGTGGTAATAGGCGAGAAAGCGCTGCTGCTCGTCCTGGCTGCGGATATCCAGCATGCTCATGTTCTTGAACTCGGCCTGGGAATAGCCGAACAGGCGGCTGGCGGCGAGGTTGCTGGCCTGGAAACGCAGGGTCTGCTTGTCGAACACCCACATGGCTTCCGGGTTGGCCTCGAACAGCAGGCGGTAGCGGTGTTCGCTGTCGGCCAGTTCGGCACTGGCCAGGCTGCGGTCGATGGCGTAGCGGATGCTGCGCAGCAGTTGCCGGCTGTCGAACTGGCCCTTGACCAGGTAATCGGCTGCGCCCAGTTCGATGGCGCTGGCATCCAGGTGCGAATCGCCCTGGCCGGTCAACAGGATGATGGGTTTGACCACCGCCTGCTGCAGGGCATTGTCGATCAGCTCCAGGCCGGAGTCCGCGCCCAGGCGGTAATCCACCAGATAGAGGTCGTGTTCCTGACGCAGAACCAGTTCCAGGCCCTGCTGGAAGTTGTTGCACCACTCCAGCTCGATCCGGATATCCGGATTCTGCCGCAGCAGGTCACGGATGATGATGAAGTCGTCCTCATCGTCATCGATCAGCAGTAGTTTCCAGCCGGGAGCGGTTCTAATCATTGCGGGTTCCGTCCATGGGCAGCTCGACGATCTCCAGCCAGTAACGACCAAGGTTGCGCACCACCTCAAGCAGGCCGCTGAAGCTGACCGGCTTGGTGATAAAGGAGTTCACACCTATAGCGTAGCTGCGCAGGATATCTTCGTCGGCCGAGGAGGTGCTGAGGATCACCACGGGGATGCTGCGCAGCAGGCTATCGCTCTTGATCGCCAGTAGCGCTTCGCGGCCGTCCATGCGCGGCATGTTGAGGTCGAGCAGGATCAGCCCCGGCATCGGGTAGCGTGCCTCGTCCTCGTAGGGAGGGCGGCGCTTGAGGTAGTTCATCAGCTCTTCGCCGTCATGGACGAAGTGCAGGGGGTTGTGGATGCGGCATTCCCTGAAGGCCTCGCGGGTCATCAGGCAGTCGTCCGGGTCATCGTCGGCAATCAGGATCTGCACCAGTTGGGCTGTGGTCATTGGCGGGTCCTGTCTAGAGTGGGAAAGGTGATACGGAAGACGCTGCCCTGGCCGGGGACGCTAGTGGCGGTAATACGTGCACCGTGGCGTTCGGCGATCTTCTTGACGATGGCCAGGCCGATCCCGGTGCCGGCATAGGCCTCGCGGCCATGCAGGCGCTGAAAGGGGTTGAAGATGCGGTCGAGGTATTTCTCCTCGAAGCCGATGCCGTTGTCAGCGATGCACAGGGTCCAGTGCGCGGCGTTCTGTGTTTCCAGATACAGCCGGATCAGCGGGCGGTTGCCGGGGGCCTGGAATTTCAGGGCATTGCTCAGCAGGTTCTGCAGCAGCTGGCGCAGTTGGCTGGGATCGCCCAGCACCCTTGGCAGTGGCGGGTATTCGATGCGCGCCTGGCTCTGTTCGATGGCGGTTTCCATGTCCCCGAGCACCTCGTCGAGCAGCTGATTGAGGTCCAGAGGCTGCAGGGGCTGGCCGCGGGTGTTGACCCGCGAGTAGTTGAGCAGGTCGATAATCAGCGCCTGCATGCGCGCAGCGGCCGAGGTCATGCGCTGCAGGTAGTCGCGGCATTCGGCGTCCAGCGCCGTGCTGCGGCTGGCCAGGCGTTCGGAGAAGGCCTGGATCTTGCGCAGCGGCTCCTGCAGGTCGTGGGAGGCGACGAAGGCGAACTCCTGCAGCTCCTTGTTGCTGCGCTCCAGTTCGAGCAGGGTCGCCTGCAGTGCCTGCTGGGTCTGCTGGCGCTCGCTGATGTCCTTGGCGATGCCGAATACGCCGACTATCTGCCCATCGACCATGATCGGCAGGTTGGTCACGTCCAGGGTCAGGACCTTGTGCTGGCGGTCCTGCAGGCGCGTTTCATAGTGCTGGGGGGTGCCTGCGCTCGCCGTCTGGAGGTGCCCGCGGATCTGCGCCTGCTGGTCGCTGGCGATCAGCGCGGTGAAGTGCTGACCGATGATCTCGGCTTCGCTGAGCCCCAGCAGCTGCTGGCCGGCATCGTTGATGCTGAGGAAATGGCCGTGCAGGTCGAAGGAGAACACCGGGTCTGGGTTGAAGGCGAACAATGAGCGGAAGCGTTGCTGGCTCTCCTGCAGATGGCGACGGTCGGCCGCCCGGGCGATGCCGATGGCCGCCAGTTGGGCGGCGGTGGCCAGGTGCTGGACCTGTTCGTCGTCCGGTACCCGGGGCTGGCGGTAATAGACGCCGAAGCTGCCCAGGCCTTTGCCGTCGTGGGAAATCAGCGGGAACGACCAGCAGGCCTCGAGGCTGTGGGCCAGGGCCAGGTCGCGGTAGTCCTGCCAGAGTGGGTCGCTGCGGATCTCCGCGCTGATCACCAGCTTCAGCAGGAAGGCCGCCGTGCCGCAGCTGCCGACGCCGGGGCCTATAACCAGGCCATCGATGGCCTGGCTATAGGCCGGCGGCAGGTTCGGTGCCGCTCCGGTGTGCAGGTGCCGCCCGCTGGCGTCGAGCAGCAGCACCGAGCACAGCGCCCCGGGTTGCTGGGCCTCGATCATCAGGCAGAGGGCTTCGAGGGTCTCGCTCAGTGGCCGGTCGTTGGAAATCATGCTGAGGATCTCCCGCTGGCTTTCGGCGTAGGCCTCGTTCGCGACCAGGGGGGTGATGTCATGGGCGACGGCGAACAGGGTCTGCTCCTGCTCGGACCAGTCGACCGTCCAGAGGATATGCAGGATGCGCCCATCCCGATGGCGGCAGCGGTTGCGCAGGGTATGGCTGGCGCGGGCGTGCATGCTGGCGACCGTTTCCTCCCAGGTCTGCTGGCGGTCTTCGGCCAGCACCAGGTCGATAAAGGGCTGGCCGATCAGATTCTCAGCCGGGTAGCCGAAGAGCTTCTCGCAGGACGGGCTGAGTTCGTGGAAGCGCCCCTGGCGGTCGATCGAACACAGCACGTCGAGAGTGAACTGCATGATGCGCTGGTTCAGGCTCTGGGTGCGCAGCTGCAGGGCCAGGCTCTGCTGCAGCTCATGGTTGGCGTTCTGCAGCTGCTGCGAGCGCTCGGTGGCGAGCCAAGCCAGGCGCTGGCTGAGCAGCAGAAAGAAGCTCAGGGCCAGGCCGAACAGCAGGGTCAGGGTGGCCAGGTGGGTGGCGGCATTCAGCGCCTGGGGGTTGTGCACGTAGGCGCTCAGCTGCCAGGTCTGCCCGTGGGGCAGCAGCGGGCTGCGCTGGCTGACCGGGGTGGCATAGTGGCTGGGCCCCTCGCTCGACTCGTACAGCAGCCGACCGCCCTCGCTGGCGTGCACGACAAAACCATTCAGGTCGCTGCCCAGCAGGCTGTCCAGTTCGGCGGGGACATTGAGGCTGGCAACCAGCAATAGCGGCGGTTGGCCAGGCAGGTGCAAGGGGCTGGCGAGCAGCGCATTGCGCGCTGCGGCATCGCCGTAGTCGCGGGTCGGGCCGATTTGCGTGCGGCTGCCATCGCGTACCTGCTGCAGCCAGCTGCGCTGTTCGGTATCGGCGAGCAACTGCCGCAGCCAGGTGGCCTGGGCCGGCTCACGGGCCTCGAGCAGGCGCGGCTCGAGGTCGTGATCGAGCAGTGCCAGCAGTTCCAGGTTGGGGAAGTCGCGCAGGTAACTGTGCGCTTCCTGCTGCCAGAGACGGCGGGCCGGCATGCGCCCGGCTATCAGCCAGCGATCGGCCATACGCTGCAGCAGCGCCAGGTGGCTCTGCAGGTTTTGCGCGGCGGCGCTTTCCATCTTCGATAACAGCAGGTCGCCTTCGCGATTGAGGGTGTTGATCGCCTGCATGCTCAGCAGGTACCAGCTGCTGCAGGCCAGCAGGGTGCCGAGGACGCCGGCGGTCAGGGTGCGTGGGTCGAGCTGGCCGTGTTCTGCGTGCGGGCGCAGGCTCAGCAGAATGATGCTCAGGCCCAGGCACAGGGCGAACAGGTTGGCCACATGGGTCGAACCGTATTTGAAGCCCAGGCGCAGAACTCCGAGCGTCGGCCAGCTGTCGGCCAGCTGCGAGAGCATGGCCAGGATCATCAGTGCGCCGCCGATCAGGCAGGCGCAGCGTCTGGCCAGCCTTGCGCCGCCGCTCAGGTACAGCGCCAGGGTCGCCAGCAGCATGCTCAGGGCCAGGCCGCTGCGCATGCGCAGAAAGCCGCTGAGCCAGGACTGGCCTCTATCCGCGCCGCCCGCCAGCAGGTTGTGCAGCAGGCTGTAGAGGGTCAGCGCGATAAGCAGGACAACCAGCAGTTTACGCGCCGCCATGGCTTGTCGGGCTGAGGCGAGAATCAGACCGCCCATCAGCACCGACATCAGCGCGCTGTCGGGCAGCAGCACCACGCTCTGGCGGGTCGGTTGCTCGAGCAGCAGGTAACCGATCAGGCTGATCGCGCCCATGCCGAGCATGGCGAATGCCAGCACGTGCAGATAGGCGGCGACGATCAGAGGGCGGGTGTGCATGGCTACTTCCTTTAAGTCCTGGGCAAGCCCGCTTGGGCCCGTGCGCTTAGCTGTATCTGCAGGTGCTATAGGCGGCCTCCGCTAGCCGTTGTGCTCGCTTTCATCCGCCTCGTCGAGATCGAGCAGGACCACGCCATGGGCGTCGCGCCTGACCCGGGTGATGCCCGGGTGTTCGTCTTCCAGGCGTTGCAATTCCTGTTCCTGGCGGTCGATGGCCGATTGCTGGCTGCGCACCTGGGCCAGCAGGCGCTGGTTTTCGAAGCGCAGCAGGTAGAGGTCGACGGCCGACTTGATCGCCGCCTCGAGTTCGTAGTCGTCCCAGGGCTTGGAAAGGAAGCGGTAGATCTCCGCCCGGTTGATCGCCTGCATCATCGACTGGCGATCGCCGTGGGCGCTGAGCATCATGCGGATGGCATGGGGCTGGCGCTGCTTGGCGAACTGCAGGTAGGTGATGCCGTCGAGGCTGGGCATCTGGTAGTCGGAAATGATCACCGCGAACTCATGTTCGCTGAGGGCTTCCAGCGCCGCCTGGCCATCGCTGAAACTGTGCACCTCCCAGCGGTGCGGACGCAGCGCTCGCTGCAGGGCGCTGAGGATATGCGGGTCGTCATCGAGCAGTTGGATCTTGATCATCATGGCTCTCCGTCGGGTGTCGCCGCGGCGTCTTCGGGCTTGCGCACGAACAGGGTGTAGTGCCCACCTTCGGAGGCCTCGAAGGCGATCAGCTTGTCGATCAGTACGCGGGTCAGGGGTTTGCCCTGGTTGAGCAGGAGCATGCCGTTTTCCGCGTGGAGGTTGCGCGCCAGCACCATGCCCGGCTCCAGGCGGCGGCTATCCAGGGCGAGAATGCTGGCGTCGGCCAGGGCCAGGTCGGGGGCCAGGGTGGTGCACAGGGCGATAAAGTGTTCGCACAGCTGCGGGTCGTACAGCCGCCCGGCGTATTTCTGCATCAGCAGCAGGGCTTCGTCGCGGTTCAGCCGGCGTTCCAGAATCAGGCCGCGCTGCAGTTCGATAAAGTCCACCGCCAGCTTGAGGATGCGCGAGCCGAGGGGGATGGCCGTGCCGGCCAGGTGGTCGGGATAGCCCTGGCCATCCCAGCGCTCCTGATGATGGCGGATCAGGCGGCCGGCATCGTGCAGCGGTTCCAGGGTCATCAGTAGGCTTTCACCGACCACCGGGTAGTGCCGGTAGCGCGCCCGCTCTTCCTTGTACAGCAGGTCGGCGGGGCGCTGCAGCAGCTGGTCGTCCCAGGTCAGTTTGCCGATGTTGTACATGGCCGCCGCCATCGCCAGGTCGTTGCTGCTGGAGTCGTCGAGTTGGCGGAAGTCGGCATAGGCCTTGACCAGGGCAATCACCTGGGTGTTGGTCTGCTGTTCCTTGCTCAGGCGCTGGCCGACCAGGTTGGCGAACACCTCGGTGGCGGTGACATAGCTCCTGCGCAGCTCGGCGTAGGCCAGGTCGAGCATGTCGGCGGTTTGTTCAAGTTCGGCGGTGCGGTCGCGCACGCGTTGCTCCAGCGTCGCGTTGAGTTCCTGCAGGCGCTGGTTCTGTTCGCGGGCCAGGGTTTCCAGGCGTATGCGCTCGCGTTCGGAGTGCTGGAAGGCCAGGGCCTGGCCGATGATCAGGCGCAGCTCGTGGTCATCCCAGGGTTTGCTGATATAGCGGTAGATCTGCCCCTGGTTGATCGCCTTGACCGTGGTGGTCAGGTCGGCATAGCCGGTCAGCAGGATGCGCAGGCAGTGCGGCCAGCGCTGCTGCACCTGGGCCAGCAGCGCCGCACCGTCCATGCCGGGCATACGCGCATCGGAAATCACCAGGTCGATGGGCTGTTCGGCGAACAGCTGCAGGGCCGCTTCGCCGCTGTTGCAGCTCAGGAGCCGGTAGGGTTCGTTGCGCAGCACCCGGCGCAGGCTGTTGAGGATGTTTTCCTCGTCGTCGACCAGCAGCAGGGTGGCGAGCGGCGGAGTTTCGGCTGCATTCATGGGCGCGGGCCGTCCGCTTGTGGTCTGGCATTGACCTGGCGTATCGGCAGGTTGATGCGAAAGCGTGTGCCGACATCCGGCTCACTGTGTACCTCGATGCGGCCGTTGTGTTTCTGCACGATGTTGTAGGACAGCGCCAGGCCCAGGCCCGTGCCTTTGCCGACCGGCTTGGTGGTGAAGAAGGGTTCGAAGATGCGATTGAGCAGCTTGGGGTCGATGCCCTTGCCGTTGTCTTCGACCTCGATCCAGGCCCAGTCGTTATCGCAGCCGGTACGCAGGGTGATGCGGCCGAACTGCTCGATGGCGTGGGCGGCATTGACCAGCAGGTTCATCGCCACCTGGTTGATCTGCGACAGGATGCACTCGACCTCGGGCAGTTCGCCGTATTCCTTGATCACCTCGGCCTTGTACTTGAGCTCGTTGTTGACCACGTTGAGGGTGGTATCCAGGCCGCGGTGCAGGTCGGCCGGGCGGAATTCGTCCTCCTCGATATGGGAGAAGTCCTTGAGTGCGCTGATGATCCGGGTGACCCGGTCGATGCCGTCTTCCGATTCGCTGATCAAGGCCGCTATATCGCCGCGGATATAGTCGTATTCCAGCTGGCGCTTGAGCTGGCGCAGCTCATCGAGGTCGCCGGCCGCATCCACCGCATCGGCGATCTTCAGCAGGTCGCGGACATAGCCGTCGAGGGTCTTGAGGTTGGAAAACACATAGCCAATGGGGTTGTTGATCTCATGGGCGACCCCGGCGGCCAACTGGCCGATTGCCGCCATCTTCTCCGATTGCAGCAGCTGGCTGTTGGCGGTTTCCAGCTTGCGCAGCAGCTGGTCCTGCTCGGCCTGCTTACTGCCCAGGGCCTTGAGCGCGGCCCGCAGCTGCTCGTTGCCCTGGGCCACGGCGCTGGTGTCGTACACCACCAGGCCAAAATGCGCGGTCCCGTCCGGGGTGGCGAAGGGAAATAGCAGGGTGCTCTGCAAGGCCAGCAGGTTGGGCTCGCTGCCCGCGGTCTGCAGCTGCAGCGGCGGCATTTCCAGCCAGTGGTTGTAGACATGCTGGTTGTGCTCGCGGGCCAGTTCGATGCTGCGGCTGAAGTCGGCCGAACTGGCTTCCGGAAAGACCTCGGTCAGCAGCTGCCCGCCGGCCAGTTCGAGGGGCGTGGCGCAGCGCTCGGCGACAAAGCGGTTCCAGTACTGAATCCGCATGTCCGCATCCAGCACTATGATTCCGAGGTGGATATTGCCGATCAGGGCACCGAGTAGTTGAGCCGTGAATCCTTCCATTGCAAGTTCCTTCCTAGCAGCAAGACTGGACTCTTAGGCTAGAGTATTAGTCGAATCACCCAAGGTAGCCAGAATCCAGACGCCATAAATATGCCATTCGTGGCGAAGTGCTACCATCTGTGTTGTTTAGCCAATAAGTCAGGTTAGACCATGCTCCATGCCGAGAGTGACAGACTGATTGCCTACCGCTTCACCTTCGCCGACGGGCAAACCCTGGAGCACGACGTCGATCTGCAGGGGCCGGCCGCTCCGGTCGAGGCGGCGGCCTGGGCGCGTCTGGATTTTCAGCAGTGCCCGCACTGCCCCTTGGCGGTCGAGGACAGTGCGCTCTGTCCCTTCGCGGCGGCCCTGCAGCAGCCGGTCAATATGCTGGCCAGCCATGCCTCGTTCGAGCCGGTGGAGGTGCTGGTGCGCTGGCGTGACCGGGAAATCCGCCAGCACACCACCTTGCAGCGTGCGGCCGGCTCGTTGCTGGGGGCTATCGGCGCG
Organism: Pseudomonas sp.; assembly: GCA_041621875.1. Classification (GTDB taxonomy): domain Bacteria; phylum Pseudomonadota; class Gammaproteobacteria; order Pseudomonadales; family Pseudomonadaceae; genus Aquipseudomonas. Next base: position 11,221 of record JBFJZW010000014.1, on the reverse strand, counting down.
GCCAGCGGTTGCCCGCATACCCGGCTGCTCAAGGCCATGGCCTGGTTCCATCAGCCGTTCAGCGGCAGCGACGAGACCCTGTTCCGGGTGTTGGGCAGTTACCTGCTGGGCCAGTACCTGCGCACTCAGCATGGCCTGTCTGCGGACTGGGACCTGGAAGGGCTGCGCACGGTGTACCGCAACCTGCGCCAGGTCAACCTGGGCATGGCCCAGCGTCTGCGCTGCGCCGCCGAGGAGGACTCCAGTATCAATGGCCTGATCCTGCTCGACCTGCTGGCCGCCGATACCCTGTACAGCCTCGACCGCTACGACGGCGAACTGGACCGCTTCTTCGCCGAGTACCTGGACGACCCGGCGGGCGGTTGAGCCGCTGACGAGCGAAGGCCCGGACGTATCGCTGCGGCCGGGCCTCGTCGTGTAGGGTGCGCTATGCGCACCGCTCTGGGTTGCCGCGACTGCTTACAGCAGGCCCAGCTCCATGGCGGTGCGATCCACCGCCCGTTTGGTCTTTTCCACCAGCTCGTCCAGCTCGGTGCGCCCGGCCACCAGGGCCGGGGCCATGATCATGCGGCCCAGGGTGGAACGGATGATCAGGCCTTCCTCGAAGCCGATGGTGCGGCAGCGCCAGGCGATATCGTTCTCGTTGGCGAAGCGCTTGCGGCTGGCCTTGTCCTCGGCGAACTGCAGGGCGGCGACCAGGCCGGTGCCCTGGATATCGCCGACCAGCGGGTGATCGCCGAACACCTGACGCAGGCAATGCTGCAGGTAGGGGCCGGTGTCGTCCTTGACCTGGCTGACCACGCCTTCATCGCGCAGCGCCTTGATATTGGCCAGGGCCACGGCGGCCGCCACCGGGTGGCCGGAGTAAGTCAGGCCGTGGGCGAATACCCCGCCTTGCTCCACCAGTGCCTCGGCGAGGCGCTTGCTCAGTACCAGGCCGCCCATGGGCACATAGCCCGAGGTCAGGCCCTTGGCGATCGACAGGGTGTCCGGCTGGAAGCCGAAGTGTTGGTGGGCGAACCATTCGCCGGTACGGCCGAAACCGCCGATCACCTCGTCGGCGCACAGCAGCACGTCGTACTGGCGGCAGATGCGCTGGATTTCCGGCCAGTAGCTCTCCGGCGGGAAGATCATGCCGCCGGCACCCTGGAAGGGCTCGGCGATAAAGCCGGCGACGTTCTCCGCGCCCAGTTCGAGAATCTTCTCCTCCAGTTGCAGGGCGCAGCGGCGGCCGAACTCTGCCGGGGTCAGCTCAGCGCCATTGGCGTACCAGTAGGGTTCGTCGATATGGGCGATATCCGGCAGCATGCCGCCCATCTCATGCATAAATTTCATCCCGCCCAGGGCCGTGGCGGCCAGGGTGGAGCCGTGGTAGCCGTTCCAGCGGCCGATCATCACCTTTTTCTCAGGCTGGCCGAGAATCTGCCAGTAGCGGCGCACGGTGCGGATCAGCACCTCGTTGGCTTCGGAGCCGGAGTTGGTGTAGATGGCGTGGCTGTAGTGGCTCGGCAGCAGGCTGAACAGGGTTTCCGACAGCTCCACCACCGCCGGGTGAGTGGTGTGGAAGAACATGTTGTAGTACGACAGCTGCTCCATCTGCTTGGTCGCGGCCTGGACCAGGTCCTGGCGGCCGTAACCGAGGTTGGTGCACCACAGGCCGGACATGCCGTCCAGATAGCGATTGCCGTCGTTATCCCAGAGGTACAGGCCCTCGCCGCGCACCATCACGCGGGGGCCTTCGGCGTTGAGCGCCTTCTGGTCGACAAAGGCATGGATATGGTGGGCGGCATCCAGCGCCTGGTAGTCCTGGGTCTGGCGGTTGGGGGTATGGGGGACTGTCATTTTCAACAACCTCGGTGATTAGCTGTGGTGTTCGAGTAAGTCGGGGGTGAGCCCCCGGCGGGACTTCATTGACGGGCCAGCACCTTGTTGATGGGCTCGGGGGTAAACAGGGGCTTGCGCATCACCAGCTTGATCCACAGCACGGCGATGATCGATACCAGGCCGAGTACCGCACCTGCACTGTAGAAGATCGACGCGGTCATCTCCGGGGCGGGCGACACGTAGTAGATCGACACCAGCATGCCGGCGATGCCAAGGAGCTGCGGCAGTGGGTAGAAGGGCGTCTTGAACGGCCGTGGCAGATCCGGGTAGCGGCGACGCAGGGCGATCACATCCAGGTGGCAGATGATATAGGCCAGCAGCCAGGCCACAGCCGCGGCCAGCAGCAACAGGCCGATCGCGGCCGGGTCGTCACCCATAAACACCACCGGCAGACCGGTGATGGCGGCAACGAACAGCACGGCGACCCAGGGTGCCTTGTGCTTCTTGCTCAGCAGCTTGAACTGCGGGAAGGCCTGGCCGTTGACCGCCATGCCGTAGAGCATGCGCGGGATGGCCGCCAGCGAGGTGTTGACCGTGCTGCAGGTGGCGGTGATGGCGGCCACTACCAGGAAAATCTTGCCACCTTCGCCGAACAGGGCGGTGGCGAACAGGTAGTGCGGCAGGGCCGAGCCGGCCAGTTCTTCCTGGGGCACATAGAGCAGCGCGCCGACGCAGTAGAGGGCGATGGTGATAAAGATCACCGTCACGCCGAGAATCATCGACCAGGGAATATTGCGCTGCGGGCGACGGGATTCCTCCACCAGCGGGCAGACGAACTCGGCCCCGACGAAGCCCCAGATGGCCAGCGCCACCAGGGTCATCACGCTGGCCCCCATGGGGTTCCAGTCGCTGGTGATGGGAGTGCTCAGGGCCGGCTCACTGCCGCTGCCGGTCACCGCCGCCAGGCCCAGGGCCAGCAGCACGATGACCATGATCAGCGCCAGGGCCGATTGCAGGCGAGCGAAGACATCGATACCCAGCAGGTTGAGCAGGGTAAAGCCGATCAGCACCCCATAGGCGATCAGCATGCTGGGGAAGGCTCCGGGGTAGACCTCATTGATGATCAGGTCGAGCAGCAGCAATTCCGCCGAGAGGGCGAACATCGCCACCACCACATAGCCGGAGAAGGTGGCGAGGATGGCCGGGAAATGCCCCAGGGCCACCTCGGTGTAACTGCTCAGGCTGCCGGCGCGGGGAATCATCAGCGCCAGTTCGGCGAACGACAGCACATAGGTCAGCGCCAGGACGAAGGCCAGGGCCAGGGGGATCAGAAAGCCCAGGCCGGCGATGCCCGCGCCTTGCAGCATCAGCACCATCACGCCCTGGGACACCACCAGGCCGATGGCCACGGCGAGCAGGGCGGTCAGGCCCAGGCTGGGTTTGCGTTTGCGCGCGGCTGCGCTTGCTTGGGCCAGGCCAACGGGGGCCGCAAGGCTGATATCGGGATCATGCATGGGAGTTCTCCTGCAATCTTGTTGTTGTGTCAGGTGAATCACACGCGGCAGGTGCCGCAGTTATCGCCACGCTCTGGGGCGCTTTATCGCCGCGTTGTGGGGCGACGTCATCGCCGCGCTCCGAGAGGCGCTTTTTATCGCTGCGCTCTGGGGAGCGCAGTTGACTGTGGTGTTCTGAGAGTGCCGTTATCGGCTGCGCACTAGCTGCGCAGCTGGAACCAGGTGGTCTTCATCAGGCTGTATTTATCGAAGGCATGCAGCGACAGGTCGCGGCCGAAGCCCGACTGCTTGCAGCCGCCGAACGGCACGCAGACATCCAGGGCATCCACGGTGTTCACCGACACGCTGCCGGCGCGCAGACGACGGGCCACGCGGTGGGCGCGGTTGAGGTCGTCGGTCCACAGCGAGGCGGCCAGGCCGTACTGGCTGTCGTTGGCCAGGCGCACGGCCTCGTCTTCGCTGTCGAAGGGGATGACCGCCAGCACCGGGCCGAACACTTCCTCGCGGGCCAGCTGCATATCCGCAGTCACGCCGGTAAAGATGGTCGGCTGGATAAAGTTGTCCGAGCCGCCCACGCTCAGGCGTTGGCCGCCGCAGACCAGGGTGGCACCCTGGCTCTGCGCCCGGTCGATAAAGCCCATGATGCGTTCGGCTTGGCGCGAGTCGACTATGGCACCGGCGCGGCTGGCTGGGTTGAGTGGGTCGCCGGGTTGCCACTGCTGGGCCTTGGCGATCAGGCGCTGGACGAACTCATCGTGAATCGAGCGCTCGACTAGCAGGCGAGAGTTGGCCGAGCAGACTTCGCCCTGGTTGAAGAAGATCGCGAAGGCGGCCTTTTCCGCGGCCAGGTCCAGATCCTGGCAGTCGGCGAATACCAGATTGGCGCTCTTGCCGCCGCACTCCAGCCACACCTGCTTGAGGTTGGACTGCGCCGCGTAGGCCATAAAGTACTTGCCCACCTCGGTGGAGCCGGTGAAGGCCAGGCAATCCACATCCATATGCAGGCCGAGGGCCTTGCCGGCGCTTTCACCCAGGCCCGGCAGCACGTTCAGCACCCCCGCCGGCAAGCCGGCCTCCAGAGCCAGCTGGCCGAGACGCAGGGCGGAAAAAGGCGACTGCTCGGCGGGCTTCAAGACCACCGAGTTGCCGACGGCCAGGGCCGGGGCCAGCTTCCAGGCGGCCAGATCGAGGGGGAAGTTCCACGGCACCACCGCACCAATCACGCCTAACGGTTCGCGGGTGATGGTGGCCAGGGCGTCGCTGGCGGTGGGGGCGACTTCGTCGTAGCGCTTGTCCAGGGCTTCGGCGTACCAGCTGAAGACGTTGGCCGCGCCGGGCACGTCGATGCTGTAGGCGTCCATCACCGGCTTGCCCATGTTCAGTGAGTCGAGCAGGGCCAGCTCCTCGCGGTTGGCCATGATCAGCTCGGCCAGGCGCAGCAATACCTGTTTGCGCTCCCGGGGGGCCATGCGTGCCCAGGGACCTTGCTCGAAGGCCTGGCGGGCGCTGGCTACCGCCGCATCTACATCCGCCGCGGCGCAGGCGGCGACCTCGGCCAGCACTTGATTGTTGGCCGGGTTGACCGAGGCGAAGGTCGCGCCGCTCTGGGCCAGGCGCAACTGGCCGTCGATCAGGGCCTGGGTGATAAAACCTTGCGCGGCGGCGCGCTTGTGCCAATCGCTGTACTGCAACATCGCCTCTATCCTCATACCTGGGCCGTCAGCGGCATACCGGGGCTGGTCGGCTGCCGTGAACGGCTTCTTGTGGTTGTTGAGGTCGATGGTGGCGCAGGTCGGCGTGAAGGAAAATTAGTAAATATATGCTCGCAGGCCATTAAAAAACTGGGCAGCCCAAGTGCCGGGCCTGGGGTATGTTGAACAACGTCAACCCGAACAAGACGGCCAACAGGCCGCTACGAGGAGGTACCCCATGGCCGCCTACACCCTGCGCCAGCTCAAGTATTTCGTCACCACCGTGGAATGCGGCAGCGTGGCCGAGGCCTCGCGCAAGCTGTATATCGCCCAGCCGTCGATCTCCACGGCGGTCAAGGGCCTGGAGGAGAGCTTTGGCGTGCAGCTGTTTATCCGCCATCACGCCCAGGGCGTGTCGCTCACCCCTGGTGGCGCGCGCTTCTACAAGAAGGCCCAGGAGCTGCTGCGCATGGCCCACGAGTTCGAACAGAACGCCCTGGCCGACAACGACGTGGTGGCCGGGCAGATCGATATCGGCTGCTTCGAGACCGTGGCCCCCTTGTATTTGCCGCGGCTGATCGCCGGCTTCAATGCGCTCTACCCGGGGGTGGAAATCCGCATCCGCGACGGCGAGCAGCAGGAGCTGGTGCAGGGCCTGACCGCCGGGCGCTTCGATCTGGCGATCCTCTACGACCACGACCTCGATGCGACCATCGACAGCGAGGCGCTGATGCCGGCGCAGAAGCCCTATGCGCTATTGCCCGAAGGCCACCGCTTTACCGGCCAGGCCCAGGTGTCGCTGCGCGACCTGTGCCTGGAGCCGATGATCCTGCTCGACGTGCAGCCGAGCCGCACCTACTTCGTCAGCCTGTTCGAGGAGCTGGGCCTGACGCCCAATATCGTCTTCAGCTCGCCGTCCATCGAGATGGTCCGCGGCATGGTCGGTCAGGGCTTCGGCTTCTCCCTGCTGGTGACCCGGCCGCATTCGGAATGCACCTACGACGGCAAGAAGGTGGTGATGGTGGATATCGCCGAGCCGGTGACCAGCTCAGGGCTGGCCGCCGCCTGGCTGAAACGCGCGCAGCTGACCAAGCCGGCGCAGCTGTTTGTCGAGTTCTGCAAGCAGCAGTTGGGCACGCCGGCCGGCTAGCAATGGGTAGGGTGCGCTGTGCGCACCAGCCCAGGCCATAACCTATTGGTGCGCATGGCGCACCCTACGATGTGAAATCAGCGTTCGATGGCCAGGGCCACGCCCTGACCACCGCCGATGCACAGGGTGGCCAGACCCTTCCTGGCGTCGCGCTTGATCATCTCGTGCAGCAGGGTCACCAGAATCCGGCAGCCGGAGCCGCCGATGGGATGGCCGAGGGCGATGGCACCGCCGTTGACGTTGACCTTGCTGGCGTCCCAGCCCAGCTCCTGGCCGACGGCCAGGGCCTGGGCGGCGAATGCCTCGTTGGCTTCGATCAGGTCCAGTTCGTCGAGCTGCCAGCCGGCCTTGGTCAGGCAGCGCCGGGTGGCGCTGACCGGGCCGATGCCCATGATGGCCGGGTCGACGCCGGCGTTGGCGTAAGCAGCGATTTTCGCCAATACCGGCAGGCCGAGGGCCTCGGCCTTGGCGGCGCTCATCAGCAGCACCGCGGCGGCCCCGTCGTTAAGGCTGGAGGCGTTGCCGGCGGTGACGCTGCCGTCTTTCTTGAATGCGGGCTTCAGCTTGCCCAGCGACTCGGCGCTGGTGCCGGCGCGGGGTTGTTCGTCGGTGGCGAAGGCGATGGGGTCGCCCTTGCGCTGGGGAATCAGGATCGGGGTGATTTCATCGACGAAGCGCCCGGCCTCGATGGCGGCACAGGCTTTCTGCTGCGAGGCCGCGGCGAAGGCGTCCTGGGCTTCGCGGCTGATGCCGTACTTGTCCACCAGGTTCTCGGCGGTGATGCCCATATGGTAGTCGTTGAAGGCGTCCCACAGGCCGTCGACGATCATCGTGTCGAGCATCTGCGCATGGCCCATGCGCAGGCCGGTGCGGGCCTTGGGCAGCACATAGGGGGCCAGGCTCATGTTCTCCATGCCGCCGGCGATCATCACCTCGGCATCGCCACAGCGGATCGCCTGGGCGGCCAGATGCAGGGCCTTGAGGCCCGAGCCGCAGACCTTGTTCAGAGTCAGGGCCGGCACCGCATGGGGCAGGCCGGCGAGTATCGCGGCCTGGCGCGCCGGGTTTTGCCCACTGCCGGCGGTGAGCACCTGGCCGAGTATCACTTCGTCGACCTGCGCGCCGTCCAGGCCGGTTTGCGCCAGCAGCTGGCGGATCACCGCCGCGCCCAGCTCGGGGGCGGGAATGCTTGCCAGCGAACCCTGGAAGCTGCCGGTGGCGGTACGGGTGGCGGCGACTATGACGACGTCTTGCATAGGGCGATCCTCTTCTGGGGGGCGCGGCAGGCCGCGAAAGACCGCTATGTTGGCACAGAGGCTTTGCCTGCGGCCAGCACGCGAACCGCCCGGTCAGCCGTCCGCTCAGCCGCCTGGTGGCAGCTGCAGGCGCTTGCGTGCGCGATGGATGGCACCGCTGCGCACGGCCCAGCGCAGCAGCGGGGCCAGGCTGTGGACACCGCCCCGAATTAGGCGACTGCGCAGCGGTCTGATCCGCTGGCCGAGCATGGTCTGGGCCCAGGCCGGCAGCAGGTCGATACCGGCCTGCAGCAACAGCCTGGCCGCTGGTGCGGCGAGGGCGCTGGGGGCCGGTGCACTGCGCAGGATGCGCAGGATTTCCAGAGAGCGTTCATCGCAGTGCAGTTCGGGACGTATGGCCGCGAGATAGGCGGCGACCTCGGCCCGTGAGCGCGGCACCTGGGTCGCGCCAAGGCGTTCGGCGATCAGGGCGATTTCCCCGTAGTAGCGGTCCTGATCCACGCCGGACAGCTGTGGGTTGCGGTAGCGTAGATGGGCCTGGAGGAAGCTGTGCACCTCGGCCACATGCACCCAGGTCAGCAGTTCCGGGTCGCTGGCGGCATAGGCGCGGCCATCCGGAGCGGTGCCGCTGACCTTGAGGTGGATGGTCTTGACCCGCTCGATCAGCCAGTCGGCATCGGCGCGTGAACCGTAGGTGGTGCCGGAAATAAATTGCCCGGTGCGGCGCAGGCGGCCGAGCAGATCGTGGCGAAAGTTGGAATGGTCCCACACCCCGGCCAGGGCCAGCGGGTGCAGGGCTTGCAAGAGCAGGGCGCTGATGCCGCCGATCAGCATGCTGGTGAAGTCGCCATGTACCTGCCAGCTCACCGAGTCCGGGCCGAACAGGCCGGGGTCGCCCTTGGGCTTTTCGAAGTCGATCTGGCCGAGGGCGATGCCGCTGAGGCTGAGTACCTGGCTTTCGATCCGGCGGCGAAGAAATTCCATGGGGGGCTCTGCTGGACGGCCATGTTTTGTGCATGACCGCCCTGCGTTTGGGTTTAGCGGTTCAGGCGCTGCTCGATCAGGCTGTCCACTACGCTGGGGTCGGCCAGGGTCGAGGTGTCGCCCATGTTTTCCAGCTCGTTGCAGGCGATCTTGCGCAGGATGCGCCGCATGATCTTGCCCGAGCGGGTCTTCGGCAGGCCCGGTGCCCACTGCATCAGCTCCGGCTTGGCGAAGCTGCCGATCTCCTTGCCAACCAGGGCCAGCAGCTCCTTCTTCAGCTCCTCAGACGGCTCCTGACCGTTCATCAGGGTGACGTAGGCGTAGATGCCCTGGCCCTTGACGTCGTGCGGGTAGCCGACCACCGCGGCCTCGGCCACGGCGTCGTGCAGCACCAGGGCGCTCTCCACCTCGGCGGTGCCGATGCGGTGGCCGGAGACGTTGATCACGTCGTCGACGCGACCGGTGATCCAGTAGTAGCCGTCCTCGTCGCGGCGCGCGCCGTCGCCGGTGAAGTAGTAGCCTGGGTAGGGCTTGAGGTAGGTGTCGATCATGCGCTGGTGGTCGCCGTAGACGCTGCGGATCTGGCTCGGCCAGCTGTCCTTGATCGCCAGCACGCCGGCACCCGCACCAATGATTTCCTTGCCCTGTTCATCCAGCAGCACCGGCTGCACACCGAAGAACGGCCGGGTCGCGGAGCCTGGTTTGAGGTCGGTGGCACCGGGCAGTGGGGTGATCAGGATGGCCCCGGTTTCGGTCTGCCACCAGGTGTCGACGATGGGGCAGCGGCGCTCGCCGACCACATTGAAATACCACTCCCAGGCTTCCGGGTTGATCGGTTCGCCCACCGACCCGAGCAGGCGCAGGCTGGCCCGGGAGGTGGCCTTGACCGGGGCCTCGCCCTCGCGCATCAGCGCGCGCAGGGCGGTCGGGGCGGTGTAGAAGATATTTACCTGATGCTTGTCGATCACCTGCCAGAAGCGCGAGGCGTCCGGGTAGTTCGGCACGCCTTCGAACACCAGGCTGGTGGCCCCATTGGCCAGGGGGCCGTAGACGATATAGCTGTGTCCGGTGACCCAGCCGACGTCGGCGGTACACCAGTAGATATCGCCTTCGTGGTAGTCGAACACGTACTTGTGGGTCATGGCGGCCATCAGCAGATAGCCGCCGGTGCTGTGCAGCACGCCCTTCGGCTTGCCCGTCGATCCCGAGGTATAGAGGATAAACAGCGGGTCCTCGGCGTCCATCGGCTCCGCTGGGCAGTCGCTGGAGGCCTCGTGCAGGGCCTTGTGGTACCAGATATCGCGGCCGGGGGTCCAGTCGATCTCGCCCTGGGTGCGCTCGACCACCACCACGGTGCTGACATCCGGGCAGCTCTGCAGGGCCTTGTCGACGTTGGCCTTGAGCGCCACGTACTTGCCGCCGCGCACGCCTTCATCGGCGGTGATCACGGTGCGGCAGTCGGCATCGAGAATGCGGTCGCGCAGGGCGTCCGGGGAGAAACCGCCGAACACCACCGAATGCACTGCGCCGATACGGGTGCAGGCGAGCATGGCGTAGGTGGCCTCGGGGATCATCGGCATATAGATGCACACCCGGTCGCCTTTCTTCACCCCACGGCTTTTCAGCACGTTAGCCAGGCGGCAGACATGGCTGTGCAGCTTGTTGTAGGTGATATTGGCCGATTCGCTGGGGTTGTCGCCTTCCCAGATCAGGGCGATCTGCTCGCCTCGGGTGGCCAGATGACGATCGATGCAGTTGTAGCTGACATTCAGTTGCCCGCCCTTGAACCAGCTGCCCTGGCCGCTGAGCAGATCGCCTTGCTGGATGCTGTCCCAGGGTTTGAACCAGTCGAGGAAGCTTTTCGCCTGCTCGGCCCAGAAGATGTCCGGTTGTTCGACCGACTGCCGGTACAGGCGCTGGTAATCGTCGTCGTTGATATGGGCGCGCTGGCGCATGGCAGCAGTGACGGGATGGCGGGTGATCTCGAACATGGCGGGTCCTTGTTGTTGTGTTCCGCGATACCCCCAAGGGTGCACCCAAGCGGGGGCTCGGTTCAAGTGTCGCTGCCGAGCCCCGCCATGGCCCGGCAGCGCAGCGCACCCGTCAGCCGCGATGACGCTCGCGGAAGTGGCGGATCAGGCCCTGGGTCGAGGCATCGCTGGCCGCTTCGTCGAGCTGACCGGTGAGGCGCTGGTAGACGCCCTTGCCCAGCTCCTTGCCCAGTTCGACGCCCCACTGGTCGAAGGCGTTGATGCCCCAGATGGCGCTCTGCACGAAGACCTTGTGTTCGTACAGGGCGATCAGCGCCCCCAGGTTGTAGGGAGCCACGCGGGTCAGTACGAGGATATTGCTCGGGCGGTTGCCGGGAATTTCCTTGTGCGGAGCCAGGCGCTGCACCTCGGCCTCGTCCAGGCCCTGGGCGCGCAGCTCGGCCTCGGCCTCGGCGCGGGTCTTGCCGTGCATCAGGGCCTGGGCCTGGGACAGGCAGTTGGCGAACAGCCACTGGTGATGGTCGGCCAGGGGGCTGAAGCTGTTCACCGGGACGATAAAGTCGGCCGGGATCAGTTGGGTGCCCTGGTGCAGCAACTGGTGGTAAGCGTGCTGACCGTTGCAGCCGACCCCACCCCAGATCACCGGCCCAGTGCTGAAGTCCACCGCAGTGCCGTCCTGGCGCACCGATTTGCCGTTGGACTCCATGTCCAGTTGCTGCAGGTGCTTGGTGAAGTTACGCAGGTAGTGATCGTAGGGCAGGATGGCCTGGCTGGTGGCATCCCAGAAATTGCCGTACCAGATGCCCAGCAG
>JBFJZW010000013.1:0-29976 GCA_041621875.1 Pseudomonas sp. | reverse complement strand
GCCGAGCAGGAAGTGCAGGCGGCGATCAATGGCGCGAACAACCTGCTGCCCAGCGACCTGCCGGCACCGCCGGTGTACAACAAGGTCAACCCGGCCGACACCCCGGTGCTGACCCTGGCCATCAGCTCGAAAACCCTGCCGCTGCCGCAGGTGTTCGACCTGGTCGACACCCGCCTGGCGCAGAAGCTGGCGCAAACCAGCGGCGTAGGCCTGGTCACCCTGGCGGGCGGCCAGCGCCCGGCGGTCCGCATCAGGGTCAACCCAGAGGCATTGGCCTCCTATGGCCTGAACCTCGGCGATGTGCGCACGCTGATTACCGCCAGCAACGTCAACCAGCCCAAGGGCAACTTCGATGGCCCGACCCGGGTCTCGCAACTGGATGCCAACGACCAGCTGAAATCCGTCGACGAATACCGCGAGCTGATTCTCGGCTATAAGGACGGCGCGACGCTGCGCCTGAAGGATGTCGCCGAGATTATCGACGGCGCGGAAAATCAGCGCCTGGCCGCCTGGGCCAACCGCAGCGAGGCGGTGCTGGTCAATGTGCAGCGTCAGCCCGGTGCCAACGTCATCGATGTGGTTGACCGCATCCAGACCCTGCTGCCCAATCTGACCCAGGGCCTGCCGGCCAGCGTTGAGGTCAGCGTGCTGACCGACCGCACCGAAACCATCCGCGCGGCGGTCAAGGGCGTACAGCATGAACTGCTGCTGGCCATCGCCCTGGTGGTGCTGGTGACCTTTCTGTTCCTACGCAAGCTGTCGGCCACCATCATCCCGTCCATCGTCGTGCCGCTGTCGCTGGTCGGCACCTTCGGCGTGATGTACCTGGCCGGTTTCACCATCAACAACCTGACCCTGATGGCCCTGACCATCGCCACCGGCTTTGTGGTGGACGATGCCATCGTCATGCTGGAGAACATCGCCCGCCATCTGGAGGAGGGTGAAACCCCGCTCAACGCCGCGCTCAAGGGGGCCAAACAGATCGGCTTTACCCTGGTATCGCTGACCATCTCGCTGATCGCGGTACTGATCCCGCTGCTGTTTATGGCCGACGTAGTGGGGCGGCTGTTCCGCGAGTTCGCCATCACCCTGGCGGTGGCCATCCTGATTTCCCTGGTGGTGTCGCTGACCCTGACACCGATGATGTGCGCGCGCCTGCTCAAGGCGGAAAAGCCCGAGGAAGAAGGGCGCTTCTACCGTTCAGCCGGGGCGGTGATCGACGGCATGATCGCCCGTTACGGCCTGTGGCTGACCTGGGTGCTCAAGCACCAGCCGCTGACCCTGCTGGTGGCCATCGGCACCTTGGCGCTGACCGTGGTGCTGTATCTGGCCGTGCCCAAGGGCTTCTTCCCGGTGCAGGACACCGGGGTGATTCAGGGCATTTCCGAAGCACCGCAGTCGATTTCCTTCCGCGCCATGAGCGAGCGTCAGCAACGCCTGGCCGAGGTGATTCTGCAGGACCCGGCCGTGGCCAGCCTGTCGTCCTATATCGGCGTGGACGGCGACAACCCGACGCTCAATAGCGGCCGCCTGCTGATCAACCTGACGCCACGGGCCGAGCGCGACGTCAGCGCCAGCCAGATTATCGAACGCCTAAGGCAGGAACTGGCGCGGATTCCCGGGATCGAGTTGTACCTGCAACCGGTGCAGGACCTGTCCATCGAGGATCGGGTCAGCCGCACCCAGTTCCAGTTCAGCATGGAGTCGCCGGATATCAGTTTGCTGGAAGAGTGGGTGCCCAAGCTGGTCAGCGCGCTGCGCGAGCAGCCGGAGCTGACCGATGTGGCCAGCGACCTGCAGAACCGTGGCCTGCAGGTGTTTCTGCAGATCGACCGCGATATGGCCGGTCGTCTCGGCGTCAGCATCGCCGATATCGACAATGCGCTGTACGACGCCTTCGGCCAGCGGCAGATATCCACCATCTACACCCAGGCCAGCCAGTACCGCGTGGTGCTGGAGAGCGAGAATGCCGGCAGCATCGGCCCGGCGGCGCTGCGGCAGATTCACGTCAAGGCCGCCGATGGCCAGCAGGTCGCGCTGTCGACCCTGGCCCGGGTCGAGGAGCGCGCCGCCAGCCTGCTGATCAACCATATCGGCCAATTCCCGGCGGCCACGCTGTCATTCAACCTGGCCAGCGGCGTGTCGCTGGGCGAGGCGGTGGCGGTGATCGAGCGGATCGAGCAGGAGATCGGCATTCCGCCGGCGGTGCAGACGCGCTTTCAGGGCGCGGCAGAAGCCTTCCGCGCGTCGCTGTCGAGCACCTTGCTGCTGATTCTCGCGGCCATTGTCACCATGTATATCGTGCTCGGCGTGCTCTACGAGAGCTATATCCACCCGATCACCATTCTCTCCACCTTGCCCTCGGCGGGGGTTGGCGCGCTGCTGGCGTTGCTGATCAGCGGCAACGAGCTGGGGTTGATTGCGATCATCGGCATCATCCTGCTGATCGGCATCGTCAAGAAGAACGCGATCATGATGATCGACTTCGCCCTCGACGCCGAACGCAACCAGGGCATGCAACCTGAGGAGGCGATCTATCGCGCTGCGCTTTTGCGCTTCCGCCCGATTCTGATGACCACCTTGGCCGCGCTGTTTGGCGCAATTCCGCTGATGCTGGCTACCGGCTCCGGGGCCGAGCTGCGTCAGCCGCTGGGTTTGGTGATGGTCGGCGGGCTGCTGCTAAGCCAGATTCTCACCTTGTTCACCACACCGGTGATCTACCTGTACTTCGATCGCCTGTCGCGGCGCATCAGTGGCCGTAGCGCGGCCGGGCTTGTGGTCAACCCATGAACCTCTCCGCACCCTTTATCCGCCGGCCGGTGGCAACCCTGCTGCTGAGCCTGGCGATTCTGCTGCTCGGCGGCGTCAGCTTTGGTTTGCTGCCGGTCGCCCCTCTGCCGCAGATGGATTTCCCCACGATCACCGTGCAGGCGAGCCTGCCGGGGGCAAGCCCGCAGATCATGGCGTCCAGCGTGGCCACGCCGCTGGAGCGCTCGCTCGGCACCATCGCTGGCATCAGCCAGATGAACAGCCGCAGCAGCCAGGGCAACACGCGGATCATGATCCAGTTCGACCTGGACCGGGACATCAACGCCGCCGCCCGCGAGGTGCAGGCGGCGATCAATGCCTCGCGCGAGCTGTTGCCCAGCGGCATGCGCAGCATGCCCACCTACCGCAAGGTCAACCCCTCGCAGGCACCGATCATGGTGCTGTCGCTGACCAGCGAGGTGCTGCCAAAGAGTGAGCTGTATGACCTGGCTTCGACCATCCTGGCGCAGAAGCTTGCTCAGGTAACCGGCGTCGGTGAAGTGCAGATCGGCGGCAGCTCCTTGCCCGCCGTGCGCGTGGCGCTGGAGCCGCGCCTGCTCGATCAGTACGGCATCGCCCTGGATGAAGTGCGCCAGAGCATCAGCGCGGCCAACGCCAAGCGGCCGAAAGGCGCGGTGGAAGATGGCGAGCGGCACTGGCAGGTGCAGGCCAGCGATCAGCTGGAAAAGGCCGCCGATTACCTGCCGCTGATCATTCGCTACCAGGATGGCGCGGCCGTGCGCCTGAGCGATGTGGCCCGCGTCACCGATGGCGTCGAGGACCGCTACAACAGCGGCTTCTTCAACGATGAGCAGGCGGTGCTGTTGGTGATCAACCGGCAGACCGGGGCCAATATCCTCGAAACCATCGCCGGCATTCGCGAGCAATTGCCGGCCTTGCGCGCGGTGATTCCCGCCAGCATCGACCTGCAAGTGGCGATGGACCGCTCGCCAGTGATCCGCGCCACCCTGCACGAGGCCGAGCAGACCCTGCTGATTGCCGTGGTGCTGGTGATTCTGGTGGTGTTCGCCTTTCTCGGCCGTTGGCGTGCGGCGCTGATTCCGGCGCTGGCCGTGCCGGTGTCGCTGGTCGGCACCTTTGCGGTGATGTACCTGCTGGATTTCTCCCTGAACAACCTGTCGCTGATGGCACTGATCATCGCCACCGGCCTGGTGGTGGACGACGCCATCGTCGTTTTGGAAAACATCTCGCGGCATATCGAGGCCGGTGAAACGCCCATGGCGGCGGCCTTCAAGGGCGCGCGCGAGGTGGGCTTCACCTTGCTGGCGATGAACCTGTCGCTGGTCGCGGTGTTTATCTCGATCCTGTTTATGGGCGGCATCGTCGAGCGGCTGTTCCGCGAGTTTTCCATCACCCTGGCGGTGGCCATCGTGATTTCCCTGCTGGTGTCGCTGACCCTGACGCCGATGCTCTGCGCGCGCTGGCTCAAGGCCGAAACCGCCGAACACCAGCCCAGCGCCATGCAGCGTTGGGGCGGGGCCGTGCAGACGCGTGTATTGGCGTTTTACGCGCGCGGTTTGGACTGGGCGCTGAAGCACTCCTTGCTGATGCTGTTTAGTCTGCTGGCGACCATCGCGCTGAATATCTTTCTGTTTGTCAGCGTGCCGAAGACCTTTATGCCGCAGCAGGATAGCGGCCAGCTGATGGGCATGATCCGTGGCGATGACGGCCTGTCGTTTCAGGTCATGCAGCCGAAGATGGAGATCTTCCGCCGCGCGGTGCTGGCCGACCCTGCGGTGGACAGCGTGGCCGGGTTTATCGGCGGCAGCGGCGGGATCAACAACGCCTTTATGATCGTGCGTCTCAAACCGGTGAGTGAGCGCAAGGCCAGCGCCCAGGAGGTGATCAACCGCCTGCGCCAGTCGGTGCCGAAAGTGCCCGGCGGGCGGATGTTTCTGATGCCCGATCAGGATCTGCAGATCGGCGGGCGGGAAGGGCGCAGCTCGGAAAACGAGTACATGCTGCTATCCGGCGATCTCGACGAATTGCGCAAATGGCTGCCGCCGGTGCGCGAAGCACTGCGCGCCCTGCCGGAGCTGACCGATATCGACGCCAAGGAAGCCGAAGGCACCCAGCAGATCCGCCTGGTGGTCGACCGCGATATGGCCAAACGCCTGGGCGTGGACATGAACATGATCACCGCCGTGCTGAATAACGCCTTTAGCCAGCGCCAGGTGTCGACCATCTACGACAGCCTCAATCAGTACAGCGTGGTGATGGAGATCAACCCGCAGTTCGCCCAGTACCCGGAAACCCTCGACCAGATTCAGCTGATCACCGCCGAGGGTGCGCGGGTGCCGTTGTCCAGCTTCGCCCGTTGGGAGCGCAGTCTGGAAGAGGATCGCGTGCATCACCAGGGCCAATTCGCTGCCGAGAACATTGGTTTCGCCCTGGCCGAAGGGGTCAGCCTGGAGCAGGCCAGCCGGGCTATCGACAACGCCGTTGCCCGGGTCGGTTTGCCCACCGAGGTGCAGGGCATGCTCGGCGGCACCGGCGGGGCCTTCCAGCAAACCCAGCAGAACCAGCCGTGGATGATCCTGCTGGCCCTGGTGGTGGTGTATATCGTCCTCGGCGTGCTGTATGAGAGCTATATCCACCCGCTGACCATTCTCTCCACCTTGCCCTCGGCGGGCGTCGGTGCGCTGCTTGCGCTGCAGCTGATGAGCATCGAATTCAGCCTGATCTCGCTGCTCGGGCTGTTTCTGCTGATCGGTATCGTCAAGAAGAACGCGATTCTGATGATTGACCTGGCCCTGCAGCTGGAACGTCAGCAGCACCTGAGCCCGGAAGAGTCGATCCGCCAGGCCTGCCTGCTGCGCTTCAGGCCGATCATGATGACCACCCTGGCGGCGATTCTTGGTGCGCTGCCGCTGATGCTCAGTAGCGCCGAAGGCGCGGAAATGCGCCAACCACTGGGCATCACCATTGTCGGCGGGCTGGTCCTGAGCCAGCTGCTGACCCTCTACACCACCCCGGTGATCTACCTGTATTTCGACCGCCTGCGCCACCGGGTCAACCGCTGGCGCGGGGTGCGAACCGACGCTGCTTTGGAAACCCCGTTATGAACGGTTATGACCGCAACTGGGTGGAGGGAGCCATTGCACTTCGTAGGGTGCGCCGTGCGCACCAAGGGTTTATGGCTGACGCTGGTGCGCACGGCGCACCCTACCTAATTGCCCAAACGCCTTATGCATCACCTGATTGGTACATCGCCTTATGAAAGTCCGAGCCGTATATCGTTTACCCACCTTGCTGGCGTTGAGTCTGGCTTTGAGTGCCTGCGCACTGGGACCCGACTATCAACGCCCCGAACTGCAGATTCCTACGCAGTTTAAGCAGATCGAAGGCTGGACCCAGGCCAAGCCCGGCGATGTGCTGGAGCGCGGCAGCTGGTGGCAGTTGTATGGCGACAGCGAGCTAAATGCTCTGGTCGAGCGGTTGAATATCTCCAACCAGAACCTGGCCGCCAGCGAGGCGCAGTATCGCCAGGCTCGCGCCCTGGTGCGCGGCGCGCGAGCGGCGTTCTACCCGAGCCTGTCGAGCAGCGCCGGGGCCAGCCGCAGCAGCCAGAGCAATGGCACCAATAACAGCACCACCACCTCAACCAACACGGGCGATATCAGCAAGAGCTATGAGCTGGGCCTGAATGCCGCCTGGGAGCTGGATATCTGGGGCAAGCTGCGCCGCTCGCTGGAATCCAGCCG
Organism: Pseudomonas sp.; assembly: GCA_041621875.1. Classification (GTDB taxonomy): domain Bacteria; phylum Pseudomonadota; class Gammaproteobacteria; order Pseudomonadales; family Pseudomonadaceae; genus Aquipseudomonas. Next base: position 23,443 of record JBFJZW010000013.1, on the reverse strand, counting down.
CGCCGGTTTCGAGGCCAGCGCCGCCGACCTGGCCGCGCTGAAGCTCAGCCTGCAGGCCGAACTGGTGCAGAACTACCTGCAATTGCGCGTACTGGATGATCAGCAGCGTCTGCTCGATGCCACGGTCGCGGCCTACGCCCGATCGCTGAAACTTACGGAAAACCAGTACAACGCCGGCATTGTGCCGAAATCCGATGTCAGCCAGGCGCTGACCCAGCTGAAAAGCACCCAGGCCCAGGCCATCGACCTGAAATGGCAGCGCGCCCAGCTGGAACATGCGATTGCCGTGCTGATCGGCGTGCCGCCTAGCGAGCTCAGCATCGCCGTGCGCGATCAATTACCCGCGCTGCCGGAAATCCCCGTAGCCTTGCCATCGCAACTGCTGGAGCGCCGCCCGGATGTGGCTGCTGCGGAGCGCCGGGTAATAGCCGCCAACGCCGAGATAGGCGTTGCAGAAGCCGCCTGGTATCCGGACCTGAGCATTTCCGCTAGCGGCGGTTACCGTGGCAGCAGCTTTGCCGACTGGATCGACCTGCCCAACCGCTTCTGGTCCCTCGGCCCGCAGCTGGCGCTGACCCTGTTCGATGGTGGCGCGCGCAGCGCCGAGCTGCAGCGCAGCGAAGCGGCCTACGATCAGACCGTGGCGCAATACCGCCAATCGGTGCTCGACAGCTTCCGCGTGGTGGAGGACCAGCTAGTGCAACTGCGGGTGCTGGAGCAGGAAGCTGTGATCCAGCAGGAGGCGCTGGACGCTGCCCGCGAATCCCTGCGCCTGATCGAAAACCAGTACAAGGCCGGCACCGTGGACTTCAACAGCGTGGTCAATGTGCAGGCCACGGCGCTGAACAACGAACGCAGCACCCTCAGCCTGCTGGGTAGTCGCTTGACCGCCAGCGTGCAGCTGATCGCCGCCCTGGGTGGCGGTTGGCAGCAGGAGCAGTAGGGGCGCTGCGCGCACCAGCCCGGGCTGAGGCTTCCTGGTGCGCATGGCGCACCCTACGGGCTGCAGCCTCAATATCTAGTCGCGTTTGTTGCGGTTGACCGTTTGCGCGGCCTTGATCACATCGCGACCGATAGCCGTCTCGAACTGCTGCCACACCGGTTGCATGGCCTGACGCCAGGCGTCGCGCTGCTCGTCGCTAAGGGCGATCACCTGGGTTCCGGTGGCGCTCTCGATACGCTTGCGGTCGGCCAGGTTGGCCGCTTCGGCCTGGCGGTTCACTTCGAAGGTGACCTCGTCGATGATGCCTTCCAGCTCCACGCGGATCTGGTGCGGAATGCCGTACCAGAAACGCGGATTGCTCACCAGCATATAGTCGAGCACGCCGTGGTTGGTCTCGGTGATAAAGGGCTGCACGCTATGCAGCTGCTTGCTGTAGATATTCGACCAGGGGTTTTCCGCACCCTGTACCTTGCCGCTTTTCAGCGCCTCGAAGACCTCGGCAAAGGGCAGTACCTGCGGCGTGGCAGCAAGCTGCTGGAACTGCGCTTCGAGCACCGAGGAAGGCTGGATACGGAACTTCAGACCGGCGGCATCGCTGGGCACCAGCAGGGCCCTGGTGGCCGACAGCTGCTTCATGCCGTTGTGCCAATAGGCCAGCCCGACGATATTGTGATCTTCCATGGAGCGCAGCAATTGGCGACCCTTGGCGCGCTTTTGAAAGCGATTGACGGCGTCCAGGTCATCGAACAGGAAGGGCAGGTCGAATACCTGTAGCTGTTTGGTGTATTTCTCGAACTTGGCCAGCGACGGAGCCAGCAGTTGCACCTCATTGCTGGCCAGGGCTGCGAGTTCGTTGGCATCGCCGTACAGCGTGGAGTTGGGGTAGACCTCGACCTTGACCTTGCCGCCCAGGCGTTCCTCGGCGAGCTTCTGGAACAGCAGTGCGCCCTGGCCCTTGGGGGTGTTGTCGGCCACCACATGGGCGAATTTGATCAGGATCGGTCCCGCCTCGGTGGCGGCATGGGCCTGGGCAGAAACCAGTAACAGGGTGCTGGTCGCGATAGCGGCTATCGACTTGAGCATGGCGTGTCCTTTTATTCTTATGGGGAGGTCGCGCCGCCGAGCCGGTATTTCGGGCAGGGCCTGGGCGGTGCAATAGCGGCGGACACTCGCAATGCCTATGCCAGAGTGCGGATTGGTCGGCAGGGCCTGGGGCGGCGCTACAGGGGTGTGAGCCAGATCACACTGGGTGGCGGTTAACCGCCGTTACCCCCTGAGGCAGTCGGCAATAATCCGCCTGTTTCCCTCGCCATGGCACTGTGCCTTCGCAGGCCGGAGGGCGGCCCGGGATAGGCGGGCGCTACTTGCGCCCCTGACGCAGTGCCCGCCAGGCGCTGAACAGGATCAGGCCCAGCAGCAGCGTCAGGCTGAGCCAGGTCCAGGCGGTAAAGGGCAGACCGAGGATGCTGTAGTCGTTCTGTCCGCATACCCCGGCGCTCATAAACACTTCGGGCAGGTAGTCATGCAGCGGTAACTGGAAGGCATAGAAGGGGAAGGGCGAGCAGCTGAAGCTTTCCAGCACCCCGGTCTCGATCAGCAGCAGGTGGCTGTTGTCGTAGACGGCCATGGCTCCGGCTGCCAGCAGCAGGGGCCATAGCAGCAGACTCAGCCAGCGCAGGCCGAGCGCCTCGCAGGCCAGCAGCAAAAGACTGACAACCCCGCCGCAGACCAGCCATAGACGGATCTGCACGCACAGGGTGCAGGGTTCCCAACCGAATTGGTGCTGCAGGGTCAGGGCCGCGCCGAGCATGACAAAGCAGGCGGCGGCGATCAGGGCCAGCAGCGCGATCAATGGGGTGGGGCGAGTCATCCGAATCTCCATGGCACGCCGGCAGTGGCGTAAGGCTTTACGTATCGCCGTGGGCAGATCCAGCGGCAGGGCGAACGCAAGGATGATGGCAAGCGCGCGGACGATCAACCCCGGGATGCTACCCGGACGCATTTGTCCGCGTCTTGGTGTCTCAGAGTATTGGGAGGCGATGAAAAAGCTTGCGTGCCATGCCCGCCAACAGGCCGTTGAACAGGCCGGCGAGCGAGGAAGTGCCAGTGCACCGCAGTTGCTACGCTGAGGGGTGAGATCCGCGCCTGCAAGAGCATCGACAACACGACGGGGGTGCAACTAGCCATATCAAATGCGCCGGCGCTCAACCACCCCACCTGCCGAGGATAGGACATGCCTGCCTACCGCTGGATCGCAACGCTACTTCTGCCCGGGGTTCTGAGTCTCGGCGCACTGTCGGCCTGCAGCAGTTTGCCGATCCTGGTACCGGACATGGACCATCGCCATGCGCCGTTGCGCCTCACCGGCCCCGGCGGGCCGCTGTCGTCGGCGCACAGCCAGGCCATCATCGACAGGCTCAAGGCTCCGGGTGTGGAGACCAATATCTTCGACCTGCACCTGGCCGTCGAGCAGGCCATAGTCGGCAGTCCGCTGACGGCGGGCAATCGGGTCGAACTGCTGCAGGACGGTCCCGCCACCTACCGGTCGATGATCGAGGCCATTGACGCGGCGCGGGACCATATCAACATGGAGAGCTATATCTTCGACGATGACGAGGTCGGTCAGCGCTTTGCCGATGCCCTGATTGCCAGGCAGCAGGCCGGGGTGCAGGTCCATCTGATCCACGACAGCGTCGGCACCCTGGGCACGTCCGCGGCCTTCTTTACCCGGATGCGCGACGCCGGCGTGCAGGTCGTCGAATTCAACCCGGTCAACCCGCTGACGGCCAAGGCCGGCTGGCAGGTCAATCAGCGCGACCATCGCAAGCTACTGGTGATCGACGGGCGCATCGCCTTTCTCGGCGGGGTCAATATCAGCAGTGTCTATTCCGGCAGCTCGCCCGATCTCGACGAGCTGCCGCCGATGTCCGGCGACTTGCCCTGGCGCGACACCCACCTGCGCCTCGAGGGGCCGGTGGTGGCCGAATTGCAGAAGCTGTTTATCGGCACCTGGGCCGTGCAAAAAGGCCCGCAACTCAGCGCGCGGCATTACTTCCCGCCGCTGGAGAAGCGTGGCGATGAGGTGGTGCGGGCCATCGGCAGTTCTCCGGACGAGCCCTACAGCCTGATCTACGTCACCCTGATTTCCGCCCTGCGCAGCGCCCAGAGCGAAATCTGGCTGACCAACGCCTACTTCGTCCCCGATCCGCAATTGCTGGCAACCCTCAAGGACGCCGTGGGACGAGGCGTGGACGTGCGTCTGGTGCTGCCTAGCCGCACCGATTCCTGGCTGGTGTTTCATGCCGGCCGGGCCTATTACGAGGAGTTGCTGGAGGCCGGGGTACGCCTGTACGAGCGCGACGATGCCCTGCTGCATGTGAAGACCGCGGTAATTGACGGAGTCTGGTCCACGGTGGGCTCGACCAACCTCGACTGGCGCAGCTTCCTGCATAACCAGGAGGTCAATGCGGTGGTGCTGGGGGCGGACTTTGGCGAGCAGATGCGCGCAGCCTTCCGCGCCGACCTGGCCCAATCCCGCGAGATCAGCCTGCAGGCCTGGCAGGATCGCGGCCTGCAGGTGCGGGTCAAGGAGTGGCTCGCACGGCACTGGGAATACTGGCTATAAGCGCCCAGCCCCGGCGTGGCTGGGGGCCATGTTCTAGCGCCGAATTCAGCTGGTTGAAACAGCGCACTATCTGCTTATGGCTGGCCCCGGCAAAGGCTTTCTCGGCCAGCGGCACCAGCGCCGAACGCTATCCGCGGCAGCTGCAGGAGCTCGGCCGGGCGACCTACCTGAGCGTGAAGCACCAGGAGGTCCAGCGTCAGAGGGGGAGAGGACCTAGTGAGCGAATGAAACAACCCCGCCTGTGTGCGGCATCGTACAGATAAGTCGCGTCGCTTAGCCCATGCTGCCGGCAGGTAGAGCACCGCTTCAGCGCCTGCTAAACCCATCCCGCCATTCACGCTACAGGTTCCAAGGGGCATCCCATGAGCTTAGGCACCATACTGTTGATCGTGCTGATCCTAATGCTGGTCGGCGTCATTCCCGCCTGGCCGCACAGCCGCAGCTGGGGCTACGGGCCCAGCGGAGGCCTGGGCCTGGTGCTCATTATCATCGTCATTCTGCTGCTGCTCGGACGTATCTGAGCAGCGCTGGGTATTGGCGCTACGTCTTAGATTCGGTCGGTGGCCGTGCCACTGGCCGATTCTGCGCGGCGGGTCAGGTACCAGCCGCTTCCTCCTCTTCTGCTCCCGGCAGACCTCTGCGATGCCGCTCGGGCAATACCAGGCGGCGGGACTGCCGGGTGTCATCGCCCGTGACAACTGGCTCACGGGGCTTCTGCAGATGCCGAAGCCGCCTGGGGCAAGCTGCGCCGCGATGAGCGGTTGCTCCATCAAGGCCGCGCGCAGCGCCTGGCCGGCTTGCTCCAGGCCCGTTACGCCTTCTCGCGGGTTGTGGCCGATGCGCAGGTGCAGTGTGTTCTCGCTCGAAGCAAAGGCTGAATTGAGCCAGCTACCTGTGGTCTCGCCGGTGACAGCGGGTAGGGCATCTGGATTTTCAGCGGCGGTTGTACAGCTGTGCGACTGCTGCCTTCGGCAGCGGTTACGCCAACCGGAGAAACACAATGAAAACCTATTCCCGCTCATGGCTGCTGGTGTTGAGCGTGTCCCTGGTGCTGCTCAACACGGCCAGCCTGCTTGGCAGCTGGCGGCTGACGCAAGAGGCCGCCGCCGCGCGCCAGCAAGCCGCTGCCTGGAAAACCTACGCCCTGACGGCACATGGTCGGGGGGGCTGGGCCGTTGACGTCGAGCTGGATGTGCAGACAACAGCCAGTACGGATGAGCCGCTGCCCAGGCTCAGCTTTTGAAGCCAGGCCCGGCTCATCGTTCAGCGCTGATGACTGTTCTCGCGGTGGCCCGCGCCTGGCGTGGTCTTGTGGCGAAAAATGGCGTGTCGTCGTCAGTAACCCACTTGGGTGCCCCAGGTACCGGCATGGCCTTAGCGGATCACAGCATGAGCAAGCCCCCTGCCACTCAGGCTTGCGTCTGCAACTTAGGGCGCAACACGCGTGTGTAGTCCTCGTTTAGCGCCGCATAACATTCGCAGGCGGCGGCTTCCAGGCCTTGGCGGTCGAGAATGGTGATGCGTCCGCGGCTGTAGTGAATCAGCTTGCGCAACTGCAACGCCCCCGCGGCGATGGTGACGCCACTGCGACGCACGCCGAGCATATCGGCCAGGTCCTCGTGGGTCAGTTGCAGGTGATCGCAGTGCGCACGGTCGTGGCTCATCAGCAGCCAGCGTGCCAGACGCGGCTCGACCTCATGGAAGCGCCCGCAGGCGACGCTTTGCGCCAGCTGCACCATCACGACATAGAGGTAGCGGTTGAGCGTGCACAGCAGTCGCGGGCACTCACGCAAGGCCTGACGCAACTGCGGCGGACTGATGCGCAGGGCACTGCCGCTACCCTGTACCACGGCGCGGCTGGGGGCGGCGTTGACGCCCAGTACCTGGGTGGCCCCGAGCATGCCTTCGTTGCCGATCAGGGCCAGCTCCAGGGGACGATGTGACCCCAAAGTAGTGATCAGTGAAATAAAGCCGCTGAGAGGGAAGTACAGGTAGTGGAAAGGCCGGTCAGGCTCACAGAGAACCTTGCCGAAGCGCAACTCCACCGGTTCGCAATGGGCCATGACCCGGTCGCGCTCTTTGCGTGGTAGGGAATCCAGCAGGAGATTGCTGATATGCAGTGGCGGCGCAACTGGCATGGGGTGTCCTGCAGCACGGGGGCAAGCCGATAAGGGCACGGGAGTGGTGCCTGCTAGTCCCGTGCCTGCAGTCTGCTCCTATACCGGACGGGCACTCTGTTCGCTACAGCACGCAGAGCAGGCGTTAGCGGCCCGGTTTCGTGCCACGCGGCATCTAACTGGGCTGATGCGAGGGGATATAAGGCAGCAGGCGGTCGGTTTCCTTCTTGACCACGGCGTAGCACTCGCAGCTCAGTTGCTCGAGCTTGCGCCGGTCGATCACGGTGATATGCCCGCGGCTGTACTCGATCACGCCCTGACGCTGCAGCTTGCCGGCCGCCTCGGTGACGCCTTCGCGGCGTACACCGAGCATGTTGGCGATCAGCTCCTGGGTCATGGTCAGCTGGTTGCTGGGCAAACGGTCGAGCGACAGCAGCAACCAGCGGCACAGCTGCTGGTCGATCGAATGGTGGCGGTTGCACACCGCCGTCTGCGACATCTGGGTAATCAGCGCCTGGGTGTAGCGCAACATCAGCAGTAGCAGTTCGCCGTGGCGGTTGAACTCGTCCTTGAGACGCTGCCCAGGCAAGCGATAAGCCTGCCCGCCGCTCTGCACGATGGCCCGGCTGGGGGTGCTTTCACCCCCCATAAACAGGGCGATGCCGACCAGCCCCTCGTTACCGACGACGGATATTTCCGCCGAAGCGCCGCTTTCCATCACATAGAGCAGGGAAATGATCGAATCGGTGGGGAAATAGACGTGGCGCATGGTATCGCCGGACTCATAGAGCACCTTGCCCAGCGGCAGGGGGACCAGCTCAAGGTGGGGGAACAGGCGCTTCTGAACCTCATCTGATAAAGCCGCCAGCAGATGATTGCGCTGGGGCAAATGCTGTTCAGGCATTGCTGCCTCCAATAACAGAAGTGAGGTTATTAACCTGCACGCTAGCGGTCGAACTCAAGGGCATCGCGTTTCGTACTCGGGAGGGTAGCGTGAGAGCACCAGTGTGCGCCCATAAGAGCTACGGGTAAGCACAATATTGTCTGTTCGGTCGTCCTCCGCTCTGTTCGCTAGGGTACGGAGCGGGTCTGCGGCGCAACCAACGGACGCGCCGCCTATGTGTTCCAGCGCACCGACAAGGCAGGCTGCGGGTAGCAGCATGGATTGAGGCGTGACGATTGCAGCAGGCTCAGGCATGCAGGTGGTTTGCGCGCTCCAGGCCAGGGTGACAGAGGACCGCCGCCCGGCAACCTCAGAGGACATCGGTTATGACCATTCTCGCTACTAAATATGTACCGCTGCTGGGGGTTGTTGCCGTGCTAACGCTCAGCGCCTGTACCGTGCTCAACCCGCCAACGTCTGCCCCCCAACCGCAGACGACTTATCAGACCAACGGCAATAACCAGGGTTATTACACCGACTACGGCGTGGTGACCGCCATAGAACCCACGCAGGCCGACTACCAGGGCATTGCCGGCACCGGCTATGGCCTGGGCACTGTGGCCGGCGCGGTGATCGGTGGGGTCGCGGGCAATCAGGTAGGCAAGGGCTCGGGAAACACTGCCGCGACCATTGCCGGTAGTGCGGGTGGTGCCTTTATCGGCCACCAGATCGAAAAGCGCAACCAGCCTGCGCCGGGCTATGCCATCACCATTCGTATGGCTAATGGCTCCTATCAGACCCTGACCCAGGACAGCACCGGCGGCCTGCGGGTCGGCGACCGGGTGCGCCTGGAGAATGGCGTATTCCAGCGCTATTAGCAGTTCCGGTTAAGTGCGCCGCCGTACAGACCGGACACCTGCGGCGGCGCAAGCTTTTCCCATGCATTCGGGCGTGACCGGGGTACGGCAGGTGAGAAACGACCCGATCCACAAACCCCAATAATCGCTAGACACGGAGGGTTCGCATGTCATTCGCACTTTATATCGGTGGTGCCCTGATCTTTATTGCCGGGCTGATCTACGGCGCGGTGCTGCTAGCGGTGCCCACGCAATGGATCGTGGTGGGAGCCATCGTGATGCTGGGCGCGGCTTTTGTTACCGGCGTCAGCGTGACGCGGCAGAAGGATCAGCCCTAAGCGTATATGGCACCAGACGTACCGACTGAAAACGGCTCACTGGCTTGCTGTCGATCTATCCATGGAGAGATGCAGATGGGCGCATTAAAAATAGTGGCACTGGTACTGATCCTGGGTGGCGCGCTGGGCCTGGCTTACGGCGGTTTCAGCTACACCAAGGAAACCCACAACATCGATATCGGCCCCCTGCATATGCAAGTGGCGGAGAAACAACGAGTCAACATTCCTCTCTGGGCAGGATTCGGTGCAATCATCCTGGGCGGGCTGCTATTGGTGGTGCGCCGCAAAGGCTAGCCAGCCAGCAGCAGGGACGAGGGGGGGAGGCAGCCTAGATCTGTCCTCGCCGCTGGCCAACGGCCCGGCGCGAGTCCAGTACGCAGGCAATCAGCGCCAGGCCGATGGCCAGCGAGTAGGCGAACAGCCCCAGGTTGATGCCCAGGATCATTTTCTCCGTGCCATCGGACAGCACCATCGAGCCGCCGTAGCTGTCGCGCAGGGCATAGGCCAGGAGAAAGCCGCCGGTGACCAAGAGGGTCATCAGGCTGCTCAGGCGGATATTGCCGCGCCCCCACACCAGCCACAGAGAGAGCAGGCCGAGGGCGCAGTTGGTCGCCGGCTGCCAGGCCTCATGCAGGCGCACATGGGGTTCCCAGGCGGGGTTGAACAGATGGCTTTCATTCAGTTCGAAAATCGGCACCACCAGGGCGTAGAAGGCAATGCCGACTGTTACCAGCAGTTTGGCCATCATCAGCATGGATCCTTGCTCAGTAGTCGTTGATAACGTTCAAGATCGGCGCTGGAAAAACAGCAGAACAGCACCTCTTCGAGCTGCGGGCAGTGTGGCAGGCAAGCCCGCACCGTGGCCACGGCGATCTGCGCCGCCTGTTCGGCAGGGAAGCCATAGACCCCGGTGCCGATGCAGGGAAAGGCCAGGCTCGGCATGCCTTCGCGCGCGGCAATGGCCAGGACGTTGCGGTAGCAGGTGGCGAGCAGCTGCGCCTCGTCCCGGCTACCGCCTTGCCAGATCGGGCCGACGGTATGGATGACGTACTGCGCCGGCAGTCGATAGCCCCGGGTCAGCTTGGCCTCGCCGGTGTTGCAGCCGCCGAGCGGGCGGCAGGCCTCCAGCAACTGCGGCCCGGCCGCGCGATGAATGGCCCCATCGACGCCGCCACCACCCAGCAGCGAACTGTTCGCCGCATTGACGATAGCCGTTACCGCGAGCCGGGTGATATCGCCCTGCAGGGCGCGCAATAGGGTCGCCATGCCGCTACCTCACACAGCCTTAGCGCTTGAGCAGCGTCGAATCCAGCTGGTTGAAACAGCGCACGATCTGTTCGTGGCCGGCATCGGGAAAAGTCTTCTGCGCCAGGGGTACCAGCACGTTCGGCTTGACCCGGCCGGAGCGCAACTGGCGCTGCATATAGGCGAAAACTTCCTCGTCGCTGACGGGTGGCGCGGGGTTTGGTTGAACCATGGGCTGTCGCTCGTTGTCTGCATCCGGGTAAATAACCGCGGCTTGTATCGGGATTTTGCTGCTATCGGCGATTTATCGCCAGTGTCGAGGCGCTCCGCCTGGCCGTCTCGGGGCGAGTGTCTTGGCGCGGCCCGCCGATTCAGCTTCAGTTCAGCCCGCGCCGATATCGTGGCCGCACTTTCTACACACAATGGAGTTTGGCCATGACAAATCACGCCTTCGTGCCGCATAGGCAGATCACGGCAGCATTGGCATTGTGCGCCGCACTGTTCACCTGCGGCGCGATGGCCAACCAGCCACAGATCTACGGCCTGCACGAGCATGTTTCCCTGCATGAACTGGCCCTCAAGCTGCCGGCCAAGCTCGATACCGGTGCCGAAACCGCCTCGCTCAGCGCCAGGAATATTGAAGTATTCAAGCGTGACGGCGGCGAGTGGGTGCGCTTCCAGCTCGGCCTGGAAAGCGCCAAGCAGGCGCAGGTCATCGAAAAACCGCTGACGCGCATGAGCTATATCAAACGTCGCGCCGATGACCGCAAGCCCGGCGACAAGCAGCTGTACAGCGCCCGCCCGGTGATCGAGATGGATATCTGCGTGGGTGACGAGCTAAAGAATATCGAGGTCAACCTGACCGACCGCAGCGCCTTCGAGTTTCCGCTGCTGATCGGTTCGTCCGCGTTGCAGGAGTTCAACGCCGCGGTCAGCCCCGGCGTGCGCTATTCGGCAGGGCAGCCGAGCTGCACGCGGGCCGGTTGAGTGGCGCGGGCTACACGGTCCTGAAGCTCCAGACGATTTCCACTACGCGCACAGCCAGGATCAGATAGAGCAGGAACAGGATGATCTGCAGTGCGAGGTGATGACGCAGTTTGGACAGCCGGTTCAACCCGTCGCTGATATTCAGTAGCAGCAGAACCGCCGACAGCATGATCAGTCCCCAACCCGCCAGGGTTGAGCCCCAAAGCCCCATAAAGAGCTGGTGATCGCCCTGCAACGCATCCGTGCCGGCGGCAAACAGCAGTGCGCAGACCAACAGGTTCTTGATGTTGTCGAAGATCTTGGCGCTTAAGTCTGCATCCAACAGCGCCAGGTACTTGCTCCATAGATTGCGCATAAACGGCACCTGATAAGCAGCAGTACAGCGATTGACGGGCAAGCTAGTAGCTGGCTGCGCGCGGCCTGGGCCAGAACAGGCTGGCCATGCACAGGGCATACAGAATCGCGAACAGCACATAGGCAATCCGCGTGGAAAACAGCTCCGGAGTTTCGCCTGGCAATGGCGAAACGCCAAGGCCGAAAAGAATCAGAAATGTCGTAAGTCCCCCGCCAAACACCTTGCCCGTCGTCGCCCCGGTAACCGCCTTGCCGGCAAACAGCAGGCTTACCAGCAGCAGGGTGAGGGTCACCAGCCAAAGGCTGGGTCGGGTCTCGGTCAGGGTAAAGGCCAGGGATGCCGCAACCCCGCCCAGCAGGTTGACCACGATCAGTCCTACGGCCGCTCGCGTGCTCATCCCCAGCTCAAATTGGCTGAGCAACGAGGCGACGGTGATCGGTATGACCATCGCCGTGGCCAGGCGCGGATCGATCAAACACAGCGCAACCATCGCCAGCAGAATTGCGCCACTGACCATGGCCTGGCGCGTCACCCTGGCCAGCTCAAGGCGCGCCAAAGGCGCTGCGTTGGCCTCGGTCTGGCCGCCGTCCGGGAACAGCGCGTGTGCGCCCCAGGTAAGGAGCAGACCGATGCTGACCGCCTCGGCCAGAATCAACACGATAGACTCACCCAGGTTGCGCTGCAGGATGTCGAGCAGCGGCACCACAATGGTGATCACCAATACCAACGCCGGCCCCGCGCCCCCCACCTGGCGGCCCTGAGCGAAAAAGCAGCCGAAGTAGCACAGCCACAGCAGCGGCAGCAGCACCATTGGCCGGTCACCGAGCAGGCCGGTCAGAAAGATCAGCAGCGCCCCGACAATAAAGATCAGCAGCACGGTGCCCAGCCCCTGACGTAGGCCGGGCGGGCTGTAGCTTGCGAGGAGGAACTGGGCGGCAAACAACGGCGCGAGAAAGGGCAGCACACTGCCGTTAATCAGGCCCAGGCTGAAACCCACCGTCACCGCCAGGGCGACACGCAAGCCCTGGCGCTTGGCGCGCGCCAGATCGGCTGACGGTAGGGTGCCCGCCATGGCCTCAGTTGACATAGGTCAGCAGTGCCACAAGCCGCGCGGTGATTGTGCCGAAAATATTCGCCAGCGGATTATCGCCGGTGTAAATCACCACGGTTACCTGTGAGCCGTAGCGCAGGCCTTTAGGGTAAGGCTCGAGCACCACCAGGCGCACGGGAAAGCGTTGCGGGTCACGTATCCAGCCGTTCTGGTTGCGCACCGAGGGTAGCGCCGAAGAGCTGCTGCCTTCCTGGGCAACGCCCCAACCGACGCTCTCGACCCGCGCATTGAAAATTCGCCCCGGCAAAACGTCGAACACCAGCTCAGCCGTATCATCGGCCTGCACATGCTCCAGGCTGTTTTCTTTAAAGGCTGCGGAAATCCATACGGTGCCGGTGTCGATAAAGGTCAGCGCGGGCTGGCCGGCACTGACCACCTGGCCGACGGCCAGTTGCAGATTGGTGATAACACCGTCGGCCGGTGCCCTGATGTCTGTGCGCACCAGATCGAGTCGAGCCTTCTCCAGTTGCGCGAGCGCCTGTTTGAACTGCGGATTATCCGTACCCGTTGGTCCCAGTTCCTGACGCGCGCGTTGCAAATCGGCCTGCGCCTTGGCCACGGCGGCCTCGGCGGAGCTCAACGACGCGGTGGCTTCATCGAGCCGCGCCCGGGCGTATACGCCGCGTTCAACCAGTTGCCTCACCCGACGCGCTTGCTCGCGCACATTGTCGCGCTGGGCACGGGCAGACACCGCCTGGGCATGGGCCGCATCGACCGATGCGGTGTTGGCCCCCAGCGCCTGGCCTGTCTGTTCTAGGCGCGCCTCTGCTTCGGCAACGGCAATTTTGTAGGGCTGCGGATCGATGCGGAACAGCAGCTGACCGGCCTCCACCCGCGCATTGTCGAGTACCGCGATTTCCACCACGCGACCACCCACTTCGGAGGCCATCTGCACCACATAGCCTTGCACCACAGCCTGCGAGGTGGAAGGGGTACTGCGTTCCATCAGGATGGACAGCGCAAACAGCGTGACGACAACCAACGCGACGATCAACGCAACACGGCGTAGCGGATTAGGCTGAGGGGCCGGGCTTTCGGCAGGGGGGAGGGCCGCTGTCTCGGCCGCGGGCGGCGGAGTACGATCAGGCTGCTCTGGTGCTTCAGACATATAGATTTCCGTAAGGACGATGTAGCAACCGCAACGGTTGGCTAGGCGGCCTGAGGGCCACGCTCCAGGCGCGGGCCTTCAGGCCAGACGGGTTCAGGCAGGATCCGCGCTGGTGACCCGCGCGCTACGAATAAACAGCGCGCGCAGTTTTTCCCAGAAATTGCCCCCCAGCACAAAGAAGCTGCCGATCAGCAGGGCATCGCCGAGCATCTGCAGTGCCCAGCTATTGGGCCGCAGACCGGGAGCGACAGCATCGATATAGGGTTCGAGAAAGGACGAAATCAGCGGCAGGCAGAACATCACCAGGCCAATACGATGGCGCAGCGGGCCAATTTCAACCTCGGTGCTCGGCACCATCGAAGACATATAGCCGTAGATATGCTGCTTCAACTCCTGGAAGCCAGCCTTGCCCATGATGGCGATGACCAGCAGCAGGAGAATTTTATTGAGAATAAACAGCGCCCCCGAGAGCGCCGCCACCTTGGAGCCTGGCACATCCGCTGCGGCCGCCAGCGGCACCAGAAGCCACAGAACCGGGATCAAACAGATAATCGCAATGCCAAGCTTGAAGCGCCAATGGGCGGACGTGGACTGGACTGTGTTCTGCGCTGTACTCATTGAGTCGTACCTTCCCTTGCGATTATTTTTGGCCTTAAACCCCGCAACTATCAGCTGAAAATCTAGTACAAAACAAGCCTGGCGGAGCTTTATCGAGCTGCGCCTGCGTGCCGCCGAGCCGCTGACAGCATCCGCTGGGCGGCATCGGGCGCGGCTTTCCAGGTTGGCTTGGGCGGACGTTGGCTCGTGAGACCTAAACAGGGCGCAAGAAACTCACCGAGTGCGAACGCCGAAACATAGTGGGACATGGCGAAAGCGCCTGCAGGGCTCTGCCGCGTTCGAATCAGCGGCTGGCGGTTTCCGGCAGCCTGGCGATCACCTTGATCTCGAACTGGAAGCCGTACAGCCAGGTCACGCCGACGGCGGTTATGGTCGGGTGCGGCGCGCTACCCCAGAATTCCGGGACCACTTTCCAGATCCTTTCGAACGTCGCTTGCGGATCGACCATAAAGACGGTCACGTCGACCACATCGTCAAAGCTGCCGCCGGCGGCGTGCAGAATCGCATTCAGGTTGTTGAAGGCGGTGCGCACCTGCGCCTCCAGCTCGGGCTCGGGTGAGCCGTCTTCACGGCTACCGACTTGTCCCGAGACAAACAAAAAGCCATTGCTGCGGATCGCCGGGGAATAGCGATTGCGCTCATAAAGCGCCAGGCGGCCTGGTGGGAATACAACGTCACGCTGGTTCATGGGTACCTCCATCATGGGGTCGGTAGCGCCCCGATTTGTTAACGATGAAGAAACTCTAGGGCGTTGCGTTAGGCCGATAAACCAGCAACTCTGGCTATCACTGTTTGTAGAATCCAAACAATCCAGCCGACGATGGGATAGGAAATGGACCGTTTCGATGCGATGCAGGCATTTGCCCGGGTGGTGGAGGCGGGCAGCTTTACCAAGGCGGCCGAAACCCTGCATATGAGCAAAACCAGCGTGACCCAGCTGGTGCAGCAACTGGAGGCGCGCTTGCGCGTCAAGTTGCTCAACCGCACCACGCGCAAGGTCAACCTGACGGCTGATGGAGCGGTCTACTACGAGCGCGTGCTAAGGCTGCTGGACGATCTGGACGACGCCGAAACCAGCCTGTCCGGTGCTTCATCGGTGCCCAGAGGTCGGCTGCGGGTGGATGTACCCAGCCCGCTGGCCAGCATGATTCTTGTGCCGGCATTGCCGGCGTTTCATGCGCGCTACCCCGATATCCAGATCGATATGGGTGTCAGCGACCGTATCGTCGACCTGATTGGCGAGAAGGTAGATTGTGTCGTGCGCGGGGGCGAGCTGACGGATCAGTCGCTGATGGCACGCCGGGTCGGCGACCTGCAGCTGGGCGTTTATGCCGCGCCGAGCTACCTGCAACGTCTGGGCACGCCCGCGCATCCGCGCGAACTGGAAGACTCGCCGCATCGTATCGTCGGCTTCCTCTGGGCACGCACCGGCAAAGCCCTGCCGTATGCCATGCACCGCGACGGTGAGCGTATTCATATCCAGGGCCGCTACGTGCTGGCCGTGGACGATGGCAACGCCTATCTGGCGGCCGGTCTGGCTGGCATGGGGATTCTTTGGCTGCCGGACTATATGTCCGCGCCCCATGTGGCGCAGGGGGAACTGGTACCTCTGTTCGAGGACTGGCGTCTCGATCCGATGCCGCTGTACGTGGCGTTTCCGCCGAACCGGCATATCAGTATCAAGCTGCGCGTATTTATCGAGTGGGTTGCCGAGCTGATGGCGCAGCATGCGCCGCTGGCCAACCGGCTCGGGGGACTATAGGCGCTTAAGTGTGAGGGCCTGCTTGCGTAGGGTGCGCCGTGTGTTCAGCCGGGAGACATAGGTAACAGGTGTCGGGAGACATAGGTGGTTATACAGTGGCCACCGTAATTGGGGACCACCGCGCCTGTAATTGGGGGGGACTGAGCATTTGTGGGCGTCGAAACGCTCGACAATTGCGGTACCGCGCGCTTCGACTGCCTTGATCGCGGCTGGCCATTCTTGGGCCTGAAGCAGGGGCACGGTCGGTAGGGTTAAAAGCGAAACCATGACCGGGCGATTGATCAGGGTTTTCATGGTTATTGGGCCTTCTTCAACACTTCAAGTGCGTGAGCCAGGCTGGCGCGGGAGAGCTCACCCAGGTGGCTGCCAACCTGGCGACCTTCGGCGTCGTAGAACAGGGTGCTGGGCAGCGCCATGGAGCCGACGTGCTGGCCCATGCGGCCGCCGCTGTCGAGTAGCACGTTGTCCAGCCCCAGGGCTTCGGCATCCAGATACTGGTTAACCACGCCCTGACCTTCACCCTGGTTGACGAACAGCAGGGTCAGCTCGGGGTTATCGCGCTGCGCCTCGGCCAACACCGGCATTTCGCGGCGGCACGGCGGGCACCAGGTGGCCCAGAGGTTGACTATCACGGGCTTGCCGACATAGTCCTCCAGCGCCACGGTGGTGCCGTTGATGTCTCTAAAGGACAGCGGTGGCAGGCGGGTGCCTTGTTCCAGTCCGTGCAGGGTCAGGCTGCCTAGACCCCAGCTCAACACTCCTGCGGCCAATGCGCAGGCCAGCGGCTTTCTGCTGGTCTGCGTGCGCCAGGCTTGCCAGGCACCTAGCAACAGGGCTGCCAGTAGGCCGGGCCAGGCGATAAAGCCGCCGTCACGGATATCCACAGCCTGCCAAGGTTGGTCGCGGTAGTGCTCGAAGTAGACGGCAACGAAGGCCAGTCGGGCGACCAGCAGGGCCACCAACAGCAAACGAAACAGCTGTTTCTCGGGGTTTACCGCGCTACGCCGACCAACGTACCAACCTGTGAAAATCGCCAACAGCAGGCTGATCATCAACAGCACATGGGCGGTGCTGAGTGCCAGCGGCCCGATATTGATCGTTAACATCAACCACGCTCCTGGGTACTGATCCAAATTTGCAGAAACGGCTCGGCATCCACCGCGTCGATGATGGGGTACGAGCGGCGCTCTTCATTGCCATGCCCAGATACCCAGCAGTGCAGCAGTGGCTCCTCCGCCAGGCACCGCAGTCAACCTGAGTGTGCGGGGATAATACCTGCTTTGGCGTGCGGGGCTCGGGGGCTGGCGTGGCCACGGACCAGCCGGCTCGATGACCGAGCGCTTCTGGCGTATCTCCACCGCTGAAGGCCGCGGCCTTGGACCTGCTAGCCAGGCCAGCGGCTGTCGCAAGGACGGATCGCAGAGGGTAATCAACCGGGCTGCAACGTCCGAGGAAGAGCACGATGTGGATTATTGATCTAGCCTACCTGGATGGTGGCAGCCTGTATGGCTATGCCATGACAGGCTAGTGCCTCAGGCACGAGGCCTTATATTCACGGATGTGGCTCGGCGGACGATGACAGGCAGCCTGATGGATTGGGCATCGTCAGGCCGCTCGAACAGGGAGGTAGGACAGGGATGATCCAGTTGAACGCTACACAGACCGATGTGCTCTGGAGCGTATTCGTCTATATCGGCGAGAACTGGGGGACCGCGGCCAACTGCTCGATGCCTCAGGCGCAGTTTCACCAGGCGCTTCAGTGGCAGGTACAGCGGGACTCGGCCTATCTGGGCTATTACCAGCAGACTATTGCGGAGTACCAACGACTGCTCGCGCAATACGGCTCTCCGCCGCCCGCGTTGGCCGCCTTACTGGCCGAAAATCGCTACCAGTCATCCAACCCGAGCAATATCGCCAACTTTGTGCTGTTGGAGTTTATGCGCTGGAACATCGCATTCGGCGGGTTCAGAACCTTCGGGTTCGTGAATTACAACGGCTGGATGGGCGGCGGAAGTTTCCTGCAAACGCCGCCGCCTTATCGGGCGCTTGCGAGCAGCGGGACGGCAGACGACGGGCGTTCGAGCCAAGGAGGCGGCGATGTCTGAATCGAGAAGAGAATCGGCCAATATCGTGATCGTTGGCTCGGGCCTGGCGGGCAGCCTTATGGCCCGTTATTTTTCTGCGCTGGACGGCGTCGTTATTCTGGATTGCGGCCCCGGTATCCCCATGGCCGATCCGGGATGGTGGTTCCATCAGGTGGCGCGGGGCGGTGGAACCAGCAATGCGCCTTACGCCGCCTATTACGATCAACCCGACGACTTCGTCGCCACCGGCGAGCATCCCTGGAATATCGTGGGGGGACGGATCTTCGGGGCGGGCGGCACCACCCTGCATTGGGGCGGTTGGGTGCCCCGATTTATGCCCGAGGACTTCGCTCTTTACAGCAATACCGGCCAGGGGATCGACTGGCCCTTCGGCTACAACGACCTGGAGCCTTTCTACACTCAGGCAGAGCAGTACCTCGGAGCCAGCGGTAATTCGGACGACCAGCAGCCTCCGCGCAGCCGGCCTTATCCCTACGGCGCGGCACCCTATCCGATCTCGGCGGGGCCTTTCATCAAGGCATTCGAGCAACTGGGAATCGGTTACGGCCATCTGCCCATGGCGCGCTACGGCAAAGCCCAGGGCGAAGTCGGGCCTTGTCGGACCACCGGCACCTGCGACTATTGTCCGGTAGGCGGGCGTTTCACCGGCGACCAGCCGCTGGCGCTGCTGAGCGGCAATGCCCATGTGAGTCTGCGTCTCGACGCCGTGGTGACGGCTATCCGCATGCGTAGCAAGCAGCAGGTTGCCGGCGTCACCTACACCGATCTGAAGACAGGCTGCAGCGTGGAGTTGGACGCCCAGGCCGTGATTCTGTGCGGCGGCGCTTTCGAGATTCCCAAGCTGCTGCAGACCTCGAGGTCCAGCTTCTGGCCGAACGGCATCGGCAACGACAGCGATCTGGTCGGGCGTTTCGTCAGTGCAACGCAGTTCTTCTTCGCCTCGGGGATACGGGCCAACCCCCTGACGTTCGAGGAGGAGCTGGGGTTTCCCAGCCTGTGCTCGCGGGCCTTCGATACGCCGGCCTACCAGCGCAAGGGCAAGTTCTTTATCTCGATGAACTACGAGACGCCGAATACCGATCTGGGACTGTTGATGGCCCAGGGGCAGACTGTGGAGCAGATCCGCGCGGCCTGCAGCGCCCCCGCGGCGTTTCAGCTCTACGGCAATCTCTCGGCGCTGCCGCAGTATAGTAATCGCGTCAGCGCGACCACGGGTTATACGCGCTTCGGCCTGCCGCGCACGCTCATCGATACGCCTATGCCGCTCTACGATCCCGCGGCCGCGCAGGGCTACGTGGGGATACTGCAGCACGTACTGACCAAGATGGGGTGCCAGAACGTCACCTGGGGAACCTATCCGCAACGCGGCGACCACGTGGCGTGCACCACGCGCATGGCCAACGATGAGAGCGCTGGCGTGGTCAGCCCTGAGCTGCAGGTGTTCGGCGTGGACAATCTGTTCGTCGTTAGCAACAGCGTGATGCCGACGCTGCCGGCCGCCAACCCGACACTGACCCTGGTCGCCCTGGCGATGCGGGTGATGTACGGCAATACGGCTCTGGCGCGCCTGACGGGCAATTCGTCCGCGCGGGTTCCTGCGCAGGTCGCACCATGACCGGCACGCTGAACTTCCACTGCATCATCCCCGACGATGCCGAGCAAACCGGCAAGAGGTTCTATGCCGAGCTGTTTCCCGAGTGGCATTTCCGCCATCAGCCGCCGAACGTTTTCTGGGAAATCACCGGTGCCGACGGCTGTACTCCGCAGACTGCGTATCTGGCCATCATGTCTGGCCCCGGTACGCCAGCAACGCCGGTGCAGTACTACGCCGTGACTGGCATTGACGCTTACCTGGCGCGCGCGCAAGCGTTGGGTGCCAGGGTGGTGATGGGCAAGACGCCGGTACCGGGCGTGGGCTACTTTGCCGAGCTGCGCGACCCGCTGAGCAATGCCTTCGGCCTTTGGCAAGACGACAAGAGCGTGCAGTAGAAGCCTTCCGAAAAAGACGGGCGCAGCGCCTAGCCGCGCAGCATGTAGAGACGCTGCCAAGTGCGTGGCGTGAAGTCTCTGCCTGTGCGCGCCCGAACATGCGTGATCTATGCGAAGGAGCGTGTATATGTGGCAGTTTCAAAGTA
The DNA here is from genome assembly GCA_041621875.1 of Pseudomonas sp. Lineage (GTDB taxonomy): Bacteria > Pseudomonadota > Gammaproteobacteria > Pseudomonadales > Pseudomonadaceae > Aquipseudomonas. The sequence goes on along the minus strand of JBFJZW010000013.1, from coordinate 3,254 downwards.
TCAACAACCCGCAAGGCCTGGCCTTGTGGTTCAGCGACGGTCTGCCGCTGGAGACGATGCGCGGCGGTAAAGGTGTGTCCTGCCGGTTGATCGTGGCCGGCCAGGGATTCTTGGACGTCACCGACTTTCAGAATGGCTTTCCCACCGGACCGGTCATGGATTTCGTCGACTGCAACGGCGCGACTCTCGACTACACCCCCGCGCCCAGCGTCGCGCTGGCGCTGACCCTGCCCGGCGACGGCAGTTTCAGCGTGGCCAGGGCGGGGGCGGGGAGTGCATTGTCCGGTCGCCTGAAGCCCTTGCCGGCGGTAGCCGCCGAGGACGCCGCGTACCTCGACCGGATGATTGCCGAAAAATACGTGCCTTATCAGAACATCCCGGATGCTCCTGGCAAGACTACCGCGCAGATCGAGGCGCTTGGTCAGCAGCTGTTCCCGTTCTCGCCGTACAGCTTCCAGTTGGCGATGGCGGTCTACGACTGGACGACCGCCTCGTTCACGCGCCTGGTGCTGATGAAAATCTTCGAATACAGCGCGATGGGCGAACCGCCTTATCCCCTGGACCAACCCAGCATCGCGGCAGCGATATGGGCGTCGAACTGGGGCACCTACACGCCGCAGAACGTCGATTACATGAACTCCTTTATGATGACACCGGCCTCGTCGCTGGAGGATGTGCAGGCGCAACTGGCGCAGGTCGCTTCCGAGCTGCAGCGTTTCAGCGCCACCGAGAACCGGCTGTTGAGCGCTGCTTTCGAGGCCATGCCGCGCACCAGCCTCGTGAGTCAGCCGCTTCTGTTCAGCGGCCAGGTGGATATCTCCCAGCTGGGCACCGAGCACTTCGGCATCGAGTTTCTCCAGTGCCCGCTAAATGCGGGGCCAACCAGCGTCAGCCTGGAGATTCCGTTGCAGGCTGCACTGGACACCTATCTCCAGCCTGGCCTGTTGATCACCACCAAGATGGTCTGGAGCTTCGGCGATTCGCTGGATGAGGCAATGACCTACCAGAACGGTATCGTCCTGGTTGCCGAGCCGCCCGCAGGTGCCTGGGTCTGGGATACGGCAAGCTATATCACGCCGCTCTCGGACGACCCGACGAAGGTCGAGTACACCTTCGCCCCAGGTACGACGTTCCGCATCCTGGCGGTGGAGCAATCGGTGGTCCAGGGCAAGAACATCTGCACCATTACCCTGCAACCACAGAGCGGGCCATAGCCCCCACCTCGATGTGAATGGCCGTTCTGCCTCCTTGCCTGGCTAAAGACCAGTAGCCACCTGGGACTGATCGTCCCGTCTGCCGCGCTGGCCCTTGATCCCCCTAGCCACCAGGCCGTGAAGCAGATCAAGGTGGTCGAGGCGTACGACTGTATCTATGACCCGCGCACGTTCAGAGGCCAAAACGGACGTTAATAGGGGACCGGCAGTGCCGGTTAAGCCTTCAGCGCAGCCTCGATCGCAGCAATGTCGATCTTTCGCATATTCATCATGGCTGCAAACGCGCGCTTGGCCGCCGCGCGATCAGGATTGGCGATCGCGGCGGTCAATACCCGTGGCGTGATCTGCCACGATAGTCCCCATTTATCTTTGCACCAGCCGCATGCGCTTTCCTCGCCGCCGTTCTCGACAATCGCGTTCCATAAGCGGTCCGTTTCGGCTTGGTCGTCAGTGGCAACCTGAAACGAGAACGCCTCGTTATGCTTGAACACCGGCCCCCCGTTCAGGCCCAGGCAGGGGATGCCCATCAGGGTGAACTCAACCGTCAGCACATCACCCTGCTTGCCCGCAGGATAGTCGCCAGGCGCGCGATGGACCGCGCCTACCGCGCTGTTCGGGTAGAAGGTCGCAGCCTCCAGCGCGGTACCGTCGTACCAGAGGCAAATCGTATTTTTGCTGATCATCCTGGTTCTCCAGTATTGGGATTGCCCCGTGGATTCTAGCCGCGAAGATAGCCTGGAGTAGCGGCAGAGCATGCTTGATGCCTACTGTCGAATTGGAACAGGTGGTCGGTGGTAGGCAGAAAGCGGTCAGAAGCAGTCATCCGGCAATGTCTGTTGAAGGTAGCTCCAGCACCCGCTGCAAGGTTGCATCTACTGCCAGCAAGGCCCCTTCCATGTATCCCCCTTGTTCGCCGCCAGCCTCGCTACCGATCAGAGCCAGCCGATCTAGCCAGGGACGTTCAAACGCGTTGCTTAGATCGTGAAGGCTATGCCAGCGAGGGGGTGTTTGGTCAGCCTCCGTTGCAGTGAGTGGGTCTGCTGCCCAGTCCTGAACCCAGTCTTCCAATGGAGTGCCCGCCTCCTCGCCGAACAGGCGAATCAGCTGCCTCCGGCACAGGGCTCGGAGTTCCGCGTCGCTGAACTGTTCTCGCGGTGCGGTGCCGATGGCAAAGAATCCGAACAGCGCCGCAGCTTCGCCATTGCTTGCATCGTGGATTTCACCGAGCGGGCCGACGGAACTGAAAGCGTCACCCGACAATTTCTGTTCGCGCCAGAATGGTTGCGAATAACGCGCTACATACTTGGCATGCGCCGCCATCCAGGTCGGCACTGCGCAAAGTTGCCCTATGCTGCCTGGTGACAATTGCGGTGCAAATGCGATGCGGCTTGCAAGACGCGGCGGTATCGCAAGCCAAATGTGGCTGTAAGAATGTGGCTCGCAGTGGCCGGTGCTCAGACGCAGCGCTATGCCGGTCTCGTCCAGTGTGGCTGCAAGCACCTGTGTGTTGAGATGGATGCAATCGGTGGGCAAGTTGGCTACCAGAGTATCGATCAGCCGAATCGTGCCGCCGCCTATACGCATTGATAAATTCCCCGAGGAATAGCCCTGGCGGCGTAATACGTGCCCAAGCCCACGTTCGATCAGCGCATCGCCCTGCTCGTGTTGCGCGAACGAGGACAGGCCCAGTTCGGCTACCAGGTCATGCATCTGCGGTTGAAAGTCCGGCCAAAACCAGGTTGGCCCGAGATCAAGACCTCCTTCAGTTGAATGGATGCGGCCGCCCAGCCGGTTACGGGCTTCGAACAGGTCAAAGTCGATGTCGGCCTTGTGTAGACGGTAAGCGGCATAAACGCCGGCCAGGCCAGCGCCGACGATGGCGATCTTTTGCTTGCGCATGAATGACTCCAGCAAACGAATACGGGCGTCCTAGAACGCCCGTCGTTCATCACGGCCTCTCGAAGGCCGCGACGGCGTCGAACACCCGAGCACTGTAGGTCAGCGCTGCTCCGGCGTTCAGTGCGATGGCCACACTCAAGG
>JBFJZW010000012.1:0-30848 GCA_041621875.1 Pseudomonas sp. | reverse complement strand
GCGGTCGGCGATGGCCTGGCGGTGATGACCGAGGCCTACCAGCGTCTGACCCTGAATGAGCTGGCCGCCACCAGCCTGGAAACCCTCAAACTCAACTACCCGGACCACCCGAGCCTGGTCGATGGCCAGTTCGTCCCGCGCGAAGAGGAAGCCGACACCCGTTCCTGGCTGGCCAAGGCGACCCTGGGCCTGATCGAGAGCGATACGCCGCTGCCGCCGGGCGAGACCCGCGCCAGCCAGGACGTGATCCGCCAGTACGAAGATGCCGAGCAGCAGATTCCGGCAGAACTGAAAGGCGATAGCGTCGAGGAAAGCAAAAGCCGCTCCTGGTTCAGCTATATGACCTTCGGCCTGTTCGACTAAGCCGCGCAACGCACCAAAAAGGGAGGCCAGTGGCCTCCCTTTTTTATGGCGACTCTGAGCTGGTTGTTGCAGACATGCTCAGCTCTTGTGGCCGCGGGCTTGCCCGCGAATCGAGGCCAATAGGAAAACATCGCGGCCAAGGCCGCTCCTACGGTTTTCTAGCGCGCGGTCAAGCCCTGGCTGCGCCGCCCCTCAGTCGCCGATACGCCAGCCCGAAGTGATGGGGTAACGGCGGTCGCGGCCGAAACCACGCTGGGTCACCCGCACACCCACCGCCGCCTGCCGCCGCTTGTACTCGTTGAGGTCGACCAGGCGCAGCACGCGCTTGACCGTGTCTTCGTCGAACCCTTCGGCGATGATCGCGTTGGCCGACAGGTCGTACTCGATATACAGCTTGAGGATTTCATCGAGCACCGGGTACGGCGGCAGCGAATCCTCGTCCTTCTGATCCGGGGCCAGTTCGGCCGAGGGTGGACGGTCGATCACCCGCTGCGGGATCACCGCGCCCAGGCGGTTACGGTATTCGCAGAGGCGGAACACCAGGGTCTTGGGCACATCCTTGAGCACATCGAAGCCGCCGGCCATATCGCCATAGAGGGTGGCATAGCCCACGGCCATCTCGCTCTTGTTGCCGGTGGTCAGCACCAGATAGCCCTTCTTGTTGGAAATCGCCATCAGCAGCGTGCCGCGGCAGCGCGCCTGCAGGTTTTCCTCGGTGGTATCGCGACCCAAACCGGCAAACACCGGGGCCAGCGTGCCCATAAACGCCTCGACCATGGGCGCGATAGGCAATACCCGGTAGGTCACGCCCAGCGCATTGGCTTCGGCCTCGGCATCCTCCAGGCTGATCTGGGCGGTGTAGTGATAGGGCATCATCACCGCCTCGACCCGCTCCGCCCCCAGGGCATCGCTGGCCACCGCCAGGGTCAGGGCCGAGTCGATCCCCCCCGACAGCCCCAGCAGCACGCCCTTGAAGCCGTTCTTCTGCACATAGTCGCGCACGCCCATCACCAGGGCCTGATAGACACTGGCCTCAAGTTCCGGCAGCGCCGCGCAACTGGCCGCACGGGGATGGACCCGCCCATCGTCGAGCAGCAGGTCGACCGGGTACAGGCCTTCGGTAAAGGCCACCGCTCGCTGAGTCACCTGCCCCGCGGCATCGACCACGCAGCTGCCGCCATCGAATACCAGCTCGTCCTGGCCGCCGACCTGATTGACGTAGATGATCGGCATGGCCCCTTCGCGCGCGCGCTCGGCAAGCACCTCTTCCCGCTCGTGCTGTTTCTCCAGGTGGAAGGGCGAAGCGTTCATGCTCAGCATCAGCTGGGCTCCGGCGGCACGCGCCTGGGCCATGGGCTCGGCAAACCAGATGTCTTCGCAAATGCTCAGGGCCACGGCCACGCCCTTGATATCCAGCACGCAGGGCTGATCGCCGGACTCGAAATAGCGCTTCTCGTCGAACACGCGGTAATTCGGCAGTTTCTGCTTGTAATAGCTCGCTAACAGCTGGCCATCGGCAATCACCGCGCAGGCGTTATAGCGCAGCTCATCCTCCAGCCAGGGATAACCGACCACCATGTAGATGCCGCGCACCTCGTCCTGCAGGCGCTGCAGGGCCAGCTCGATACGCAACTGCATGCTGGAACGCAGCAGCAGGTCCTCTGGCGGATAACCGCACAGGGCCAGCTCGGGAAATACGATCACATCGGCCTGCCACTGATCGCGGGCACCGCAGGCCGCCTCGATAATCCGCTCGACATTGCCGTGTACATCGCCTACACGCAAATTCAACTGGGCCATCACGACCCGCAGGGTTTGGCTCATGGCCGCCTCCGTCCAAGAAATTCGAGCCGCGGCAACTGCCCCGGGGCAGCGTCGCGATAAGGTGGTCATTGTCCCGCATCGCCCCCCACGGAAACAACGCACGGCACGATGTTTCGCTGCTGTGCTGACACCGCCGGGTTAGCTAAACTGCCCTTCTATTATCGAGAAGAGAGCGCCATGGGCCTGTTCCGCTTGCTGTTCTGGATCGCCATCATCCTAGCCGCCTTCTGGCTCTGGCGACGCTTTACCCGCCCGGCTCCGCGCCGGCCACAAGAGCGCGCGGACAGCGCCCAGCCGATGGTGCGCTGCGAACACTGCGGCGTGCATATACCGCGCATCCACGCGCTGCCCAAAGACCAGCACTGGTATTGCAGCCAGGCACACCTGGAACAAGGCCCCAAGACCGGTGAGCGCTGACGCCCTGCCCCTGAGGGGGGAACAGGGCCGGCGGATTCTGCAGCTCTACCAGCTGTACCGCCTGGTGATCAGCTCCGCCCTGGCGCTGCTGGTCTTCAGCGACATGGATGCCGAGCTGCTGCAACTGGCCCACCCCGAACTGTTCCGTAACGGCAGCTGGCTGTATCTGGCCCTCAATTGCCTGACCCTGGTCCTGGTGCGCCGCCCTACGCACCTGGCTCCGGTGTTCGGCCTGGCGCTGGTCGACGTGACGCTGCTGTCCGCCCTGTTTTATGCCGGCGGCGGCACACCCAGCGGCATCGGCAACCTGCTGATTGTGGCGGTGGCGATTGCCAATATCCTCCTGCGCGGACGGATTGGCCTGCTGATCGCCGCCCTCGCCGCCATCGGCATGATTTTCCTGACCTTCTACCTCAGCCTGAGCCGCCCGGCAGCCTCGGCCCAGTACGTGCAGGTCGGGGCCCTGGGTACCCTGTGCTTCGCCGCCGCACTCCTCGTCCAGGGCCTGACCCGACGCCTGCAGGCCAGCGAAAGCCTGGCCGAACAGCGCGCCGCCGACGTGGCCAACCTGGAAGCCCTCAACGCCTTGATCCTGCAGCGCATGCGCACCGGCATCCTGGTGCTGGACGAACAACACCGGGTCCTGCTGGCCAACCAGGGGGCCAACCACCTGCTCGGGCACGCCGAACTGACCGGCAAGATCCTCGAGCCGCACTGCCCGGAACTGATCAAGCGCATGCAGGCCTGGTCGCACAACCCCAGCCTGCGCCCCGGCAGCCTGCAGGCCGCCCCCCACGGCCGCGTGCTGCAACCCAGCTTTATTGCCCTGCAGCGCGGCGAGCAGCGCCACACCCTGGTTTTTCTCGACGATATTTCGCAAATCGCCCAACAGGCCCAACAACTCAAGCTCGCCTCGCTCGGCCGCCTGACCGCCGGCATCGCCCACGAAATCCGCAACCCACTGGGAGCCATCAGCCATGCCGCGCAACTGCTGCAGGAGTCGGAAGAGCTGCACGGTCCGGATAAGCGCCTGGCACAGATCATTCAGGATCACTCGCGGCGGATGGACCTGGTGATCGAGAATGTGTTGCAACTGTCGCGCCGACGCCAGGCCGAACCGCAGTTGCTCGACCTGAAATACTGGCTGCACCGCTTCGCCAGCGAATTTCGCAGCAGCGCCAAGCCCGGCCAGACCCTGCACCTGGAGACCTCGGGCGGCAGCATCCAGACGCGTATGGACCCCCACCAGCTCAATCAGGTGCTGAGCAATCTGGTGGAGAACGGGCTGCGCTACAGCGCGAAAAAGAATGCCCAGGGCCAGGTCTGGCTGAAGCTGTTCCGCGATCCGGACAGCGACCTGCCGATCCTGGAAATCCTCGACGACGGCCCGGGAATCGCCGAAGAGCAGCTGCATCACCTGTTCGAGCCCTTCTACACCACGGAAAACAAGGGCACCGGCCTGGGCCTGTATATTTCCCGTGAACTGTGCGAAAGCAATCAGGCCCGTCTTGACTATAAACTCCGTGCAGCGGGCGGTAGCTGCCTGCGTATCACCTTCGCCCACCCGCGTAAACTGAGCTGACCAATGACCCGCCAGAGAGCCCTGATTGTCGACGACGAACCGGATATCCGTGAACTTCTGGAAATCACCCTGGGGCGGATGAAACTGGACACCCGCAGCGCGCGCAACGTCAAGGAAGCCCGCGAGTGGCTGGGCAAGGAAAGCTTTGACCTGTGCCTGACCGACATGCGCCTGCCCGACGGCACCGGCCTGGAGCTGGTGCAGCATATCCAGCAGCGCCACCCGCAGGTACCCGTGGCGATGATTACCGCCTACGGCAGCCTGGACACCGCCATCAATGCGCTCAAGGCCGGGGCCTTCGACTTCCTGACCAAGCCGGTGGACCTCGGTCGCCTGCGCGAACTGGTCGCGACCGCCTTGCGCCTGGGCAGCCGCGCAGGCGAGGAGCTGCCGGTGGACAGCCGCCTGCTCGGCGACTCGCCGCCGATGAAGGCCTTGCGCAAGCAAATCCTCAAACTGGCGCGCAGCCAGGCCCCGGTGTATATCAGCGGCGAGTCCGGTAGCGGCAAGGAACTGGTGGCGCGGCTGATTCACGAGCAGGGCCCGCGCTGCGAGCAGCCCTTCGTCCCGGTCAACTGCGGGGCCATCCCCACCGAGCTGATGGAAAGCGAATTCTTCGGCCACAAGAAAGGCAGTTTTACCGGAGCCATCGAAGACAAGCAGGGGCTGTTCCAGGCCGCCAATGGCGGCACCCTGTTTCTCGACGAAGTGGCCGACCTGCCCTTGCCGATGCAGGTCAAACTGCTGCGCGCGATCCAGGAAAAGGCCGTGCGCGCCGTGGGCGGGCAGCAGGAAACCGTGGTCGATGTGCGCATCCTCTGCGCCACCCACAAGGACCTGGCCGGCGAGGTCAGTGCCGAGCGCTTTCGCCAGGACCTCTACTATCGCCTCAACGTCATCGAACTGCATGTGCCGGCCCTGCGCGAGCGCCGCGAGGACATCGCCATGCTGGCCGAAAGCATGCTCAAACGGCTGGCCGAGGGCAGCGGCCTGAGCGCCGCCAGGCTTGATGACGACGCCCTGGAGAAACTCAAGAGCTACCGCTTCCCGGGCAATGTGCGTGAACTGGAAAACATGCTCGAACGCGCCTACACCCTCTGCGAGGACGACCGCATCAGCGCTGGCGACCTGCGCCTGACCGACGCCTGCGGCCCCAGCGAAAACGGTGAAACCAGCCTGGCCCAGATCGACAACCTGGAAGACCACCTGGAAGACATCGAACGCAAACTGATCATGCAGGCCCTCGAAGAGACCCGCTGGAATCGCACCGCCGCCGCCCAGCGCCTGGGCCTGAGCTTCCGCTCGATGCGCTATCGGCTAAAGAAACTGGGCATAGATTGAAGGCCACGGCGACGGCCCTGGGCGGGACGGCAGCCTCCATCAATTAGCCGCAGGGTTATTACCCATCCGCCAGGGCACGATGGTGCGCGCGGCGCACCCTACAACAGAGCATCCGCCGACCGCCCGCGTAGGGTACGTCGTGCGCACCGCGTCATCCCGCCAGACTCAACCGTGATGAACACGCTGCTACAGTCGCGCTACCGGCGCATAGGGAGCCGGATCGAGAATAGGCTCGCGCCCCAGTAACAGGTCCGTCAGCAACTGGCAGGACGCCGGGGCCAGCACCAGGCCATTGCGGTAATGCCCGCAGTTCAACCACAGTCCCTTATGCCCCGGCACCGGCCCGATAAAGGGTATGCCCTCAGGCGAACCCGGGCGCAGTCCGGCCCAATGCCCCACCACTTCGGCTTCGGCCAGAGCCGGCAGGAGTTCGACGGCCGATGCCTTGAGGCTGGCCAGGGCCTCTTCGGTCGGGGTCTTGTCGAACTCGGCATGTTCGAGGGTGCTGCCGATCAGGATATGGCCATCGCGCCGAGGAATCGCATAACGCCCCTTGGCCAGGACCATCGCCGGGAGAAAGTCCTCGGCGCATTTGTAAAGGATCATCTGCCCCTTTACCGGCACCACCGGCAGAGACAACCCCAGTGTCTTGATCAGCTCGCCGCTCCAGGCTCCAGCCGCCAGCACCACCTGATCGGCACGCATCTCACCCTGCGCGGTCTGCACCCCACAGATACGCCCGTGCTCGCGAACAAAACCGGTCACCGCGCACTGCTCATGCACGCTCACATTCGGCAGTTGCAGCAGGGCCGCACGCAGGGCCTTGATTAGCCGTGGATTGCGCACATTGGCCACATCGGCCATCTGGATGGCATGGCTGAAACCCGCCGCCAGCGCCGGCACCGCCTGCTGCACCGCCGTCATCGCGACCTGGCGCAGCGGCCGCTGCTCGCGAGCGGCCCAGGCCAATGCCTCGACCTCATCCTCGAGATCCAGCCAGTACAGGCCGGTGACATGCACCTCGGGATCGACCCCGGTCTGCGCCAGCAGACGCTCGCCCAGGCGCGGATAAAAATCCTGCGACCAATGGGCCAGCGCCGTGACGGCCTGACCGTAACGCCACGGATACAGCGGCGAGACGATACCGCCACCGGCCCAGGAAGACTCCCGCCCCAGCTGGCCTTGTTCCAGCAGACAGACCTGCGCCCCGGCTTCGGCCAGCACATAGGCCGAGAGCAAACCGATAGCGCCACCGCCGACGATCAATATTGTTTCTTTCACGCGCACTCCTGCAGCAGCCTTGAACAAGCCATAGACCCGAAACGTCAGGAGTCGCTAGCGAATCCCCTACCTCGCCAGCGCACAACCCTTTACTTGCACATAAAAGCAAGCGGGCCCTATACACCTGGAGCCTGCCAGGCCATGGCTACCGTCACGGGAAAGTACGACTTGAGGTGGTTTTCTCATTCTGGCCAGGTCGACAGTCTAAACAAGAAGCCCAGGCCGACGCTTGCGTCACACACGACTCGGGGGCATTAATGCCCCCGAATGGTTAAAACCTCAATCAATGCCTCGAATCGCCCGGGTTCAGCATCATGACATAGGCAGAGGGTTTCTCCTGCGCGGCAAATCAGCGCCTCCAGCACGTCGCGAGGCTGGCACCCGTCGCTTGCCCTTTGGCACCGGTATTGCTCAGGGTCAATGTGCCGCAGCTGTCACTGGCCATGGCCCCCTTGGGTACCGCGCGCAGCGTATAGCTGCTGGCTGTTGGCGCAGAGGCAAAGCTCAGGTCGTAATATTTACCGGTCCCGTCCTTGGGAGCCTCAGAGAAAGGCAGAGTGGGCGCTGCATTGGCGTCGGTCAGATACTTGCCGTTCGCGGTGTAGTGCCGCTCCATAAACTGCGCCAACTCCAGTAGCGCGGTTTGCGCATCGGCACGCCGAGCCTTGCGCACGTGCTCCTGATACGAGGGATAGGCGATCGCGGCCAGGATGCCAATAACAGCAACCACAATCATCATCTCGATCAGGGTAAAACCGCTGCTACGCGATACCCCTGGGCCAGACAAACGTCCACGCCTCATCAATAGCTCCTCACTTCATGCCAGGACTGGCGACCAAACCGTTGTGAGTCGGGCTGTGGAATACAGGTCGGAGTGGCACCACTGGATCCGGCGAAACACAGCCATTTGTAGAGCGATGTAACGCCTTTGCTGACCCCGGCATCCACATCAGAGATGCCGGACCAGGGAATCCCGCCATCCTCGTCGATAATGGTGGTGTCATCGTCATCCAGATCACCGTCACCGTTGGCATCGAAGTACACGTAATTGAGGCGACCGCCACTGGACAGATTAACCGACATGATCCAGCTTGTTCCGCCAAATGCGCAGGGATCCGCCGAGGGCGTCATGGTGGTGAAGATCACCCGATCGCTGCGCAAGGTGGCCTTGGCCACGACCCGCTCGCCCAGTGCCCCAGTAGCCCCCTCGCCGGTTTGCCAGGCGAGATCCAGGTACCAGCCTTTGTCGCTGCTCTGCCCGGCATTTTGGGTAATGGCGCGCGCCTTCTCACCGTTGCTGAGAGTAGCCTCCTTGAGGATCTGCTGTTCGTTCAGGCCGCTGCGTCCGTCAATCAGCAGGCCTCTGTCGATAATTCCGTAGAAGGTGTCTATCGCCGGGTCCTCCGGGACCTCGTTATCACCGGTACGGTAAAAGCTGCCGGTACCGAAGAACACCATATGCTGGCCTTGATCGTTGAAGGCAGACACCAGTGGCGCGGTGATAGCCTGTCGCACACCCGCGTCATCCTTGGCGATAAACAGCGGGTTGGCGTTGAGCGAGGCAGGAATCCGCCAGCTCGCGGTGTTGCTGCCCGCCAGGTCCAGCCGCCACAGATTGCCCAGCGTATCGGCGATATAGACACGATCGGCAACCTGATCCCCATCCGTATCCGAGGCCAACGGCGCTCCCAGGCCGCCGGTGGTGGCGAGGGTGAACTCCTTGATCACGCTGCCATTAGCGGCATCCAGCACCCACACCTTGCCATTGGTCTGCGCACTGTCGTGAAAACCACTGCTGACGATCACCCCGAACTCGTTGTTAGGCAGCGCCACCAGTGCCGGCTGCCCCATGGTGTAGCCCATACGTGGATGACTGAACTCCCACATCACACTGCCACGGCTCATGCTGCCAGGGTCGGTGACATCCAGCGCGAAGACGCTGTTGCCACCTGCACCGGTAGCCCCCACAACCATGGTGCGCCAGCCCGTGCCGGTTCCCAGCCAGACGTCCGAGACACGGGGCGTACCATCGACATAGTAGCGGTGAGCGTAGGCCGGCTCGGTCAGATTGATAAGGTTGCCGAATACGTTGTTCGGTACATAGGCAAACAGCTCCTTGCCGCCATTGGTCGCAGACGTGGCACTGAGCCTGGCATCGAAGCCGTGCAACATGCCGTCGTTAGCCCCGACTATGACCATGGGGGTGCGGTTCTTGTAAGCATCAGATGTGCGAAACGCCGTGTAAGCCGCCCCCACGGCACCATCGGCCCAACTCAGGCGGGAGTAACCGAAATCCTGATTGTGGATAAACTGAGGGTCCGAGTTGACAATATCGCCCAGCCGGCTGCTGCGCTGGCGGAATGGCTGTGCAGTATCTGCATCCGTTATTTCCCGCGAACGATCACCACGCAGGTAGGCCAGACGGCGCTCAGCCATGGTGCTATCCGACTCGCCCGGCTTGGTGAGCGCGGCGCGCTGGGTTGTACTCAGGCCGCTCCACAGGAAATCAACGCCATTGGTCGAGCGCAGCGGACCATTGGCCGAGTCCGCCGTGGGCGGCGGGCTGGTAAATATTTTCCGGCTGCTCAGATCGACAAGGCCATCCAGAGCAGCAGCGGCACTCCAGGTGGCATCGGTCGCCACGGTCCCATTGCTGCCTATTTTTTTCGCCAGAAGGTCGCCACTCCAGCGCTTGCTATCGAGCAGTGACTGGAAGACGGCCGTATCGGTATTCAAGCGAGTCGAGTTGGTCGCCAGCGAAGCCGTTGTGCTTTCCGCCTCCTTGGCAATCTTGGCGAAGGCCAGCTTCAGGCTTTCGACCATCTTTGTCGCGTCGCTCGCGACATAGAAATTATCGGGCCGCAGATAGTTTGTCCCCAACGTGTCCGAAGTGGTGCGCCACCATGCTTCGGGTAGCGCGGCGGTGCGCGCATAGGGGTCACCAAAATCGCTGGGCACCTTGAAACCACCGTACTTGGCTGCCAGCCAATACTGGTTGCTGGCACGCCCAGTCAGCGATTCATTCTCGCGAACATCGACCCAATAGGTCGAGACGGTTTGCTTGCCTGAAACCTGCGGGCGCAAATCCTTGGTGTTGGCATCGTAAGCGAGGCCGGCGATATAGGCCGAATTGTTGCGCCCGGTAAAGGGTGTATTGATGGTGATATTTTCAAGCGCCGCTACTTTCTGCGTTGCGGTTACCACATTGATCGTGTCATCCGCACTGACTTCGCTGGGCGTCGTCGGCTCTTCGGACATATTGGTGTTGCCGGGAAGATTCTTGTCGCGGTGTGTATTGGTGTCGCCGATGCCGAGGATTACGTTCTTCTGGCAGGCGTATTGAATAGGGTCATCCCAGGCCGTGATCACCGGAAAACCGTCGGCGAGCCGATAGCGATTGTCCTCATCGCCAGTAAGGCTGGAATAAGCAGAGACATTGCCTTGATTCTTGAAATAACGCAGCGATGTATAAAACAGCTCACTGACCGGATCGATGCTCTTGTGATTCTTGTCGGTCATCTGCCCAAACTTGTTCAGGTAGTTGATCACGCCGCTGTCCAGAATCGTGGCATTGGTCGCAGTCGCATCCGCGGCATTGGGATTGCGCACCAACACACCGGTGGTTGCATCCCACTCGCTTGCCGGGTTGCTCTGGTTTCCGGCAACCCCGGGGGTGCGAACGGTCTGGCCGACAAACTTCTGCTTGGCACGTAGAACGCCGCCATCACGCAGCACTTCGTGATCATTCAGGTAGCCGAAAACGCTGTAGCGAATGTCGCTGGAGTATTGCTGGATCAGCCCTTCTGGCTTGTACCCTTGCGAGTAGCTCTTGCAGTTGGCTTCCAGGCCCACAGAGGAATCGCACACTTTCACCCGGATATAGACTTCGTAGACAGCGCTTCCTTTAGCGACCAGGTCGGTGTCTGATGTGTAGTCGGTGACGGCTCCGGCCCAATCGCCATCCATGGTAAAGCGCATACGATTGCCCAGGCCGGCGATACGCGTTCTGAAGTGACTCCAGTTTGCCGGGGTTGCGCCGCTTACCGTTGTGCTTACAGAAATTTCTCGCGCGCCACTTCCGTTCTGGCCTGTATGCCGGGCTTTTTCCAACCAGGTCACTGCAGGCGTGTCCCTGACCCGATAGCCACCGGTCAGCGCACTGCGAAAGGGGTCGATGGTCTGGGTTGCCGCCCAGTTAAGGAAGTTACCGCTCCATAACTTCCCCGCACAACTACGGTTGCTGGTTTTCGACACCGGATAGAAGTGACTGTCACGGCGATCGCTATTGGTCGCGTCGTGGCTGTAGTCATAACATTTATCCGCATCGAAATAGCCTACATAGCTATTGCTGGCGCTGTAGGCTCCAAGATTGGCAATACTGATAATGGTCGGCCACTCCACCGAGGGCACCAACGCGAGATTGCCCGGGACACTGCCACCACCCAGCAACAGAGGGGACTGGGAAACATCTGCATGGGCGGTCGAGGCACATGCGATCGCCAACGAAAGCATGAAAGCCCAGCCAGCGTGCAGCGATTTGGATCGACGAGCGAGGCTGTCCATCGCTATGACTCCCTGAGAGCGCTTATAAAGCGGTTGGTCATTCATTGTTCAACCAGAAAGACTGAACGAAGCTTGATTGTGGAGGCGGCGCTATTGTCGGAGTTGAGTGCCGTGCCGTAGCCATCGGCCTCGACCCGTACCAGGGCACCTTCGTCGTCGATGGCCGTGCCGGCCTCGGTGCTGGTACGCAACTTGGCCAGCAGGGTAAGGCTGTAGGCCGGCACCGTGCCGACACCAGGAAAGGCGCTGTACGTGCCTGTTTGCGGGGCGACATCCAGGGTGTTCAAGGTGTTGTTAATGAATTTTTCAGTCACAACCCCCTCGCCTTTACGCAGCGCCGCTTCCGCAGCCTGCAGCGCGAGGCTGCTGTCGCGCATATTGCCGGCCATGCTTTCCTGCAGCGTCGTTCCGCGCATGCTGCTCAAGCCGATAATCGTCAGCAGAAGCAGCATAAACAGGGCGATAACCAGAATCGCGCCTCGCTGGCTATTTCTCGGTAATGCGGTCATGGGTCTATTCATGGCAGGCGATTCCGAATTCCGATGGTGGCCGAGAACACTTGCGCAAGACGACGGTTCGGCACCGTCACCGCGACCCCGTTAAAATCGACGGTCTGATTTTCCGCAACCACATTGGTCTCGGTACTGACCAGCAACAGATAAACCCGCACAGATACCACCTGATTCCAGTCGCTTACGCTGCTTGCCGAAACATAGCTGCTGACCTGCCTGTCGCTGCCGGCAATACCGTAAAGCACCCGAATATCCTGAACGCCTTCGATCAGGTCTTCTTTGTCGAGGGCACCGGTGGTGAAACTGATACGCCGCAGCGTGGGTACATTGGCGGCATTATTGCCCACGTAATACGCAACGCTCTGCAGCTGGAGAATTTCCATGGAGGAGTCATAGGCATGACTGAAGGGGTTACTGCCTGGATTCTTGTTGCCGGGTGTCCCTGTAGCGCCTCGCGTCAACGTCTGTGCATTTGGATTGCTGCGGTTCTGGAACATGTCGCAGCCCACAGGGTCGGAGACAATAATGATCGTGCCCTGAGCGACACCGCTTGCTGCGGTCAGGTTGATGGTATTGGCGTTAGCCGGGGTATTTCCGCTTGCCGTCACCCCGGCGATATTGACCGCATGCTTGAGGTGAATCACGTCGCCAGCGGTTCGGTCGGTCAGCCAGGTCGGGGACGCATTGGTCCGGCCGCTTACGGCCTGGCTCAAGTCAAAATACTCCGCGCGATAGCCGGTTCCGCTCTCATTGAGCAAGTTATTCAGCGGTGCCTGGCATTCACCCTTGTAGCCGGCATTGCGAATATCACTGCCCAAGAACTCCATGGCGAAACGACCATTCTCCTGCACGCGGGAAAGTGCAGTATTGGCGCTGTAGGTCTGCTTGCTCGCCAGAAATGTCTGCAATACACCCGCCATCAGCAACAAGCTGAGGGTCATGGCGACCAACAGTTCGACGAGAGAAAGACCTTTCTGCCGCTGCATAAAGGTACTGATCATATTTCGGTCCGATAAACGAATGTTTCGATGCCAGTATCGGCGTCATCGGCAGCCTTGATCCGTCCGCGATTGTCATTCCAGCGCACGGATATGGTCACCAGCGTTCCGGTCTTTTCGACCTGACCGGTGCCCTCCGGCAGGGCCAGGGCCAGAGCATTCAGCCATTCGGCCTGGTCTTTCTGCGCCTGGGTACCGCTCACGGAATGAGCACTGGACGAGTCGGGGAAGTCGAACACATAGGCGTTGCCAAGCGCTGCCGTACGGTTTGCCCGCATGCGATCGGCCAGGTCACTGGCGAGTATGGTCACCTGGGAACGGTAATAGGCGCTGTGATTGCTCTGCACGCTAGTGATCTGCAGCAACGCCATGCCCAGCAGCCCGACAGCCAGGACGACGATGGCGACAAGCACTTCGATAAGCGTGGTGCCGCGCTGGCGCATGAAAGGAAACGCACTCATTCGCAGTTCTCCGGAGTCAGAGTGGCGGTACCGGTTGCGGAAACGGCGATCTGGCGTTTCTGCTTGCCGCTACAGTTGCTGGGCTTCACGGAAAAGTTGCTGGCGCTGCCGGCCATGCCGCTGCCGAGAAAACTCACTCCGGCATTCGGCCCGACGATTGCCAGGCCTGAGGCACTATCCCAGACCTTGATCACCGAGCCGCTCGCCTGCCGCACGAGCCAGCCACCACTCCAGTCCGTGCCATTTTCACAGCTACTGCCCGCAGCATTGCTACGACAGATGACTACGCTCTGACGACGCTTGACGGCCTCCGAGCGAGCGAACTGCAGCGCCCCCTGAAGCTCGCTAGCCAAGGTGGAAGCACGGTTCTCCTGCAGCATGCTGCTAAATGACGGCGCGGCCATGCTGAGCACTATGGCAAGCACCACCAGCGTGATCATCAGCTCGATCAGCGTAAAACCTTTCTGCGACATCGCATCCACTCCATAGATGTCATCTTGTGTGGTGCGCAGAACCGCTACCTCCCTCCCCTGCAAACGCCCTTCCATGGACAAACGGTCAAAAAACCCCGACTAGCGGCTATTTTGCGCTTCGGGATCATACCTGACTGGCACGCCCGTTTTACATTGTTGATACAAAGAACTGCGACTTCGCCACACATCAAGCCGTGACAGATCGCACAATTACGGGCAAGGGGCAGATGGCGGATTAGCCGTTCGGGCTGGAGTTCCGGTTGCGGCAGCTCAATAACCAGGCGCAACAGGAAGTCATCCCACCTTGGTCAGCGGAGCTGGAAACGCATGAAAGGGATACAGGAGGCAGCTAGGCAAGAACCGGCATAGCGCCGGCTCCCTAGTTACACCTTGGGGGGGAGTGTCATGCGACGAGCAAGGCTCGCTGGGCACGCCCGCTCCGTCGAAGACTTATGAGCAGCTTGCGTTCGAAGTTTTTGTTACCGACGCCCGCCCCGTGGCGCTGACAGTGACCACTCGCTCCTGGCTACCGACACTGGGAGTAGCGCGACACACGACAAGAGACGCTGCCGTAGCCCCAACGCCTGTCGGCTGAAAGGCCAGACTGGTCTGCGCCGATGATATGAGAAAGCCGGTAGCGGCTGCAGGATGTTTCATGATCACCGTGCCGCCACTGCTGATGACAATCCAGCCGTCGCTCCAACTGCCCGTGCAGGAAGTTCCATTACTGGACGCACACAGCGTAACCGTCTGGTTGCGCTTGATCGCCTCGCTGCGCGCCAACACAGCGCCGGCCACAAGGTCGTTGGCCTGGGTACGCAGCTTGCTGCCAAGCGTCGAGTCGGTGAAAGAGGGTAGGGCAATCCCCAGCAGGATCGCAACCACCGCGATGGTCACCATCAGCTCGATCAGGGTGAAGCCGCGCTGGGCCGACCGAGCCCGATCAGCTCGGCGGCCGCGCCTCAGTGGTTGCAACCGCAGATGTCCAGTCATTCTTCGATATTCCAGAATACCCGGGCCTTGGGCTGGTTCGCCGCGGGGGGGGCTTCCGGCTCACTGCCTTCCAATGGCGACGCTCCACTGCAGCCGATACAGAACGGCACTGTATCGCCATTGTCGAGCGTCACCAGGCCGGCCACTGGCGAAGGCGGCAAGCCGTCGCCGACCAGGTCGGTATACCGCTCGCCGTCTTTACCCTCGGCATTCTTGTAGCTGATGGCATAGGCCCGGGTCTCACCCAGTTGGGCGCTACAAGAGCCTTCCGACAGCCCGGTATCAGGCTGATGGGTGCTGAAATACACGGTACCGAAAATGGTCAGTGCCGAGGTCACCACCTGCTCGCTAGAATCCAGTTGCAGGTACCAGCCCTTCTTGGCATCCAGCAGACTCTGGCTCGGCGTGTCATCCGCGAGGAGGATGGGATAGAGCGAATCCATACAGAACAGATCGGCTCCGCAGGTCGCGTTCTCGCTGGACAACCAGCTGGCATTGGTCGGCTGGTCCTTGATCATGAAAAAGTCATTCTGCACATCCGCTGCTTCCGGAAAGTCCAGGGTCGGCTTTTCACGATCACCTGAGCCAAGCAATATGTAGTGCACGCCATTGTCGACCACCACATCAGGGCCGAAGAAGAACTTGCGCGCATTGCTATCCGAGCCCCCCAAGCTGGCGATTTTGGTGATCTCCCATGCACCAGGGGCGACGCTGCCAATAGGCGTGTTGACTCCACCGGAGATCCGGTAGACGTTGCCGCTCAGATCGGCCGCATAGGCATATTCGGCCAGGCCATTGCCGTCCTTGACCACGGTCACGTCCCCGATCACGCCGCCCATAGCACCGACGACATCCGAACTGTCGAAGGTATTGAGTACGTCGCCGGAAGCGGCATCCAGCACATAGATGGCGTGGCCCTTGCTGTCCCCATCGCAGCTGTCGGGATCATCGTCTTCACAGCGGTCATAGCCCGCGCCCATGATCAGCATGGGCTTGGTATTGCCCGTTCCATCGGTATAACCCGCCGACTTAATTACGACCGGCACCGCCCAGGTCTGACCGATTCCGGTGAAATCGGGATCGGTGCAACTGAGATCATCATCCTGACTCGAACAACCCGCCCGCCACTTCAGCGAAGGACTGCTGGGATCGGTGACATCGAAGGCGTAGAGCATGCGCCCGCCGCGGCGCATGGTGGAGTAGAGCCAGGCCTGCGACGAGGTCTTGTAGGCGGTCATCGGACCATCGAAACCATAGTCCTTGGGCTCGCCATCGAGCACGTTGGCGAACTTGATCAACGGGGTATTGGCCTTGAGCCGCTCGAACAGGCCATAGGACTCGGGTGCCACGAAGGACCAGAACTCCTCCCCTGGCCCCTTACCACTGAAAGAAATGCCGCCGGCAGCCGACTCACGATTACCGTTGACCGCCCGCAACATGCCATCGTTGCCACCATAGAACACCACCACCTGGGCGGGAGCGCTATCTGTAGCCGCGTAATTGATCGCCACTGGCCGCGAATGCACCACGTCGCCGTGCGCCGAGGGCCGCATCAACACCTCGGCTGCCGCAGTGGTTTTGACGTTGACACTGCCGTCGGCATTCAATGAATCCGCAATATTTTCGGCATCGGAATTCAGGCCACGGGCCCAGTTGATCAGCTCATCGCGCTCTGCATCCGTCACCCCCAAAGCTGCGGATGTGATAGCCGTATTACTTACATTGAAAGCGGCCAAACTGGAGCCGCAACTGGCACCGCAAGTCAATACATTGCGGTTAGCCGGGGTGAGACTACGCAACTCATAACTCTGCCCGCCCTTTTCCACCATATTGCCGTCAGGCGTTTCCGACGCCGCAGAATAGCTGCCGCAGTTGGCGTCCTCGATATCGGCCCAGTAGAGATTGGAACTGGAGGCAGACTTCAGCGGGGTCCAGTAACTGCGTGCGCACTCGGCAACAAAGCCGCTGCCACTTGCGGAAATAGCCGAGTTGTCGTCGGCATCCAGCAACTTCAGAGTACCGTCGAGATAGCCCAGCTTGTACTGCTTGAGGTTGCCGTACCAACGTGGAGCGGCGTCAGCGTCCGGGCGAAACATACCAACGAATACCTGGTTGAGGTAGGTGCCCTGGGTGTTGACGCTGACCGGCAAGCTGACCGAGGCGAACACGCTGTTGACTGACTGGATCTCGCTGAGCGCGCCCTGCAGCGCCTCCCTCAGCTCCTCGAAGTCGGTTGTCGGGTAGTATTTGCCGCCGCCGACATCGGTGCTGCCCATGCTTTTCAGCAGGGCTTCGTAATTCTGCTGACAGGACGCCCCCAACATACCGACCGAGTAGGTGGTGATGCCATCGCCATTCATATAGCGCGCCCACTCGTCGGCATAGTAGCCCTGGGTCAGGTGGTTGCCGCCAAAGGTAAAGCTGCCACCCCCGCCGCAACTCACCGGGATAGGGCCGGAAATGGTGGTCTTTTGCGCGGTAGTGGCCGCTGGACTGGCATTCATCAGCGTATTACCGCCAGAAATGGTACCGAACAGGGCCTTTTCCGGGTTGATTTGCCCCGTGCTGCCGCCCTCGCCAGGCGAACCGCTAGAGGAGAAGGAGTTGCCGATGAAAATCACGTAGTTCTTGCATGCCGCGCTCGGCGCAGTATAGGTGCGCCCGGACAGCCCTTGCTTGCCCTTGAACATGGCCCAGGCTTCCTGCATGACCGAGCCATTCTTGTTGCTGTTGGACTTGATATTGAAGCCGGGATCACTTGAGCTTGTTGTCCAAGTCTTGATCCAGCTCTGTATGGCTGTCTTGCCATCTGCATCCAGCAGCCGGAGGGGATAAACCAGGCAACCGCCAGTGCCCCCCGGGCAATCGTCCGACATGTTGTTGGCGTTGAACACCATCACGCCCAGGTTGACCCCACCCTCCTTGAGAGAATTGACCACTTTATAGAGCGCACACTGCTCAATGCCGCCCACGGTATTGAGCATGGTAGCTGGCCAGCCCGCCTCATCGGGGCATGAAGCAAAATCTGCGGCCGACGAGAAATTCGCACCATTATCCAGGACCAGCAGCACATTGGGCGGATCGCCGGCCGGATTATCCACGAACAGATCAATATCCTCGGCCATCGCCAGGCTGTTGACGCCCGCCAATAGCATCCCCAGCAGACCGCTGATCAAGTTGCGTTTCATATTGACTCTCCTAAGGCTCGCCACTAGGGGCACCCGGTCTTTTTCTCGGCGTCGGTCAGCAACACGCGCACGCCGGTGCGGACATGTACCGTAGCCCCACTGCCGGACAGATCGGTGGCGGTTGCATCCAGTAACCAAACGGTGTTCCAGGTATCACTCGACAGGGCACCCAGGCTTACACTACTCGGCGCTACCGCATCGGCGATACTCGCTCGGATGCAGCTCGGTGCCTGTATCGTCACGCTGTAGTCGTTGTTGCCGTCGTTATTGATGTCCACACTCGGCGTCTGCACGCCGGCACTGACGAAGTCAGTACTGATGACGTCCTCCAGCGCGGAGTTAACGGCCGCCAGGGCTTCACTGCGCGCCTGCACATTACCCACCGCCTTGAGGTTGACGGAGCTCAGATTGAAGGCACCGGACACAAGCAGGGTCAGCAGCAGCAACATGATCAGCGCCACCACCAGGGTGGCACCGCGCTGCCCCGCTGCGAACAGACGCGCACTCATGGAGTTTCCCTCCGCGCCGAAACATTGTTAAGCCGCACCGTGGTGGAGTAGACGTGGCGCTGGTATTTCTGCGCCGCACCACTAGGGGTATAGCTGTAGGGGGCGACGGTGGTACCTGCGGCATCCTTCACTCCGGGGCTGCCCAGGGTGTAGCTCTTGCCGTCGGTATAGCCGGCACTGGCATCGGGAGCGCGCACCAACAGGTAGACCTTGGCCGCCACCACATTGGCCAACTGATCGACCCCGCAAGGCTGGCCGCTGGTGCAGCGATGGAATTCGTCCGGCACCCCGTCGCCGCGATTGGTCGGCGAATCCTTGTTATCGGGATCGGCCCAGGTCACCGCAGCCGCGTAATCCACCACGGCACCGGTGTCGCTGCGATTGTCCACTCCCAACTCCACGATCATGCCTTCGATTCCATCGATCAGCGGCTGGGCACTTCCCATCACACCGTTGTCGAATTCGGCGCGCATCAGCGTTGGAATGCCGTCGCCTGCGGTCACCGAGTAGTCGCGAATGTAGTAGATATGGGAAACCAATTTACGTATATCCGCCTGCTCGCCTGGGCCACAGCCGTCGGCTAACGAAGGATCGCGTTTCGCCCAGTCGAAATCGGCGAAGGCCGCCTTCTGAGCCAGCCAGTAGTCATAGCTGGATGAACTGCAAAACGATGGTTGAAAGTAGACATCGTTGACATCGAAGTCGGCTTCGGCCGTGGTGCTGGTAGCCGCATGCCGTACCACCAGAACATCGGTATTGGCCTGCAGGTTGGTAAGCCCGGAACAACCTGCCGGCACGGCGGAGGCAGGGTAGACCTGCACCGGCAGGCCGAGCACTGCATTCTTGTAGGCCAGGTCCCAGGTGGAAAAATCCACACAGGGATCGGGTACCGTCGCCGGGTAATCGCCAGGAATATCCTCGGCAGTCAGATCATCGAATTCGGGGATGTAACCATCCCAGAAGCCACCATGCTGCAAATCATCGGCAATCAACTGGATGGCAAAACGGCTGTTTTCCATCTGTGCATTAGTCTTGGCCATCTCGGCATTAGTCCGCGAGACGTCTACGAACAGCTGCAGCACGGCGGCCATCATCAACAGGCCGATGGTAACAGCGACCATCAACTCGATCAGGCTGAAACCGCCTTGGATCGGGCGAGCCTTGCTCGGAAAGGTGAACATCATAGATCGGCTACCCGCACAAGAGTGGTGACCACGCGACGGCACAAGTCGCCTGTGCAATTATTGCCGCCGTCATAACTGTTGGCACCACAGGCGACACCCGCTGGCGGTGCTGCAATCGGGAGCAGCCCCTGCCAGGCCACAGTGATTAGGTACGTATCAGCGGCTATGGATTCGACGCAGCCACGCCCGCCGAGCATGGCCCCTACCTTGCTACTGCCGGAACTCTCCGCAGCCCCCTGCAGCGCGTTACACCACTCTTTCAGATCTGTCGACACCTGGCTGGCACAATTCCCCCCTGTCCCCACCCCCGAACTACCGGTGATGTAGCTGGCGGCATTGTTGCGATTGGTGGCGAGACGGTTGGCCATATCTTCGAGCAATATCAGTGCATGCGAGCGCTGGTAGGCCTCCATTTCCGATTGCTGCAAGCGCGACTGCAGACCGGCCATGCCCAGTAGGCCAACGGCAAGGATGAAGATGGTCACCAGCACCTCGATCAGCGAGATACCGCGCTGCCGAAGAAAAACAGAATGACTGGCCATGGCTACCACTTGCCCGAGGGAGCCTTGGTCCCTTCACTGTTGAGGGTCAGGGCACCGCCGCCATCGCTGGCAAGCTGATCGCTGCTGGATGCAGTGAAGGTAATGGTGAACGAGGGAGGCGTACCGGCGGCCACCGTGATGCTGTAGCCGTAGTTATTGGAGACGTCGCTGGGGAGCGCATAGCCGCTGGCCTCCAGTGTGGTCTTGTCGGCGTAGGCGCGGTTGGCGAGAAGAAACTGCTGCTGACGGTTGGCGATATCCATCATCTGCGCCTGGGCGGCGACGCGATTGCCGCGCATCACATATTCGCGATAACTCGGCAACGCGATGGCCGCAAGGATCCCGATGATCACCACTACGATCATTAGCTCGATCAGGGTAAAACCGCCTTGTTTTGTTCGCAGCACTTGATCACCTCCTGGCTGGTTACGGCTTCGCTGCTAAATACGTCGAGAGCGAAAACAACCGCTCGTCTGTTGTGCCGGATAATGACAGCTGTGCGCGCGACATACCTTGAACGGCTAGACAGATGGCACTCTCACTGTAGCCAGCGGTACACGGCATGCGTAACAAGGCTGAAACACGGACTTGCAAATCGATGGTCGCTGGCTACGTTATAAATCAGCCCCACACGCGCTACCGCGCTATCGCGATGAGTGGCGGCCAGAGCAAGACCATTGGTCTCCCAGCAGGAAGCTGGGATCAACGTCCGACCCAGGAGGCAAGGATGCCATGTATTACAACACTCACGGCTTTACGCTGCCTGAACTGCTCACCACGCTCGGTATTCTTACCGTACTGACAAGCGTTGGAGTACCTGGCACCGTGCAGTTTATCGACAACCAACAGTTGGCCACCACCAGCAATCACCTGGCGGCGGACTTGGTACTGGCCCGTGGCGAATCGATCAAGCGGCGGCAGCCGGTGCTGGTCGATAATGGCGACGGCAATTGGCAGAGCGGCTGGCAGGTGTACGTCGACCTGAACAACAACGGCCTATTCGATGAAGGCGAGCCGATACTCCGCCAGGGCCAGCCCTTGCCCAGGAATGTGATTGCCAAAGGCAATACGCCGGTCCGGCGCTATATCCGCTATACGCCGTCAGGCAGTAGCCATTTAATCGGCGGCGCATTTCAGGCCGGCACTTTGTTCATTTGCCATGCAAGCGGCAAATATGCTGTCAGGCAGTTGGTGTTAAGCGCTACCGGCCGGGTACGCAGACATAAAGACCCGCCAGCATCTTGCTGAGTCGCCTGACTGAAACCTGTGGGCGAGCAACAACTTTAGAGCTGCGTCACCCGCAACTCCTTGGGCATGGAGAAGGTGACGTTCTCAGGCCGTCCCTCCAGCTCGCGCTCCCCTGTCGCGCCCCAGGCTTGCAGCTGGCTGACCACGCCGCGCACCAGCACCTCGGGGGCCGAGGCACCGGCGGTAATGCCGATACCGGCAACGCCGTCGAACCACTCGCGCTTGAGGTCTTCGGCACCGTCGATCAGGTAGGCCGGGGTGCCCATGCGTTCGGCCAGCTCGCGCAGGCGATTGGAGTTGGAGCTGTTGGGGCTACCCACCACCAGCAGTACGTCGCATTCGGCGGCCAGTTGCTTGACCGCGTCCTGGCGGTTCTGGGTGGCGTAGCAGATGTCGTCCTTGCGCGGCCCACCGATACTGGGGAACTTGCTGCGCAGGGCGTCGATAACCTTGCTGGTGTCGTCCATCGACAGGGTGGTCTGGGTGACGAAGGCCAGAGCCTCGGGGTTGCGCACCTGCAAGTGATCCACATCAGCCTCGTCCTCCACCAGGTAGATGGCACCGCCCTTGCTAGCGTCGTACTGGCCCATGGTGCCTTCGACTTCCGGGTGGCCTTCATGGCCGATCAGGATGCACTCGCGACCTTCACGGCTGTAGCGCACCACTTCCATATGCACCTTGGTCACCAAGGGGCAGGTGGCGTCGAAGATCTTCAGCCCACGCCGCTCGGCTTCGCTGCGCACAGCCTGGGACACGCCATGGGCGCTGAAGATAACGATAACGTCATCGGGGATCTGGTCCAGCTCCTCGACGAACACCGCGCCGCGCGCGCGCAGGTCTTCGACCACGAACTTGTTGTGCACCACTTCATGGCGCACATAGATGGGCGGGCCGAAGACTTCCAGGGCGCGATTGACGATCTCGATGGCACGGTCGACGCCGGCACAGAAGCCACGGGGATTGGCAAGGTTGATATGCATGACGGTTATCTCGGCGCGCGGCACAGGGTTTGACCAATGTAACGCGAGACCGCTAGACGACCCCACGCCTTTCGTAACCCGGATGCAATCCGGGGTTAGCACATTCCCGGATTATATCCGGGCTACAGATCAGACCGCCTTGACCTCGATAATCTCCACATCGAAGCTCAGCGCCTTGCCGGCCAGGGGGTGGTTGAAGTCGATGGTCACCTGGCTGTCGTCGAAGGCCTTGACCACGCCCGGCAGCTCGGCATTGGCGGCGTCGTTGAAGATCACCAGCAGGCCCTCGGACAGCTCCATATCCTGGAACTGGCTGCGTGGCATCACCTGCACGTTCTGCGGGTTGCCCTGGCCGAAGCCCTGTTCGGGACCGATCGGCAGGCTGCGTTTGTCGCCGGCCTTGAGGCCGTAGATGGCCTGCTCGAAACCCGGCAGCAGGTTGCCATCGCCCACCTTGAAGGTGGCGGGGGCTTTGCCTTCGGTGCTGTCGACCACATCGCCATTTTCCAGCTTGAGGGCGAAGTGCAGGGTGACTTCCTTGTCCGGGCCGATACGTACGTCAGTCATGGGCTTTTTCTCCGGACTTCTCGCTTTTGAACATATCCAGCGCGAGCAAAATCGCGCCGCCGGTGATCGCCATATCGGCGACATTGAACGCCGGGAAATACCAGCGGTGCTGCCAGTGCAGCAGAATAAAGTCGACCACATGGCCGAATACCACACGATCCACCAGGTTGCCGAGCGCGCCGCCCAGAACCAGGGCCAGCGCCAGTGCCAACCAGCTCTCCGCTGGCTTCAGGCGCTTGAGCCAGACCACCAGCACCACGCTGACCGCCACGGCAATAGCCGCAAAGAACCAGCGCTGCCAGCCGGCCGCATCGGCGAGAAAGCTGAAGGCTGCGCCGGTGTTATAGGCCAGGGTCCAGCTGAAGTAATCGGGAATGATCACGATCTGCTGATACATGCTCAGGTTGTTGTCGAACCAGAACTTGCTGGCCTGGTCGACCACGAACACCAGCAGGCTTAGCCAGAGCCAGGGGAGTTTGCCAAAGCGCGCACTCATGCCCGGCCCCCGGGCTGTAGGTGCATAGGGCAACCATCACGCATAGTGACGAACCTCGCCCGCGCCTTCGATATTGTCCACGCAACGCCCGCAGATTTCCGGGTGCGCCGGGTTGACCCCAACGTCTTCGCGGTGGTGCCAGCAGCGGCCGCACTTGGGGTGGGCCGACTTGACGATTTTCAGTTTCAGGCCAGGCACTTCGGTGTCCACGGCATCGGCCGGGGCATCGACCAAGGGGGCTAGGGCTGCGGTGGAGGTAATCAGCACGAAGCGCAATTCATTGCTGAGCTTGTTCAGGTCGGCAATCAGGCTGTCTTCGCCATACAGGGTGACTTCGGCCTGCAGGTTGCCGCCGATGGCCTTGGCCGCGCGCAGCCCTTCCATTTCCTTGTTGACCGCAACCTTGACCGCCATGACCCGCTCCCAGAACTCGCGGCTCAGCTCGAAATCCTGCGGCAATTCGCTCAGGCCCTGATACCAGCCATTGAGCATCACCGACTCGTTGCGCTCGCCTGGCAGGTACTGCCACAGCTCGTCGGCGGTGAAGGACAACACCGGGGCGATCCAGCGCACCAGGGCTTCGGCGATATGGAACAGCGCGCTCTGGCAGGAGCGCCGCGCCACACTGTCGGCGGCGGTGGTGTACTGGCGGTCCTTGATGATGTCGAGGTAGAAGCCGCCCAGTTCCTGCACGCAGAAGTTGTGCACCTTCTGGTAGACGTTCCAGAAGCGGTAGCTGTCGTAGGCTTCCTCGATCTCGCGCTGCAGCAGCAGGGCGCGGTCCACCGCCCAGCGATCCAGCGCCAACATCTCGTCAACCGGCAGCAGGTGCTGGGCCGGGTCGAAGCCGCTGAGGTTGGAAAGCAGGAAGCGCGCGGTGTTGCGGATGCGTCGGTAGGAATCGGCGCTGCGCTGCAGGATGACCTTGGACACGGCCATCTCGCCGGAGTAGTCGGTCGACGACACCCACAGACGCAGGATATCGGCACCCAGGCTGTCGTTGACTTCCTGCGGTGCCACCACGTTGCCCAGGGACTTGGACATCTTGCGGCCGTTCTCGTCGACCACGAAACCGTGGGTCAGCAGCTCTTTATAAGGCGCGTGACCATCGATGGCCGCGCCGGTGAGCAGGGAGGAATGGAACCAGCCGCGGTGCTGGTCGGAGCCTTCCAGATACAGATCGGCGCGCGGCCCACTGGTGTGACCGAGCGGGTGCGAGCCGCGCAGCACATGCCAGTGGGTGGTGCCGGAGTCGAACCAGACGTCCAGGGTGTCGCTGATCTTGTCGTAGTCCGCCGCCTCATCGCCAAGCAGCTCGGCGGCATCCAGCTTGAACCAGGCCTCGATGCCCTGCTGTTCGACGCGCTTGGCCACTTCCTCCATCAGCTCGGCGCTGCGCGGGTGCAGCTCGCCCGTGGCCTTGTGCAGGAAGAACGGGATAGGCACACCCCAGTTGCGCTGACGCGAGATGCACCAGTCCGGGCGACCGGCGATCATGCTGTGCAGGCGCGCCTGGCCCCAGGCCGGGACAAACGCGGTCTGCTCGATGGCGGCCAGTGCCCGCTCGCGCAGGGTGTCACCCTGGTTGGGCTGCTTGTCCATGCCGACGAACCACTGCGCGGTGGCGCGGTAGATCAATGGGGTCTTGTGCCGCCAGCAGTGCATATAGCTGTGCTGGATGGCTTCGTGCTTGAGCAGGCAACCGACTTCGTCGAGCTTGGCGACGATTGCCGGATTGGCCTTCCAGATAAACTGACCGCCGAAGAACGGCAGATCGCTGACATACACGCCGTTGCTCTGCACCGGGCTGAGGATGTCGTCGTTGCTCATGCCGTAGCCCTTGCAGGAACGGAAGTCGTCCTCGCCATAGGCCGGAGCCGAGTGGACGACACCGGTGCCGGCCCCCAGCTCGACATAGTCGGCCAGGTAGAGCGGCGAGAAGCGCTCATAGAATGGATGGCGGAAGCGGATCAGCTCCAGGGCCGCGCCCTGGGCGGTGGCGATGACCTCGCCCTGCAGGCCGTAACGGGCCAGGCAGCTCTCGACCAGCTCTTCGGCCAGCAGCAGCAGCTTGTCGCCGGTATCGACCAGGGCGTAATTGAATTCGGGGTGAACGTTCAGCGCCTGGTTGGCTGGGATGGTCCAGGGCGTGGTGGTCCAGATCACGATGCTGGCGGGCTTCGGCAGGCTGGCCAGGCCGAAGGCGGCGGCCAATTTGCCCTCATCCTCAACCGGGAAGGCCACATCGATGGCGTCGGACTTCTTGTCCTGGTACTCGACCTCGGCTTCGGCCAGGGCCGAACCGCAATCGAAGCACCAGTTGACCGGTTTCAGGCCCTTGAACACGAAGCCCTGCTTGACCATCTCGGCCAGGGCGCGGATCTCGCCGGCCTCGTTGGCAAAGGCCATGGTCTTGTACGGGTTATCCCAGTCGCCAAGCACGCCGAGGCGGATAAAGTCGGCCTTCTGCCCTTCGATCTGCTCGCCGGCGTAGGTGCGGCAACGCTCGCGGGTCAGGTCGGCGGGCTGGTTCTTGCCAAAGGTGGTTTCCACCTTGTGCTCGATCGGCAGGCCGTGACAGTCCCAGCCCGGCACATAAGGGGCGTCGAAGCCGGCCAGGGTCTTGGAACGGGTGATGATGTCCTTGAGGATCTTGTTGACCGCATGACCGATGTGAATGCTGCCGTTGGCATAGGGCGGGCCGTCGTGCAGGACGAACTTCGGCCGGCCTTCACCTTGCGCGCGCAGCTTCTGATACAGGCCAATCTCGTTCCAGCGCTGCAGAATCTGCGGCTCGCGCTGCGGCAGGCCGGCCTTCATCGGAAACTGGGTATCAGGCAGATTTAGCGTGGCTTTGTAATCGGTCATATCAGGCTCTTCGTAAGCGATTGGCACCCAGCAGTTGAAGCCGGGTGCTTAAACGCGCCAATGGGCACGGGCGGCAGCAATATCGGCAGCAATTGCCATCTTCAATGCCTCAAGGGAGGCGAAACGCTGCTCATCGCGCAGCTTGTGGTGGAAAGCCACCGTCAAACGCCGGCCATACAGATCACCGGCAAAGTCCAGCAAATGCACTTCCAGGTGGGCACTGCCATCACCCGCAACACTCGGGCGCACACCGATATTGGCCACGCCGGGCCAGGTTTGGCCGTCGATTTCGGTGCTGACCAGATACACGCCCTTGAGCGGCACACGCTTGCGCTTGAGCTGCACATTGGCGGTCGGCGCATCCAGCTGGCGACCCAGCTTCTGCCCGTGCAACACCCGCCCGGCGATCTGGAAAGGCCGCCCCAGCAGATGCTCGGCCAGAACGAAGTCGCCGGCGGCCAGGGCCTCGCGCACCCGCGTGCTGCTGACTCGGATGCCATTCAGCTCGACCGTGCTGGCGGCCTCGACACTGAAGCCCTCGCGCTCGCCAGCCTCGGCCAGAAAGGCGAAGTCCCCGGCGCGATCACAGCCGAAGCGAAAGTCGTCGCCGACCTCCAGATGCTGCACCGCCAGGCCGTCGAGCAGCACCTGGCGGACAAATTCGGCCGCGCTCAACTCACGCAGACGCGGATTGAAGGCCAGGCACAGCACAAGGTCGACACCTTCGGCAGCCAGCAGCGCCAGCTTGTCGCGCAAGCGTGTCAGCCGCGCTGGAGCGCTGTCCGGGGCGAAAAACTCGCGGGGTTGCGGCTCGAAAATCAGCACGCAACTCGGCACCCCCAACTCGACGGAACGCTCACGCAGGCGCGCCAAAATGGCCTGATGACCACGATGGACGCCGTCGAAATTACCGATGGTGGCAACACAGCCCCGATGCTGGGGCCGCAGATTGTGTAGGCCTCGAACCAGCTGCATAGCGCGCTTCTTGCTCATAAAGTGGTCGATTATACGCACACCGGGCAGCGGACAACAGGCAGCAAATCAGCTGCACTCAGAGTGCGCTGCGCCGCGCAAAGTCCCGCAACCGAAAACCCAGCAACGCCAACACGGCCAAATAGGCCAGCATGCCCACACCCACCAGCCCGCCCAGACGTAGCAGACGCCAGGGCATGGTGCCGTCCGCCCAAACCGGCAGCTGCTGCATCGTCAGCAGCAGTACCGTCGCCATCGCCAGCAACGCCAGCAACAACTTGCCGAGGAACAGCGCCCAACCTGGTTGCGGTTGAAACATATCGCGCTTGCGTAGCTGCCAGTACAACAGCCCGGCATTCAGACAGGCGGCCAGGCCGATGGCCAGCGCCAGGCCGGCATGAGCCAGGGGAATCACGAAGATAAACAGCACATTCATCGCCTGGGTCGCCAGCAGCGTCACCAGGCCGATGCGCACCGGAGTCTTGATGTTCTGCTGGGCGTAGAAGGCCGGCGCGAGAATTTTTACCAGGATGATGCCAACCAGGCCCAGGGAATAGGCGATCAAGGCGCGCTGGGTCATCAGCGTATCGCCCGCGGTGAACTTGCCGTACTGGAACAGCGAGGCGATCAGCGGTTCGGAGATGATCGCCAACGCCACCGCGCTCGGCAGCGCCAGCACCAGGCACAGGCGCAATCCCCAGTCGAGCAGTTTGGAATAGTCCTCGCGACTGGCTCCGGAATGGGTTTTCGACAGGGCCGGCAACAGAATGGTCCCCAGGGCCACCCCCAGCACGCCGGCCGGCAGCTCCATCAGACGGTCGGCGTAGTACATCCAGGACACCGAGCCGGCAACCAGAAAAGACGCGAAGACGGTATTGATGATCAGCGAAATCTGGCTGACCGACACCCCGAAGATCGCCGGCCCCATTTGCTTCACCACGCGCCATACACCGGTGTCCTTGAGGTTCAGGCGCGGCAGCACCAGCATGCCGATCTTCTTCAGATGCGGCAGCTGGAACAGCAGTTGCGCCAAGCCACCCACCAGCACCGCCCAGCCCAGGGCCATGATCGGCGGATCGAAATAGGGCGTCAGAAACAGGGCGAAAACGATCATGCTGACGTTGAGCAGCGTCGGCACAAAGGCCGGCACCGAAAACCTGTTCCAGGTATTGAGCACCGCCCCGGCCAGGGACGACAGGGAAATCAGCAGGATATAAGGAAAGGTCACCCGCAACAGATCGGTGGTCAGAGCGAATCGATCGGCTTCGTCGGCAAAGCCCGGGGCCGAGATCCAGACGATCCAGGGCGCGGCAAGAATCCCGATAAAGGTCACCAGCGCCAGCACCAGAGTCAGCAGCCCCGAGACATAGGCGACAAAGGTGCGCGCCGCCTCATCGCCCTGCTGGGTTTTGTACTCGGCCAGAATCGGCACAAAGGCTTGGGAAAATGCACCCTCGGCAAAAATTCGACGCAGCAGATTGGGCAGCTTGAACGCCACCACAAAGGCGTCCGAGGCCACACCCGCGCCAAAGGTGCGGGCGATAATGGTGTCGCGCACAAAGCCCAATACACGCGAAAGCATGGTCATGGAGCTGACAGCGGCCAACGACTTGAGCAAATTCATGTAATATCCCGGCTCCGCAAACAAGCACTGGCGCGCAAAGGCGACGAGTGTAGCGGTCTGCCACTGGTCAGGCCAGCACAGGGAAAAGCCGATAGGCTTGACAGCACGCCCTCATATCGGCATGATTCGCGGCCTTATTTGTTTGTAACCCCCAGAATTTTTTCGAGGAGCTTGACGGTGGCCAATACACCTTCTGCCAAAAAACGCGCAAAACAGGCTGAGAAGCGTCGTAGCCATAACGCCAGCCAGCGCTCGATGGTTCGTACCTACATCAAGAACGTGGTCAAGGCTATCGAAGCCAAAGACGCCGCTCTTGCTACTACTGCCTACACCCTGGCTGTGCCGGTAATCGACCGTATGGCCGATAAAGGCATCATCCACAAGAACAAAGCCGCTCGTCATAAGAGCCGCCTGAATGGCCACATCAAGGCCCTGGGCGCAGCTGCAGCTGCTTAAGCTGCTAGCGACACGCTGCTAGTTCTTAAAAAACCGACCTGATGGTCGGTTTTTTATTGCTCGCAATAATTACAGAAGCACCACTTAACGCCCACCGCGACACCCGACGACAATCGCCACGGGCGACAAGCCATAAAAACCGCCGGAAACGGTTTTTGACGTCGCACAGCGACGGCCCCGAAAGGGCTGGTCACCATGGACGGCCGGCCACAAAAAAGCCCGAATCGCTTCGGGCTTTTTTGCTCAGGGCTTTTGCGGCCAGGGCAGAATCGGGATGGCCGTCACCGCATTCTGCGGACTACCCTCGATTACCCGATCGCTGTAGACCAGATAGACCAGGGTATTGCGCTTCTGATCGAAGAAGCGCACCACCTGCATGGTCTTGAACACCAGCGAGGTGCGCTCGCGAAAGACCTCCTCGCCTTCCTCGAGCTCACCCAGAAAGCTGATCGGCCCAACCTGGCGACAGGCGATCGATGCTTCGGCGCGATCCTCGGCCAACCCCAGACCACCCTTGACGCCACCAGTCTTGGCGCGCGACAGGTAGCAGGTTACCCCCGCCACCTGCGGATCATCGAAGGCCTCGACCACTATCTTGTCGTTGGGCCCCATCAACTTGAAAACCGTCGACACCTCACCAATCTGCTCCGCCGCCGCCAATCCAGGCAACAGCACGAGCGCACCCAGCAATCCTTTTACGATTCGCATCAGCCCCCCCCTTAGACCAGGATCAAATTATCCCGATGCACCAACTCGGGCTCGTCGACATAACCGAGCAAGCGCTCGATAGCATCCGACGACCGACCAATGATCTTTTGCGCCTCAAGCGCACTGTAATTGGCCAGGCCGCGGGCAATCTCGCGACCATCCGCGGCCACGCAGACCACCATTTCACCGCGCCTGAAGCTACCCTGCACCGCCTTCACGCCAACTGGCAGCAAGCTCTTGGTACCGGTGGCCAGCGCCTTGACCGCACCGTCATCCAGCACCAGGGTGCCGCGGGTCTGCAGATGCCCGGCCAGCCACTGCTTGCGCGCCGCCAGCATGCCGCGCTCGGGTGCCAGCAGGGTACCCAGGCGCTCGCCGGCCTTGAGTCGCGCTAACACCTGCCCGATCGCACCACCGACAATCACCGTATGCGCCCCGGAACGCGCCGCCAGACGCGCGGCACGCAGCTTGGTCTGCATGCCGCCACGCCCCAGCGCACCACCCACACCACCGGCCACGGCATCCAGGGCCGGATCATCG
Source organism: Pseudomonas sp. (assembly GCA_041621875.1). GTDB lineage: Bacteria > Pseudomonadota > Gammaproteobacteria > Pseudomonadales > Pseudomonadaceae > Aquipseudomonas. Next base: position 158 of record JBFJZW010000012.1, on the reverse strand, counting down.
GCGCGCGCCTCGTAAATCAACTCGGCATTGGGGTTATGCCGCGGATCGGCGTTATACATACCGTCGCGATCGGTGAGAATCACCAACAGATCGGCCTCGACCAGATTGGCCACCAGTGCCGCCAGGGTGTCGTTATCGCCAAAACGGATCTCGTCGGT
>JBFJZW010000011.1:0-31008 GCA_041621875.1 Pseudomonas sp. | reverse complement strand
TCCAGATCCGGCTTGGGTACTCCATCGGGGTCAAAGGGCTTGCCTTTGTCGCTCAGGACGATGCGCAGTCCATCTTTGGTCTGCTTGCAGCTGCAAGTGATTTTGCCCCTGTCTTCTCCCCCGTAGGCATGCTCGATGATATTTGAGCAGGCCTCATCCACCGCCAGTTCGACGCCGTACACCGCCTTTTCGTTCAGACCTGCGGCCACGGCAGCTTCTTTCACAAATTGTGCGATCTTCTCCAGACTGTCAAATCGACCGGGAAAGGTAGCAGTTGGCATGGAACGCAATCCGCGCCGCTCTATCCATGGCACGGCGAGTTTTCCGGGTGAGGCGCAGTCCTAAAAACTTCCCACGGCCTCGATGAGCTCGTCGTAGATATCGAAGAAACCGTCCATGCCTACCAGTTCGAAGGAGCTGCGAATCTTCTCGTCTGTCTGTGACAGCACCAGGCGCCCACCATTTTTTTTGCACGTTTTATGCGTCTCGGTAAGCACCCACAATCCTTTACTGGAAAGGAAATTTACCTGGCCCATGTCGAAGATCACATTGTAGCGGCCCTTGCTAATCAGCCCATCCAGTATCTTCTGCAATTTCGGTGCGGTATAAGTGTCGACTCGCCCAACCATCTTGACGACGTCGCAGCGATTGTAGGGGGTAATGGTAATCTCTTCCATACTTTCCTCTTGTCTCGAATAGCACTCACCGGAAGCAGCGGCCCGGCGAGCCCGAAGCATTGGAGACCAAACAATGATCCAGATCCTACCAGTAAACCTGGAGATTGATCAGGCTGAGTATATCATATCCAATTACGGCGTGATCAGCTATCGGCGCGCAGCAATCCCCGCTGAATGGCCTTGGTTACGGCCTGGGTCCTGTCGTTGGCCCGCAGCTTTATCAGGATGTTCTTTACATGAGATTTGACCGTGCTTTCCGTGATGCCAAGCTGCACTCCAATCGCCCGGTTGCTCTTCCCTTTCATCATCAATCGGAGCACCGCCATCTCCCGGGCGCTGAGTTTCGGATAGGTCCGGCGCTGAGCCAATTTTTCGGCGATTTCCGGCGAGATATATTTCTGTCCGGCGTGGACCGCGCGGATGGTTTTTAGCAACTGGTCCTGCGATGAGTCTTTGAGCAAGTAGCTCATGGCGCCGGCGTCCAGCCCGCGGAAGACATCTTCATCGCTGTCGTAATTTGTCAGAATGATGAAACGGGCGTCGGGTCTCTCCTCCAGTATCCGGTCGATGGCCTCGACGCCATCCGTCCCCGGCATGTTGAGGTCCATCAGGGTGATGTCTGGATCGTGGGTCAGATGAAGGCTGATGGCTTCCTCACCATTTTTGGCCTCGCCGATGACCGTCATGTGAGGCTCGGTCTCGATCATCGATTTGATGGCCATCCGAATCATTGGATGGTCGTCGGCGATTAGAATTCTGATCGGGTTTAATCTGCTCATCAATTTCTCCGACCCCTGCCAGGATTCATGGACAGCACAGGGCCAATCCAGACCGGCGCTTAAAAATGGCCAGCGAGCACTGCATGCCCTGAGCTGGCCTCTTTCCTCAAACGAATATCGATCCCGAAAATACGCATCGACCGCAACTATTCGGTTGGAACAGAGAGCAGTTGTACACACCTCATTTGCGCGGATCGATTTTCAGAATCCGATCCAACCCTGATCCGTTCCCTTACCCCAACATAATACCACTACTTGGAGCGTATTCGGTTCAAAATATCCTGATCGATCTGTGATAATTCTTCAAGATTCAGCAATTCTGGGCGCCGCTCCAGGGTGCGCCGCAGGGCCTGCTCTCGCCGCCAAGCAGCGATCCTGGCATGATCACCTGAACGCAGCACTTCGGGGACCTCCCAGTCTCGATAAACCGGCGGGCGGGTGTAATGGGGATGCTCCAATAGTCCGGAAGCATGCGAATCGCGCTGGGCCGCCTGTGGATCTCCCAGAACGCCAGGGAGCAGCCGGGTGATTGCATCGATCAGCACCAGGGCGGGCAGTTCTCCACCGGTCAGCACATAATCGCCAATCGAAATCTCCTCGGTTACCAGATTCTGGCGAACCCGTTCATCCACTCCCTCGTACCGTCCGCAGATCAGGCCGAGGTGATCTTTTTCAATCAGCTCGGCGGCAACCTGGTGCGAGAAAGGTCTTCCCTGTGGGGTCAGCAGGATCACCGGGCATCCCGGCGGCGCACCCAGGACATCCTCGACCGCCGCGAAGATCGGCTCTGGTTTCATCACCATACCGCCTCCCCCACCATAGGGCTCATCATCGGTAACGTGGTGTTTGTCCGTGGTCCAATCACGAATATTGTGCAGCCGGACAGAGACCAGTCCGCGCCCGATAGCCCGCTGCAGGATGCTCGTCCCCAGGTAGGCATCGAAAAGCTCAGGGAACAGGGAAAAAACGTCAAACTTCATCCTTTCGATTCTAGCCGTTCGCCTCGCGCTTGGCAAGTTCCTGCGGCCGGTAACTCAGCAGGTGCGACTGGCTCGAACGCCGGGCCCTGGAGACGCGACCTCCCGGCCTTCCAGGCGGTAGGTCGGGTTGCATCCGGCGGTGGGTGGCAGCTGCTTGAAATCCCTGCGCGCCGGCCCATCAAAGGACCTGGCCGGGGCTGCAAATGCCTGCTTGACGATGTTTCCCGAGCAATGGTAAGATGCCGATTATGTACCTGAGAGGCAGCAAGTGGCGCATGACCCGCCGCAGACGGCGACGTTCGAACCCGTTTATCATCGCCCTGCTGGTGGTCGTGATCGGGGCGCTGGTCTATGTAAACCAGGTCGTGGTGCCGGCGACGCCGCCGCTGTTTATTCCAACGCCAACGCCGACGCGCAGTCCCGAATCCATCGTCAACGAGGCCCGCGATCTGTTCAACGCGGGCAACCTGGCCCAGGCTATCGAGGCCTATGAACAGGCTATCCTGGTCGATGCGACCAATCCTTCCATCTATCTGGAACTGGCCCGCACCCAAATTTTTTCTGGAGACTACGAATCGGCTCTGACCAACGCCGAGAATGCCCTGCTGCTCAGCCCAAACAATGCAATGGGACATGCCCTGCGCGGCTGGGCCATGTATTTCACCGACGATGTGCTCGCGGCAGAAGCGGAGTATAAGCAGGCACTGTCCTTAGAGCCCAATAATGTGTTTGCCCTGTCTTATTACGCCGAGCTGGCCGCCTTCGACGGCCGGTTTGACCTTGCCGGGGACCTCTCCCGACAGGCCTCCAACCTGGCCCGCGACGTGCTGGAGGTGCGCCGGGCACGCGGCATTGTGCTCTCGCTCACCGGCAATTACCTGGAGGCCATCCAGGAATACCGGGCTGCGCTCGCGCTGAACGACAACATTGCCGACCTTCACCTGCGGCTGGGCAATAACTACGCTGCCCTGGACGATTACGATCAGGCGGTCCAGGAATATGGAATTGCCGACACGCTCAATCCGGCCGATCCCACTCCAGATACCCTGATCGCCCTGACCTATCTCAAAGTCGGGCAGTTTGCCAAAGCCATCCAGTATGCCGAACAGGCAGTCAGCAATTATCGCCTGGTAACAAAATTCCATGGACTGACTGCACAGCTGCCGGCTCAGCACACCCCCATGCCCAGCTGCAAAAAGGCCAGCCCACTCTGCCGCCAGGCCCACCACAACAGCCCTAGACACAGCAGCCCGGCCAGCGCCGCCAGGGCGCTCAGGTAATGCTTGTGCATCATGCCGCCACCTCCTGACTGCGCAAACGCGCCACCGGTTGCTCGCGCACCGGCCAGTTCAGCGCCGCCGCCAGCAGGCTGAGGACAATGGCGATCTGCCAGACCAGGTCATAGCTACCGGTGCGGTCAAACAGGTAACCGCCCAGCCAGCCGCCGAGAAAGGCCCCCAACTGGTGGAACAGGAACACGATGCCGCCGAGCATCGACAGGTTGCGCACCCCGAACATGGTCGCCACCGTGCCATTGGTCAGCGGCACGGTGGACAGCCACAGCAGGCCCATGGCGATGCCGAAGGCATAGGCACTCCACACCGTCAGAGGGGCCACGACAAAGGCGCTGATCACCAGCGCCCGGGCCAGGTACAGGGCGCTGAGCAGGCGCGGTTTGGACATGCGCCCGCCGAGCCAGCCGGCGATATAGGTGCCGAAGATATTGAACAGGCCGACCAACGCCAGCACCGTGGTACCCACCAGTGCCGGTAGGTGCTGATCGACCAGAAACGCCGGCAGGTGTACGCCGATAAACACCACCTGGAAGCCGCAGACGAAAAAGCCCAGGGCCAGCAACCAGAAGCCGGAGTGGCTGCAGGCTTCGCGCAGCGCCTCGCCCAGGGTCTGTTCGTGTCCGAGCAGCGGCAGCGGATTGTCCTTGAGCATCGCCGCCAGCGGCACGATCAGGGCCACCAGCAGGCCCAGGGCGAGCAGCGCCGCCGACCAGCCGAGCCAGCCAATCAGGCCCAGGGTCCCGGGCAGCATGGCGAACTGGCCGAAAGAGCCGGCCGCGGCGGCGATGCCCATGGCCATGCTGCGTTTTTCCATCGGCACGGCGCGGCCCACCGCACCGAGAATCACCGAAAACGAGGTGCCGGACAGGCCGATGCCGATCAACAGTCCCGCGCTCAGGGAGAGGCTCAGCGGCGAATCGGCCAGGCCCATGCAGCCCAGGCCGATGGCATACAGCACACCGCCGACTATCACCGTGCGCCGGGCACCAAAACGGTCGGCCAGGGCCCCGGTAAAGGGCTGGGTCAGCCCCCAGATCAGGTTCTGCAGGGCGATGGCAAAGGCGAACACTTCGCGCCCCCAGCCGAACTCGGCGCTCATGGGCGGCAGAAACAGGCCAAAGCCGTGACGAATACCCAGTGACAACGCCAAGACCAGGGATGCGCCCAGCAATATCCAGCCGCTGGTGCGCCATAGTGAAGTCATACGTGGTCCTCAACGGGTAGCGACCCGCTTAGCGAAAAATCGGCAATCGGATGCAGGTATATACCCCCGCCCGATGAAGTGACAGCTACAGCTGCCCGGCAATGCAGCACTACAGATTGCACTTGGGTTTGAGCATGCAAGCAAGTCGACTATCGACTAATCGCGACCGGTAAAAAGCAGCGGCGCAGCACTGGCGCGCCGAGCAAAGAACTGCAGTAATTGCTCGTGGTAATGAGCGTACACCTCTGGCGGCAGCCAGCGCCGGAAGATTGCCATTGAGCTGTCAGGCTCAGCGGAAACTTCACGCACAGCCCGATCGAGACGCCTGGCCATTTCTGCGCCCCACGGCGTGCGTGCGCAATAGATACCCACGGTCACCAGCTCAGAGTTCTCCCGCAGCGGCACGCTGATCAGCGCATCACCCAGGCTGAAATGGCGCATCACCTCGGTGTAGATGACGGGGTAATCGAAGACATAATCCAGGCGCTGATGGCTGACCATAAGCAGCAGGTTTTCCCCCGCCAGGCTGCCACCCAGCTCGGGAATTCGCCCTTCGGCATGGGCCTTGCTCAGGCGCTCGCGAATCGGCGCAGGATAGACCCGGCTCCTGGCCAGGGCACCGCGCAGGTAGGGATTGCCGAACAACCAGTCCAGGCTGACCTGGCCGTCCTCGATCAGCAGTTGATCCAAAGTCTGCGGACGCACCAGTACATGGATCGGCGTGCTCGCCACATAGGGTACGAAGTAGCCCACCCGATCGCGCTCGGGGCTTTGCAACTGGCCGCTGCTGCACATCTCGCCCTTCTCGCCCATACGCTGCTCGACGCGGGTCATGGGCAATACTTCGTAGTGCATCTGCAACTCGGGCAGGCGCGCGGCCAGCAGCTGCATGGCCTCGAACAGCACGCCATCGACCACCTCGCCATCGCGCACATTGAAGGCACCGGGAATCGGCACAATGCCCCAAACCAACTCCTCGGTCTGCGCCACACTCGCACCGGAAAAGCCCCAGAGCAATGTCGCCAACACCAGCGAGTAAAACGACCTGCACACCATAAACATCCCTGCTCCGCCTGGTTGTCCCTAAACGCTAGGCGATAGCCCGGCTCCGTGCCGAGAAAATCTACTCGGAGACAACCTCGCCGTCCCCCTGCTTAACAGGCCAGGGCCACCAGCACCGCGCATTCGGCTATCTCCAGCAACGCCCCGGCGGTATCGCCGGTGGTACCGCCCAGGCGCTTAAGCATCAAGACACGCAAGTAGAAAAACACAGTGCCGGCCACCAGCAAGGCAAGCAACCCCGGCCAGCCGAACAGCAGTATGAGCCCAACGTTGGCGGCCAGCACCCAGGGCAGCTGCCGGCGTGGCAGGTGCTCGGCCAGGGCCAGACCCAGACCGCCGGCACGCACATAGGGGGTGGTGAGAAACAGCAGCGGCAGCAGACAGCGCGCCAGCCAGGGCACCAGCAACAGCAACAGCGCGGAGCCGTTTTCCAGCAAGGTCACCAGGGCGGCAAACTTGAGCAATAGCAGCAGCACCAGCACCACCACCGCAATCGGCCCGCTGCGCGGGTCTTTCATAATGGTCAGGGTGCGCTCTTTATCACCAAAGCCACCGACCCAGGCATCGGCGCTGTCGGCCAGACCATCCAGATGCAGGCCACCGCTGATGCCCACCCACAAGGTCAGCAGCAGCGCCGCCTGCAGCAGCACCGCGCTATCGCCCAACAGTTGCTGCGCGGCGAGCAACAACAGGCCGATCAGCAGCCCCACCAGCGGATAGAACAGCAGCGAGCGGCCGACCTGCTCAGGCGTCGGCATGCCGGCCAGGGTCACCGGCAGGCGAGTCAGAAATTGCAGGGCGATCCACCAGACCGTCATGCCAACTCCCTGAGTTCACCCTGTTGATCCAGGCACAGTTGAAAGCGCTCGGCATGGCCCACCGCCACCTGCAACAGGTCGTTGCGCGGCAAACCACGAGCGCGGGCCAACAGCAGGCGAATTACCCCGCCATGGGTCACCAGCAGCAAGCGCTCGCCGGCATGGCGTGCCTGCAAACGCTGCAATGCGCCCAATATCCGCGCCTCGAAGGCCAGCAACGGCTCGCCTTCGGGCGGGGTAAAAGCGTAGGGATCGCTCCAGAAACGGCCGAGTTCGGTGGCACTGCTCTGCATCAACTCAGCGGTACTGCGCCCTTCCCACGCGCCGAAATGCAGTTCCTGCAGATCCGGCTCCAGGCTAAGCGGCACGCCGTGTTGCGCCGCCAGCTCTTCGGCAAAACGCGCACAGCGCTGCAAGGGTGAGCTGATCAGTCGATCCCAGGGGCCAGCCTCGGCCACCGCGGCGCGCAGCTGCGCCCAGCCGGTTTCGGTCAGGGCATCATCCAGGCTGCCGCGCAGGCCGCCGCCCAGCTCGGTTTCACCGTGGCGCAGCAGTTCCAGATAGACCGTCATGCAGGACGCTCGGCCACCGCCGCCTCGGTAAAGGTGGCCATCTCATTGTGCAGGCTGCAGGCCAGTTGCAGCAGCGGCACGGCCAGGGCCGCCCCACTGCCCTCGCCCAGGCGCAGGCCCAGGTCGAGCAGCGGTTCGGCCTGCAGCGCCTTGAGCACCCGCTGATGGCCAGGCTCGGCACCGCTGTGCGCAAACAGCAGCCAGTCGCGGCAATCCGGATTCAGCTGTACTGCCAGCAAGGCGGCAACGCTGCAGATATAACCATCCACCAGGGCGGTAATACCCTGCTGCGCGCAGGCCAGGTAGGCACCGCTCAGCGCGGCAATCTCGAAACCGCCGAGGCGTTGCAGGATGTCGATGGGTTCGCTGATCGCCGGACGATGCAGCTCAAGCGCTGCCTCGATCACCTCGGCCTTATGGGCCACGCCCGCGCGGTCCAGACCGGTGCCGGGGCCGACCAGCTCCAGCGCTGGACACTCCAACAGCAGGCAGGCCATGGCCGTGGCGGCGGTGGTGTTGCCGATGCCCATCTCGCCGCCGATGAACAGCTGGCTGCCGGCTTCACGGGCGCGCTGCACGCTGGCCTGGCCAGCCTCCAGGGCCAGCAGCAACTGCGCGGCAGTCATCGCCGGGGCCTGGGCGAAGTTCGCCGTGCCCGCGCCGATATGCAGATGACGCACGCCGCGTAGCGGTTCCAATGGCAGCGCGGTACCCAGGTCGATCACCTCAAGCGTCGCGCCCAGCTGCTTGGCCAGTACGCTGATCGCCGCGCCGCCACTGACGAAGTTGCGCAGCATCTGCCCGGTAACCGCCTGGGGGAACGCCGATACGCCTTCGGCCACCACGCCATGGTCGCCGGCAAAGATGCTGATCCACAGCTGCTCGACCTGCGGCCGTTGGCTGCCCTGCATGGCCGCCAGGTCGATGGCCAACTGCTCCAGCTGGCCGAGGGAGCCGGCCGGTTTGGTCAGTTCGAGCTGACGCGCCTGGGCCTTGCTGCGCGCGGATATATCCAGCGCCTGACAGCCCTGTTGCCACCATTGCTCACTCATAGCGCATTCCCCTTGAGAACCATCGGCAAACCCGCCACGGTAAACACCACGCGTTCACAGCGCTCGGCCAGGGCCTGGTGCAGCCAGCCCGCCTCGTCGACATAACGGCGGGTCAGCTCGCCCAGCGGCACCACGCCCAGGCCGGTTTCATTGCTGACCAGCAGAACTCGCCCCGGCAGGCCGCTCACAGAGTCCAGCAGCGCATCGCGCTCGGCACTCAGCCGCGCCGGGTCATCCAGCATTAACAGATTGGTCAGCCACAGGGTCAGACAATCGACCAGCAGGCACTTATCGGCAGCGGCCTGCTCACGCAGCACCCGAGCCAGGGCCAAGGGTTCTTCCACCAGAGCCCAATGCGCCGGACGACGTTGGCGGTGATGTTGAATACGCTCGTTCATCTCGCCATCCAGCGGCTGGCTGGTGGCGATATAGGTCACCGCCAGGCCGGACTCGGCCGCCAGGCGCTCGGCCAGGCGGCTCTTGCCGGAGCGGGCACCGCCGAGAATCAGTTCATGCATGGTTCACCTTGTCTCCCGGGGTGGATGTTGTTTTTTACCTCCACCATCACGCCACAAATGGTGGATCGATAAAGCGTGATCCACCCTACAGGCCACATAACGTTCGCAGTTTTGCCGTATCCAGATGCGCCTCGACCAGATCGGCCAGACGCTCGATATCGCGCTCACGCAAGGCGTGGTAATCCACCTGCTGCACTTCGCGCAGTCCGGCCCAGCGCAGCAGTGCACTACAGGCTTCGCTGCTTTCAAACAGACCGTGCAGATAGGTGCCGAGCACCTGGCCATCGGCGCTCAAACCACCATCGGCGCGACCATCATCCAGCCGCACGGCCGCGTTCAAACCTGTGCCCGAGCTGACCCCGGCATGAATCTCGTACCCGCTGACCGGCGCATTTTCCAGGCACAGCTGGCCGCGCACATTGCGCAGCTGCTTCTCGGGTTCCAGCACTGTGCTGAAATCCAGCAACCCCAGCCCTGGACTGGAACCCGCCGCGCCTTCCAGGCCACGGGGGTCGTCGATCTGGGTGCCGAGCATCTGCAGCCCGCCGCAGATGCCCAGCAGCTTGCCGCCGTAACGCAGGTGCCTGGCGATAGCTGCCGGCCAGCCTTGCTCGCGCAGAAAAGCCAGATCGCTGCGCACGCTTTTCGAGCCGGGCAGGATAATCAGATCCGCTGCCGGGATCGTCTGACCGGGGCCGACAAAGCACAGTTCGACCTGAGGATGCAGGCGCAGCGGGTCGAAATCGGTGTGATTGCTGATCCGTGGCAATACCGGCACCACCACTTTGATCCGCTCGGCCGCCTTGGCACCCTGGCGAATATCGATGGCGTCCTCGGCTTCCAGGTGGAAATCCATCAGGTAGGGCAATACGCCGATTACCGGTTTGCCGGTGCGCTGCTCCAGCCAATCCAACCCCGGTTGCAACAGGGCGATATCGCCGCGAAAACGGTTGATCACAAAGCCCTGCACCCGCGCCTGCTCGCTCTCGGAGAGCAACGCCAGGGTGCCGACCAGATGGGCAAACACGCCGCCCTTGTCGATATCGGCAATCAGGATCACCGGGCAGTCCACCGCCTCGGCAAAGCCCATATTGGCGATATCGCCGGCGCGCAGATTGATCTCGGCCGGCGAACCGGCACCCTCCACCATCACCACCGGGTAGGCCGCGCTCAGGCGCTGGTGCGACTGCAACACCGCCTGCAGCGCCACCTTCTTGTAGTCGTGATAGGCCACTGCATCCATGCTGCTGAGGGCACGGCCGTGGATGATCACCTGGGCACCGGTGTCGCTATTGGGCTTGAGCAGCACCGGGTTCATATCGGTGTGCGGGGCCAGCCCGGCGGCCTGGGCCTGCACCGCCTGGGCGCGACCGATTTCGCCACCGTCGGCGGTAACGGCCGAATTAAGCGCCATATTCTGCGGTTTGAACGGCACCACGCTAACGCCCTGGCGCTTAAGCCAGCGGCATAGCGCGGTTACCAGGGTGCTTTTGCCGGCATCCGAAGTGGTGCCCTGCACCATCAATGTGCTCATTGGCACTCCATAGCGAAGGCCTCCAGGCCCAATTGCAAACGCTGCCACCCAGCTTCATCCGCCGGCAGCCCAAAACGCAGGCTCAGTGGGCTGGCAAACAGCCGAGTGAGGATGCCTTGCGTAGCGAGAAACTCATGCAGCTCGGCAGCACTCGGCGTGCAGCAGAACTGAAATAGCGCGCAACCGCCAGTCGGCGGCAGCCCCTGGACGCTGAGCAGCGTGGCCAGGCGCTCGCCATCGGCCAACAGTCGCTCACGCTGCAAACCCTGGCCAGCGTGGTCCTGCAGCAGCGCGCTGGCCACCACCCGGCTCGGCCCGCTGACGGTCCAGGGCCCGAGCAGCGCGGCCAGTTGTTCGAGTAAGGCCGGCTGGGCCAGAACAAAACCCAGGCGAATACCGGCCAGGCCGAAGAATTTGCCAAACGAACGCAATACGATCAGCCCGGCTCGATCACTAAAGGCCGCCAAGCTGTGCTCAGGGGTGCAATCGATAAAGGCTTCATCCACCACCAGCCAGCCGCCGCGTTCGGCCAGGCGGGTGTGCCAGTCCAGCAGGCGCTGGGGTTCAATACGGCGACCGGTTGGATTATTGGGATTGACCAGCAGCAGCACATCCAGACGTTCCAGCGCCCGTTCGATACCGCCTTCACTAAGTTCCAGCAGACGATGGCCTTCGCGCTGCCAGGCGGCAGCGTGCTCGGCATAGGCCGGCGAAACGATGCCGACCCGGGCATTGCGTAGCAGGCGCGGCAGCGCCTGAATCGCCGCCTGGGAACCCGCTACCGGCAGCAGATTGCTCACCCCGTAGTAATCACGGGCGGCGACTTCCAGGCCATCGTCCTGCTCGGGCAGGCGCGCCCAGGCGCTGGCGGGAATCGCCGGTAGCGGCCAACCGTAAGGCGCGATGCCGGTGGACAGGTCCAGCCAATCCGCCAGGGCAATGCCATAACGCAGGGACGCCGCGCGCAGGCGGCCGCCGTGCTCAAGTCCACCCGGCTTAAACATAGAAAGCCCCCCACAACAGCAGCAGCGCCAGCCACAGCAGCACACCGCCGTACACCAGATTGAGCGCCCGTTCGATATCCCGCGCCTTGGGTTGTGGCCCCGCGCCCAGCTCGGGCCGCTGATGCAACTCGCCGTGATATTCCGCCGCGCCGCCCAGGCTAACGCCCAGCGCCCCAGCGCCTGCGGCCATCACCGGGCCGGCATTGGGGCTGTCCCACAAGGGTGCCTGGGTGCGCCAGCAGCGCAGCGCCAGCATAGTTTTGCCAAGCAATGCATAGGTCAGGGCGACCAACCGCGCTGGAATGTAATTAAGGCCATCGTCGATCTTCGCCGCGGCCCAGCCGAAACGCTCGAAGCGTTCATTGCGATAGCCCCACATGGCGTCCAGGGTATTGCTCAGGCGATACAGCACCACCCCCGGCGCGCCGGCAATAACAAACCAGAACAGTGCAGCGAACACCGCATCAGAACCGTTTTCCAGCACCGACTCGCTGCCGGCCCGGGCCACGCCCGTGGCGTCCAGCTGCGCGGTATTGCGGCTGACCATATAACCGACCCGTTCCCGCGCCAGAGGCAGATCGCCCAGACGCAGGGCCTGGGCTACGGGCATGGCATGCTCGCCCAGGCTGCGCAGCCCGAGGGCCGCATAGAGCGCGAGAACTTCTACTGCCCAGCCCAGCCCGCTGATCTGGCTCAGCAGCCAGGCCAGCAAGGTCAGCGGCAACACCGCCAGGCACCAGGCCGTCACCCCATGACTGCGCCAGCCAGCGCCCGCCGGATTGAAGCGTTGCTCGATACGCCCGGCCAGACGCCCGAAGGCCACCAGCGGATGCCAGCCCCTGGACTCGCCAAACAGCGCATCCAGGGCGACCCCGGCGCAGGTGCTGAGGACCAGGCTCATGGCGTGCCCCACTGGTTCTCGAACAGCAACTCGCTGAGCGGCCGTGGCGTGGCCCAGCCCTCCTGCACCAGCATCGGCGCGTCATAGAACTGCGTGACCGGCCCCAGGCACAGCACCGCCAGGGGTTTGCTGCCAGTCGGCATGCCGAGCAGGTCCGCCAGAGCCTGGGGCTCGAACAGCGACACCCAGCCCATGCCCAAGCCCTCGGCGCGGGCGGCCAGCCAGAGGTTCTGAATGGCGCAGGCCAGGGACGCCAGGTCCATTTCCGGCAAGGTGCGGCGACCGAACACATGGGCCTCGCGGCCGTCCATCAGGGCCACCACCAGCAGCTCGGCGCAGTCGCGGATGCCCTCGACCTTCAGCCGCATAAATTCATCACTGCGCTCGCCCAGCGCCTCGGCAGTACGCAGGCGCTCCTCGTCCACCAGGCCGTGGATGGCCTCGCGCAAGGTCGGGCGGCTGATGCGGATAAACCGCCAGGGCTGCATCAGGCCGACGCTGGGGGCCTGGTGCGCGGCTTCGAGCAGGCGCGCGAGTACCTCGGGAGCCACCTCGCCGCCGCTGAAATGGCGCATATCGCGGCGTTCGGCGATGGCGCGGTAGACCGCGGCACGCTCCTCGGGACTAAAGGCCTGCTCGTTCATCAAGGCTCACCGGGTAGAAACAGCGCGGCCGCCGCGCACGGCGCGGACGGCAGATAGAAATGGATATAGGACGCGGTCAACCGGCCGATACGGTAAACCGCTTCGGCCGTGCGCCTGTAATTGGGGCACTCGCCCCGAGCGATGGGCACCAGAGTGCTGCTCAGGGCCGAGTGGTGGAAAGTATGGCCGCGCAGGCTGCCTTCCGGCAATTCGACTTGCTGCAGGGCCAGGGCCACCAGCCGCGGTTGCAGGCTCGCCTGCCCCGGAAGCAGACCAAGCATGGCGGCGCTGGCTCCCTGCTGGTCGGTCAGTTGCTCGAGCAGATAGAGCATGCCGCCACACTCGGCATGGATCGGCTTGCCGGCCGCATGGTGGGCACGAATCGCCTGCGCCATGGCCTGGTTGGCCGCAAGCTGGGCCAGGTGCAATTCGGGGTAGCCGCCGGGCAGATAGAGGCTATCCACCACGGGTAACTGGCTATCGCTCAAGGGCGAGAAAAACTGCAATTCGGCCCCCAACGCCTCCAGCAGATCCAGGTTGGCCTGATAGAGAAAGGCGAAGGCGCTGTCGCGGGCCACGCCGATACGCACACCGGCCAACAACCGCGCGGGCATTGCCTGCTCGGGGGCGGCAAAGCTGACTGGCGGCGGCAGGCTGGTATCGGCACTGGCGGCCAGGGCATCGGCGGCGGCGTCCAGGCGCGCATCCAGGTCGGCGAGTTCGCCCGCCTGGACCAGGCCCAGGTGGCGGCTCGGCAATTGCACCTCGGCGCTGCGCGGCAACGCGCCGTACCAGCGAATCGAGGCCGGCAAGGCATCGCGCAATATCTCGCCATGCCGGGTGCTGCCGACCCGGTTGCCGAGCACCCCGGAAAACGGCAGGTCCGCCTGGAAGGTCGCCAGGCCATGGGCCATGGCCCCGAAGGTCTGGGCCATGGCCGAAGCATCGATCACCGCCAGCACCGGTACACCGAAGTGCCGAGCCAGATCGGCCGCCGACGGCGTGCCATCGAACAGTCCCATCACCCCCTCGATCAGAATCAGGTCGGCCTCCCCCGCCGCCTGCCAGAGCAGCCGCCGGCTCTCTGCCTCGCCGACCATCCACAGATCCAGCTGGTACACCGGCGCGCCGCAGGCCTGGGCCAGCACCATGGGATCGAGAAAATCCGGGCCGCACTTGAATACCCGCACGCGCTTGCCCTGGCGCGTATGCAGGCGCGCCAGGGCGGCGGTCACCGTGGTCTTGCCATGGCCCGAGGCCGGCGCGGCGATCAGCAGCGCCGGACAGTGGCGAGCGCCCGGCTGCTCCTCGGACGTGGCGCAATCCACCGCAGCGCCCGCCCCGCTCATTGGCCCGCGACCCGCCGCGGGGCGAAGGAGCAGGCCCGCGCGGCGCTATAGAGCAGCGCGGCCAGCCCGACATACAGAGCCAGGCTGCCCAGATAACGCGGGTAGTACAGGCCTATACGCTCGGCCAGCAGGGCCAGGGTCGGTTCGGGGTAACGCCCGGAGAAGAACAGGAAGCCGCCGCCGGAAAACAGGTAGCAGACCAGGGCACTGACCGCGACCGTTGCCGCCAGCAGCGCCAGGCTGCTCGCCCGGTCACGCTGCCAGCCCGCGTACAGGCGACCGCCCAGCCACAGCGAGGCGTAGGCCGGCAGCAGCATCCAGTAGGCCGGCGACATGCACCAGGCGCTGACGCCCGCCCACTGGATGGCGGCGAAGTCCAGCAGCGAGGCCTCGACAAACAGCCCGGCAAATACCCAGCGCGGCTTGAGCAGTACCCCGGCGAGGAAGAACACCGCCCAGGAGGCGCTGGGCAGGTTCAGGGTGGAGAAATGCTGACCGCGGGTCATGGCCATCAGCAGCGCCAGGGCCAGGCCGATCAGCAACTGAGTACGGGGTGTCAGGTTCATCCATTTATCTCCAGGTAAACAACTGAGGTGCGCCGGGCGTAGCGCCTGTTAGAGCGCCTGATAACGCACCGTCAGATAGACCGCCTGGCCGGGCTGGTTGAAGCCTTCGGCGGTCTGGTAATCGGCATCCAGCAGGTTGGCCAGCCGCGTTTGCAGACGCCACTCGCGGTTCAGCCGGTACTCGCCACGCAGGTCCAGGGTGGCGAAGCCGGCCAGCTCAAGCTGGTTCTCCAGGTCGTCGTAGGTCGAGTTCTGCGCATGCAGGCTGGTGCCGACGCTGAAGTCGCCAAAGGCGCGATCGATGTCCAGGTTGAACAGCTGACTCGGCCGGCGGTTGAGTTCCTTGCCGTAGTAGGGAATGCCAGTGCGGCTCGAGCGCGCTGAGCGATTCTCGGCGTCCATCAGCGTGTAGTTGGCGTTCCATTGCCAGCCGAACAGCTCGCTGCCGACCAGCAGTTCGAGGCCGCGAATACGTGCCTGGTCGACGCCCTGGGCCTGGCTGATGCCGTTGACCCGCACCGTCGCGATCAGATTATCGATCTCCGTGCGATAGGCGTTCACCGCCCAGTGGCCCCAAGCGTGCCGCCCGGCAAGACCAAGCTCCAGACTTTGCGACTCTTCGGCCTGCAAGTCCGGGTTCCCGAAGCCGGGGTAATACAGCTGGTTGAAGGTCGGTGCCTTGAATGCCGTGCCGTAGCTGGCGGTCAGTCGCAACGCCTGGCTCAGGGCATAGCCCCAGGCGATATTGCCGGTGTCGTGGCGACCGAACTGTTCGTTGTCGTCGTGGCGCAGGGACAGCTGCCAGTCCTGCGCCCCGTGCTGACCGAGGTACTGGACGAAAGCCCCCTGGTTGTCGCGACTCTCCAGGGCATAGGCGACAGTGCCGTTGACCTCGTCACGCTGATAATCGGCCCCCAGGATCAGGCTGTGGCCGTCGGCCAGGGTCAGATCGTTCTGCCAGCTGAGGCTGTCGCGACGGCTGTCGAAGCGCGAGTTGAAAGCACCGTCCTGATAATGATCGGCCTTGTCTTCGCTGCGCCCGGCCTGCAGGGTCACCTGCCAGGGCTCCAGCGGGGCAAAACGCGCACGCCCGCCGACGACACTCTGCACACCGTCGGAGTTGGCGGAAAAGCCACTGCTGCGCTTGCTGTTGACCTGGTCGTAGTCGCTGTGGGACTTGCTGCGCAGCAGGTTGCCGTCGAGCTCCAGGCCATTGTCGAAGCGATAGCCGCCGCTCAGCGTCCCGGATAGGCTGCGAAAGCCGTCGGAATCGCTTTCATAACCGCTGGCACCGACCTGCTTGACGTTGATGCCGTCAGTATCCAGGCCGCTGAGGCCGAGGCTGTACCAGCCCTGCTGACCGCCACCGGTCACTCCGGCGCTGCCGCTGTAACTGTCATGGGTGCCGTAGCCGGCGGAGAAGAACGGCTTGGCCCCCTCGCCCTGGCCCTTGCGGGTGAAGATCTGGATCACCCCGCCGATGGCTTCCGAGCCATACAGGCTGGAACGCGGCCCGCGCACCACCTCGACCCGCTCGATCAGCTCCAGCGGCAGGTCCTGCAGGGCCGCGCCGCCGGAGGACACCGAACCGACCCGCAGGCCGTCGATCAGCACCAGCACATGGTTGGCGTTGCTGCCGCGCATATACAGAGCAGTGTTCTTGCCCGGGCCGCCGTTGTTGCTGAAGGACATCCCCGGCACTTTCTGCAGCAGCTCGGGCAGGGACGCCGCCTGGCTCTGCTCGATCTGCGCGCGGTCGAATACCGTGACCGCCGCCAGACTCTCCTGGACGGTTTGCGCGGTGCGGGTGGCGGTTACCAGTTGATCTTGCAACTCGGTGGGACTGGCGGCATGGGCCAGGGGATAACAACCCATAGCGCACAGCAGCGCCATCGGTTTCAACAGGGACTTACTCATCGCGTCGTATGCTCCGTCGCACTCACCCGGGCGACCAAGGCTGGGAAAGGCACACGGAGAACGAAGACGCACAAGCGCCGCAAAGGCGACAGCCCATACGCCAGACAACGCCCTCCGCGATGCCATGGACTGCAGCAGGCCGGTCTCCGGGCTTACGAGCGGCGAACTGAGGGCTCAGATCGCGACCAGACACACCTTCCCATGCAAGGAGCCTGTCGGGCTTGACCGCAGTAGAACTGCGTTAAGTCCGGCAGGCTCCTGGAGCACAGTGGTTGAAAAAGCGCTGGTTTGACTCGTCTACCGTTGCGGGGGCAGCGTCGGAATTGCTGGCGTGAAGCGCAGCGCACCGACTTCCCTGTTTCACCCCTCGCACGCCGAAACGTGGGGGGCACCTATTGCAAGCCGCGCAGGGTAGAGGCTTGGCGCGCCCAGGTCAAACCGCGCAGCCAATTCAGCGCAGCGCGCAACCTGGGTGGGCACCACCTTATTTGCGCACGTTCTGATAGAGCATCAGGCGCGAGGTTTCGTGCAGGCCACGGGTCAGCGCCAACAGGCGCTGGTATTCGGCGGGATGCTGTGCGGCGACGTTGTCCAGCGGCGTCAGGGACGCCAGATCGTGCAGCGACGGCTTGCTGCCGTCATGCTGCATCTGCAGGAGGAAATTGCGGGTGACCCCGCCGATCAGCGGGAAGCTGCCCTCGCGCAGCACCAGGGGCACCATCCGCTCACCTTCCGCGGCCGGCTGCTGGATATCGCGGCCCAGGGCCCCGTTGCGAAAGCTCATGCCGGTCATGCCGAGCACCGTGGGCAACAGGTCGACCAGGCCCACGGCTTCCTCGACCCGCCGCGGCTCAAGCAGCTTGGGGGCATGGATCAGCAGGGGTACCTGATTGCCGTCCAGGCCCAGCTTGACCAGCGCCGGCGGCATATGCGGCACCTGGCTGATACGGGTGTTGTGGTCGCCAAACATGACGAAGATGGTGTTGTCGTACCAGCCGCCGGCCTGGGCGATTTCCATCAGGCGACCGATATTGAAGTCCAGCAGGCGTACCGCGTTGTACTGCGCCACGCTGCGCGAACCAGCACTCTGGGCCTGCTCCAGGGATATCTCGTGCACCTCGAAGCCGTCGTTGTCCTTGGGGATGGTGAAGGGCCGATGGTTACCGGCGGTCTGGATATAGGCGAAGAAGGGCTTGTCCTTGGGCAGGTCGCGCAGCAGGCGGTCGCTTTCCTTGAACAGATCGAGGTCGGAGATGCCCCAGACATCGGCCAGCGGCGAGTTCCAGTGGCGCTCGTCGTAGAGCCGAACGCCATCGATGCTCTGGCGGATCAGCGCATTCATATTGGCCCAGCCGGAGTTGCCGTCGATCATGTAGAGCTTTTCGTAGCCCTGCAACGCATTGACCAGGCTGTGCTGGCGGGTGATCAGCGGATTGCGCGTCGAGGTTTCATGCCGCGAAACGTCGGGCACCCCGGAAATGCTCGCCCATACGGTTTTGGCCGTGCCGGTCACCGGCACATAGAAATTCTCGAAGAACCAGCTCTGCCTGGCCAGGCGGTCGATATTCGGCGTGGGGTTGAGCGGATTGCCATAGGCCCCCACCGCCGTGGTGCCGAGGGATTCGAGCATGACGAAGACCACATTCGGTGGCTGCTCGCCGGTCAAGGCGTAAGGCTGCGGGCCCTGCTCGCGGATAAAGCTCAGCTGCTCGACATCGGCCTGCTCGACGCCCAGGTACTGGCTGACCACCCCGTAGTGGGCGGCCACCTGCTCGAGGTCATAGGGCTGCTGCGGCACCCTGAGGGTGTCGTAGAGAAAGATCACCGGATTCAGGCCGAGGGCCGCCACCTGGTTGTCACCGGAGAAGAAGGCGTCGCTCCAGCGCAGCGGTACCGGGTTTTCCAGATTGATATTGTCGACGCGGCCGAGGATGCCGAGGAACACCAGCACCACCATCAGCGCGCTGCCCCAGGTCAGTGACCAGCGGCTGATGGGTTTGGCCGGACGATCCAGGGTAATGCGCTCCAGGCGCAGCAGCAGCCACCAGGTCAGCGCGCTGGTGGCGAGCCAGCCCAGGCTGATCCAGATCACCGGGTAGGTCTGCCAGACCATATCGGTGGAGATCTGCGCATCGCCGAGAAAACGCAGCACCGTGGCGTTGATGCGCACGCCGAGGTAGGCGTAATGGCCGAAGTCGAAGATATACACCAGCACCACCGCACCCACGGCCAGGGCCAGGTAGAGCCGGGCCAGCCAGCGCAACGGCCGACTGCGGGTCAGGTTGTAGACCGGCAACCAGGCCAGCAGCGCCACCGGCAGCATCAACAGGATGGCCAGACGCAGGTCGAAGCGCAGGCCGATGCCGAGGGTTTGCGGCACCGCCGCGACCTCGCTCAGGGCCCTGCCGTCGAAGCCGGAGAAGCCCAGAAAAAACAGCCCGCGCAGGGCCGCCAGCAAGACAAAAAGTACCGCTATAGCGCCCAGCCAGTAATGCAAGCGGCGCGATTGCAACCAACCCATGGTGCGAACCTCAATCAGCAAATCGTCTGTAGTGTCAGGAGCACGCGCTGCCAAGAGGGTGTTTACAAAAGTAGCGAGCGATGGTCAGGCAAGGCGAAAACAGCCGAAAAAGCGGAGTGTACGAGTAGTACATGAGCATTTTGAGGCTGAGTTCAACGCAGCATGGCCGAGCGCAGTAATTTGTAGACACCCTCTTACAGGCGCATGGGTAACTGGGTCTTGCGCTGCCTCAAGCCGAGTCGGACGACCGCATGCCAGATCAGCGCGCCCCAGCAGTAGAGCGCAAGC
This sequence comes from Pseudomonas sp., assembly GCA_041621875.1. GTDB lineage: Bacteria > Pseudomonadota > Gammaproteobacteria > Pseudomonadales > Pseudomonadaceae > Aquipseudomonas. The sequence continues at coordinate 11,327 of JBFJZW010000011.1, read as the reverse complement.
AGCGGGTCGAGCAGGTAATCCCAGTAGTTGCCCGAGGACTTGAGGCCGAGGCTGAAGGCCAGCGTGGCCAGCCCGAGCATCCAGACCCCGAGCCAGTTGCGCACCAGCAGCAAGGCCAGCGCCACCAGGGCCAGCACCACCAGCAAGGGGCGCGGGCTGTAACCCAGGCGATAGGGGTCGGAGGCGGTCAGGCCCAGGGTAGCCGGATAGAGGAACAGCGCCAGCAGGCCAAACAACAGCAGCAGCTGCAGCCCCTGCGGGGCCTCCAGCCTGGCCAGCAGGCCAATGCGCACCAGGCTGGCGAACAATAGTGCCAGCAATGTGGTGATGGCCAGGTCGTCGGTAAAACTGCGCACGTAGGCGGCCAGCGATAGACCGGCAAGGGGGACAAAGCCGATCAGCAGGCAGCCCAGCAGGACCAGGCAGCGCCCCCCGGATAACAAGCCGAAACCGGGAATCAGCAAAAACAGCAGCAGGGCGAAGGTCAGGTGGGCCTGCCAGAGTTCAAACATTACAAGCGCTCCTTGAGCCAGGCATCGTTGAAGCTGATGTGCTTGATAAAGCTGTTGTTCCAGGAATACACCAGGTGGTAATTGCCGTCGGTACTCTTGATGAAATAGGGGTACTCGTACTCGAAGTCGCAACCATTCTTCTTGCACACCCGCTGATCGAGGTTGCCCAGAAACTCATCGAGCAGGCCCTGCCGGCGCGGGCCGCTGGAGAGTCGGAACTTGTCGCCGATGATTTCCCGATAGACCTCGGGCTCGAACGGGTTGCCCTCGAAGTCCGGCGACTCGTCGAGTTCGATCACCGGCGTCCAGAAATCCATCTCCTCGTTGGTTTCCATCAGGCTCAGACGGAAACGCCCGTCTTCCAGGTCGTTCATCGCCACCAGCATGCCCTGCCCCGGAGTCACCACGGCGGCCAGCGAAGAATTCGGGTTGGATGGATCCTCGGGATAGGGCTCGCTCCAGGTCTGCCCCGCGTCCTGGGTGCGGCTGGCCAGAATCTGGTGATGGGTGCTGCCGGCATAGCGCAACAGGGCGATGGCGTTCCATTCATCCAGGGCCACGACCGTGGGCTGCAGCGAGTGCTTGCCACTGCTGATGCGCATCTTGTCCAGCACCTCGCCTGCGGGGCTCAGGTACAGGTACTCGGCAAACTTGCCGAGAAACTCGTGATACACCGGCAGGCCCATGGAGCCGTCGGCATGGAACACCGGCGCACTGCGCACCAGGGTGCTGATATTGAAAAAGGGGGTGGTCACCAGCTGCCTGGGTGCGGACCAGGTCTTGCCCAGGTCATCGGAATGCATGGCATTGATCGCACTGCCCGCCCAGCCGCCGACGGAAACCGAGACGTACAGCAACCACAGGCGCTGGTCCGGGGCCAGGGCGATCACCGGGTTGCCCAGCTTGCGAATATATTTATGCACCGAACCCTGGGTCGACTCGCGGGTGGCCAGGATCAGCTCGTCGCCCCACTCGCCGGTCGCCGCATCGAAATGCGCGCCACGCACCTGCACATCTGCCGCGCCTTCGCGCGAGCCGGCAAACCACACGGACATCAGCCCGCCGTCGGGCAACCCGGTGATGGACGAGGAATGCACGAACTCATTGAGGTCGCTGGAGGCGAAGCGGCTGGTATAGAACGGCTGCCACTCGGCCTCAGCGACCAGCGGTGCAGCCTTGGGCAGGGCAAAGGCAGAAACCTTGTAGGCCGGGCTTGACCACCAGGCCGAGATAAACACCGCAGAGAGGGCTACAAGGCCCAGCCCCAAAGAGAGATGGGCGGATCGAAAAGCGCGCATTGCATGACCCTTGATAAACCGGATAACCCGGATAAACGGCTGCCGCGTAGAACAACCGGCACCACGGGGTGCTCAAGGAGTCGGGAGGAAGGAGCCATACACACAGCGCACCGGCCCCGCCGCAAACTACTAGCTGCGCTGGAGGATCATGGATTAGTCATATAAATGCAACCTTGCCGAGCTGCACCGCGGGTCGTGCACGCGCCACGGCGCTGCTGTGGCTGAGCATTAGCAGGCGACGCTGTGGCGACAAAATTACTTCAACGCTTGCGGCACAGACTCAGGCCGTCGCCCAGCGGCAGCAGCGACAGGTCGATGCGCGGATCATCGCGCAGCACCAGGTTGAGCGCCTGGATCGCCCGGGTGTCGGCGCTCTCGGGGTTGACCTCCAGTACGCGTCCGCTCCACAGGGTGTTGTCGAACAGGATCAGGCCACCCGGCCGCACCAAGTGCAGAGCCTGCTCGAAATAGGCCGGATAGTTGGCCTTGTCGGCATCGATAAAGATCAGGTCGACCTGCCCCGCCAGCCCCTCACCCTCCAGCGCGCTCAGGGTTTCCAGAGCCGGAGCCAGACGCTGTTCGATCCGCGCACTCAGCCCCGCCTCGCGCCAGTAGCGCTCGGCGGTAGCGTTGTGCTCGCCGGGGATATCGCAGCAGATCAGCCGTCCGTCCTCAGGCAGGGCCTGGGCCATGCAGAGGGCGCTGTAACCGGTAAAGGTACCGACCTCGACAATTAACCGGGCCCCGCTCAGCTGCACCAGCAGCGCCATAAACTGGCCCTGCTCCGGGGCGATCTGCCACTGGGCGTTGTCCAGCTGCGCGGTTTCCTCGCGCAGGCGCTTGAGCAGTGGCGTTTCACGCAGGGACACATCCAGCAGATATTGATACAGGGCGGAATCGAGATTGAGCGTCTGGTTGGTCATGCCAACTCCCTCTGCAAATGACCGCTGTCATGGGTTGCGTGCCAGTTCACCGCTGAACACGCGCTTGGCATCCAGGTAGGTGCGCTGCCAGTAACTATTGCTCAGGCTGTCCAGGCGTACGGTGCCGCCGCTGGAAGGCGCATGAACGAAGCGACCGTCGCCGACATAGATGCCGGCATGGCTGACCTGACTGCCGCCATTGGTGGCAAAGAACAGCAGATCGCCGCTTTGCAGGCGGTCGCGGCTGACAACCGGGGCACGCATGCCGATCAGTTCGCGGGTCGAGCGCGGCAGGCTGATACCGGCGGCATCACGGTAGACGTAGCCGATCAGGCCGCTGCAGTCGAAACCGCCCGCCGGCGTATTGCCGCCATAGCGATAAGGGGTACCGACCAGACCCAGGGCACGGAACAGCACATCCTCGGCACTGCCATACTGGCTGCCGATGGGGGCATGGATCTGGGATTGCATTGCCGGGGCTGGCGCGCGTCCCGCACAAGCCGTGAGCAGGGCGACGAGGGCAAACAGGGCGAAACGGGCGATAACGGTCATGGACGAGTGATCCTGAGCCGGGATGCGCCCTACTCTGCCGGCTTGCACATCCTAGTGCAAGCTTTAGCTTTATGCGGCAGGTCGTTGAAAACTATCGACATGAGCCCTGGCGAAGGCTGCCGAGCACTTTCGGCAGCCCAGAACCGGCTCAGGGGTGGCGCGCGACGGACTCGCTTGGGGCCAAAGCCAGGGCCCGCTTGGCCTCGAGAAAGGTGCGGTTCCAGTAGCGATCTTCCAGGCTATCGACCCGTACGCCGCCGCTGCGACTGCTGCTGGAGTGGATAAACTGGTTATCCCCCATATAGATACCGGCATGGCTGACCCGGCCACGGCCGTTGGTGCTGAAGAACAGCAGGTCGCCCGGCTCCAGCTCTTCGCGCTCGACCAGCGGCGCATCGATATTGATCATTTCGCGGGTCGAACGCGGCAATTGCATGCCCAGCTCTTCCTTGAACAGGTAGCCGATAAAGCCGCTGCAATCGAAACCCGACTTCACCGTGCTGCCGCCGTAACGATAGCGGGTACCCACCAGGGTCAAGCCATGGGTCAGGATGCTGTCGGCCAGCTGAGGCAGTTCGTAGGGCTTGTCGTCGGCGAAGTCCGCGAATTCATCCTGCTGATCGGCAACAGCGGCCGAACGTTTGACGGCATGGCCCTGTTGCTGAGCGGTGACCGCGGTTGCTGCGGGTGGTTGTGGCGCATGGCTGGCACAGGCGGCCAGAACCAGGGAAAGTGCGAGAGGCACGAGGGGTGCGAGGCGTTTGAGCATGGGCACGACCGTGTCGATAAATTCTATAAGGGCGCGACTATGCCTTCTATGACATCGATTTGCAAATTCTATGGCTCTAAATGTGACTCAGCAGTTTCGGCAAAACATCTAACGCCCGCCCTGCCAGATGGATCTCCACCAGGGCGCTCAAGTCGGTGCGACTCGGGTTGATTTCGACGCTCAGACCGCCAGCCTGACGGGTGCGCAGCACGGGTTCGACGATATAGGGAAAGCTGGCGCTGGTACCGACGCTGAGCACCACCTCGAAGCCCTGGCGCAACTCGGCGTAGAGGCGGGCGATGGCCTGCTCCGGCAGCATTTCCTCGAACAGCACCACCGGCGGACGGAGAATCCCAGCGCATTGCCGGCATCGGGGCGGCAGCGGCCGGTTCAGGTGCTCGGCCAGTTCGGGGTCGACAGCCCCGCAGGACTGGCAATACAGCGGGGCCAACTCGCCATGGATCTCGATCACCCGTTCCATCGGGCTGCCGGCGGCGCGGTGATAGCCATCGATATTCTGGGTCAGCAGCCAGCAGCCGGGCTTTCTGCGCTGCAGTTCGGCGATGGCATGGTGCCCGGCGTTGGCCTGGGCACCCAGGCAGGCCTTGCCCAGTTCGGCCAGGTATTTCCAGCACAATGCCGGGTCGCGCTGCAACATGGGCCCGGACAGCGCCGCCTCGATGGGCAGGCCCTCGGCGGTATGGCCGTTGTACAGGCCGCCCAGGCCGCGGTAGGTGGGCAGACCGGAATCGGCGGAAAGCCCGGCACCGGTGATCACCAGGATGCGTTCGGCCGCGGCAATGGCCTGGGCGACACGGGCAATGACCTCGTCCATCTCAAGCACTCCCACGTAGGGTGGACGACGCGCTTATTCGTCCACCAGCACATCAACAGATGGATGGAGAAAGCGTAACCCACCCTAGCTGCTCAGTGATTGACCGTATACGCCAGCATCATCGACAGCTGGCACAAAGGTCGGCCGCTCTGCTCATGCCATTGATTGAACGCCGACTGCACGGCCGCCAGCTCTTTCAGGCTGGTGGGTGCCTTGTCGATGATCTTCTGCGCCTTGAGCGCAGCCACCATGTCGTCGGTGGGGACAAAGGTGTCCTTGCCGACCATGCGCAGAAAACGCGGCGCGGACAGACCGCCGAGCTGGCTGCCGTGCTTGGCCAGGTACTTCCACAGGCCGACGATATCGCTCACCGGCCAGTCGGCGATCAACGCACCGAAACTGCCCTTTTCCTGGCGCACATCGAGGATAAATTGGGCATTGCGCGGCACGCTCTTGAGCTTGCCCAGGTGGCGGATGATGCGCGCATCCTGCATCAGGTTTTCCAGACGCTCGCCGCCCATCAGCACGACCTTTTCCGGATCGAAGCCGAAGAACACCTCTTCAAAAGCCGGCCACTTGGCGTCCACCAGGCTGTGCTTGAGCCCGGCGCGGAAGATCCGCAGGCTGAGCACCGACAGATAACGGTCGTCGCTGATCGCGCGCAGCTCCTCGGCGCTGCGCGGCTGCGGCAGACGCGCCTCCAGCTCGGCGGCCGAGCCGAAGCGGTTCAGGCAGTATTGGTTAAGCCATTTGTAGTCGCGCATCGTCCCTCGCCTGTTCCTGTCGCTTACAAATTCATCACATCGACAAAACGCGGGGTGGCGCTGTCGTCGATTTTCAGGCTCTTGAAGTCGAACAGGTTGCGGTCGGCCAGTTGCGACGGCACCACGTTCTGCAGGGCGCGGAACATGATCTCGGTGCGCCCCGGAGACTTGCGTTCCCAGTCCTGGAGCATCTCCTTGACCACCTGACGCTGCAGGTTTTCCTGGGAGCCACAGAGGTTGCACGGAATGATCGGGAATTCCTTGAGCTGACTGTAGGCCTCGATATCGCTTTCGCTGCAATAGGCCAGCGGGCGGATCACCACGTTGCGGCCGTCGTCGGCCCGCAGCTTGGGCGGCATGGCCTTGAGGGTGCCGCCGTAGAACATATTGAGGAAGAAGGTTTCCAGGATGTCGTCGCGGTGATGCCCCAGGGCCATCTTGGTCGCGCCGATCTCGTCGGCAAAGGTATACAGGGTGCCGCGGCGCAGGCGCGAGCACAGCGAACAGGTGGTCTTGCCTTCCGGGATCTTCTCCTTGACCACCGAGTAGGTGTCCTTCTCGACGATGTGATAGGGCACGCCGATGGATTCCAGGTAGGCCGGCAGCACGTGTTCGGGGAAACCCGGCTGCTTCTGGTCCATGTTCACCGCGACTATCTCGAACTTGATCGGCGCGACCTTCTGCAGGTGCAGCAGCACGTCGAGCATGGTGTAGCTGTCCTTGCCGCCGGACAGGCAGACCATGACCTTGTCTCCATCCTCGATCATATTGAAGTCGGCAATGGCTTCGCCGGCCTGACGGCGCAGGCGTTTTTGCAGTTTGTTCTGGTTGACCGAGAGGGTGCCCATGATGCGCTGGAATCCGGAAGCTTACGAAAGTGCGGCATTTTACGCAGAAAGCGTGGCGCGCCCTACCCCGCAGTTGTTGAAATGCTAGGCTCGGCCGATGAACGACGATCTAGACCCGAACCTCGACCTCTGCGAACACGTCCACCAACTGCTGCGGGCTGCCCCGGCCGGCCTGGGCGAGTACCAACTGATCCAGCAGTTGAAAGAGCGCCACTGCAGCCATATTCCCCACCTGCCGCTTACCGACAAGCTGGTGCTGTTTCGCACGCATTTTCTGCTGTTCAACGCCCTCTACCGCCTGCGCGACCGGCTATGGGCCGAGCGCACCGGCTTTGTGCGCATCGATCCGCTGCATATCCAGTTGCTGCCCTATCAACCCGGGCGCGTCGAGCTTGCCGAACATGACCCCTTGCGCGATTACTACCTGGATCTCGATCAGCTGCGCGAAACCGACGAGCGCGACGTGGAGAAGCTTCTGGCCAGTTTCTGGACCCGCATGCAGGGCGGCGAGGAAAAACGCGCGGCGCTGGAGCTGTTCGAGCTGGACGACGCCGCGCAAGCACTCAGCCTCGCCATAATCAAGCACCGCTATCGCCAGCTGGTCAGCCAGCACCACCCCGACCGTGGCGGCAACACCGCTCGCCTGCAATCGATCAACAAGGCCATGGAAATCCTGGAACGCTATTACGGGAAGTCTTGAGAGTCCGATTTGCTCTAAGCAGCCCCTCCTCCCACGCCGATCGCTGCCTATACTGCGACATACGGTCGCATAGGTTCGGCCGCGTACCCGGTGGCGCTGCACACGCGCGCCGGGCACCGCGCTGGGGGGCGACCGGATAATAAGAGGAGGTGTCTGGCATGATCCATCACGTTTGGGGGCTCTTCACCCATCCCGATCAGGAATGGCAGGAAATTCGTGGCGAAGAAGAAACCATCAGCCACATGTATCTCACCCATGTATTGATTCTCGCGGCAATTCCCGCGATCTCGGCCTATATCGGCACTACCCAGGTTGGCTGGTCAATTGGTGACCGAACACCGGTGATGCTGACCGAAGCAAGCGCACTGCAGATGACCATCATGACCTACCTGGCGATGCTCGCCGGGATTGCGGTAATGGGGGCCTTTATCCACTGGATGGCGCGCACCTACGACGCCAGCCCCAACCTGACCCAATGTGTGGTGTTCGCCGCCTACACCGCCACCCCGCTGTTTATCGGCGGACTGGCGGCACTCTATCCGCACCTGTGGCTGGCCATGGTGGTGGGCACGGCAGCCATCTGCTACACCGTGTATCTGCTGTATGTCGGCATACCTACCTTTATGGGCATACCCGAGGACGAAGGCTTTATGTTCTCCAGCTCGGTACTGGCGGTAGGCCTGGTGGTACTGGTGGCGATGATTGCCGCCTCGGTGATCCTCTGGGGCTTCGGCGTTGGCCCCGTCTACACCAGCTAACAAGGCTTGACGCAACAGACGAAACCACCGCCAGGTGGTTTCGTCGTTTCAGGGCTGTGCTCGGCCAGCACCTTGGGCATAATCGCCTGCCCGCCCCTGACAAGCGCCGTCCATGCCCGAACACCTACTCAGCCATGTCGAACGCTGCTACCAGCAGGCCGAAGCCTTCTTCAAGCGCCCCTTTGCCCGCGCCGAAGTGAGCTTCAAGCTGCGTGGACAGAAGGCCGGCGTCGCCCACCTGACGGAGAACAAGCTGCGCTTCAACCCGCAGCTGTACCGGGAAAACCGCGAAGACTTCCTCAGGCAGACGGTGCCCCACGAGGTCGCCCACCTGATCGCCCATCAGCTGTTCGGCCTGAAGATCCAGCCCCATGGCGAGGAATGGCAGCTGATCATGCGCGGCGTCTACGAGCTGCCGCCCAACCGCTGCCACAGCTATGCCGTGCAACGCCGTGCGGTTAGCCGCTATATCTACAGCTGCAGTTGCCCCCAGGGCGAATTCCCCTTCTCGGCGCAGCGCCATGCCCTGGTGGCCAAGGGTCGTCGTTATTACTGCCGGCGCTGCAAGGTGACCCTGAGCTATACCGGCGAGCAGCGCGTCGAATAAGGCCATACCCAGGTGTCGGCGTTTAAATGCGCAGAGCCATGACCTGGGACCTCGTAGGGTGCGCTGTGCGCACCAGCGTCAGCTGCGAACTCTTGTGCGCACGGCCCCCCCTACCGTAGAGGCCTCGCGCAACTGGCCATGGGCATAACATGGCGCACGCCTGACGCAGCGCCGCACTACAGCACGTAAAACAGCACCGCGACAAAGTGCATCAGGCTGCCGGCCATCACAAACAGGTGCCAGATGCCGTGCCAGTGAAGGAAGCGACCGTCGTAGACGAAGAAGATGATCCCCACCGTATAGAGCACGCCGCCCCCCGCCAGCCAGGTGAAACCCGCGGTACCCAGCGCCGCGAGCAGGGGCTTGACCGCCACCAGCACGATCCAGCCCATCAGCGCATAGATCACGATGGACAACACCCGCGCCTCGGAGCGCGGCTTGATCTCCTGCAGCATACCGACCAGCGCCAGCCCCCAGACCACTCCGAAAAGCGACCAGCCCCAGGGCCCGTAGAGGGTAACCAGGCAGAACGGCGTATAGCTGCCGGCGATCAGCAGGTAGATCGACAGGTGGTCGAGCTTGCGCAACACCACCTTCGCCCGGCCCCTCAAGCTGTGGTACAGGGTCGAGATGCTGTAAAGCAGCACCAGAGTCATACCGTAGATGGCCACGCTGACGATCTTGCGCGGCTCGCCGTCCAGGCTCGCCAATACCAGCAACCAGACCGCCCCGACACAGGCCAGAACGGCCCCGACCAGATGGGTCCAGGCATTGAATCTTTCACCCTGATACATAGTTTCCGTTCCCCAGGCGGCCATACCGGCGCGGATGCTGCAGGCTAATGACTGAATACGCAATTTTTTGCGCGTCGAAAACGCAGCGCCTCGGGCAGAGAAAAGCCCCGGGCGGGCGGCAAAGCATGCAACAGTACGGCGCTGGCGACTGTCATAACCCTGGATGCCTTGCCCAATCGAGTATCTACCCCCTGGCTGCCCCAAACCGCAAGGACCCATCGATGATCGAACCCATACTGCTCAGTACCGCCCGGATTTCCACCTTCAACCAGCAGAGCCTGCGCACCAACGCCAGCAGCTTCTTCTTCGAACGCGATAAGCGACTGTTTCTGGTCACCAGCCGCCACGTGATGCTGGATGCCGCCAGCGAGCATTTTCCCGACCGGATCGAGATCGAACTGCACACCGACGCCAGCAACATGGCGCAGTCCATCGGCTTCTCGGTGCCCCTGTACCGCGGCGGCCAGAGCCTCTGGCGACAGGGTAACGATGCCACCGGCGAGATCGATGTGGCGGTGATCGAACTGGAACGGGCGGCCCTGCCGGACACCATGGTCTACCGCGCCTTCACCCCCGAGCACCTGCTACAGCCCAGCGATCAGGTCGAAGTGGGCAGCTCCCTGCTGGTGGTCGGCTTCCCCCTGGGCTTTCACGACCAACTGCACCATATGCCCGTGGTGCGCCAGGCGGTAATCGCCTCCTCCTTCGGCCTGCGCTTTCAGGGCGAGGGTTATTTCCTCAGCGATGCCCGCACTCACCGCGGCACCAGCGGTGCCCCCGTGGTCATGCGGGCCGCGGCCGAACGCGCGGAACTCCTCGGCGACCTGCCCTGGCTGCTGCTGGGCGTGCATTCGGCGCGACTGGACGTCGGCACCCGCGACCTCAAGCTGGATGAAGCCCTGGGCCTTAACTGCACCTGGTATGCCGATATTCTGCTGACACTGACCGAGCACTAAAGCCAAGGCATGCCCCAGCTCAGGGTCACAGATGGCGGCACCGAACCGCTGCATTAAGTGCGTTTGTCAGGGGCTGGCCAATAGGCCAGGCCGCCAATCGCCTGCTCCGCGCACTCCACTGCTGCCCATTACAGATGTTTACAGCTGTAAAGAATCTCGCATTACAAGGACGTTACGACGCAGCTCCGCAGATTCGCTCTAATTTTTATAAACATAATAAAAATCAGTATGTTAGCTCCGAAAAAAGCATTGGCACGCAAGCTGCTCAAGGGTTATCGAGAGAGGAAGAACAGTCCTCTCGGCACATAACAATGAGCGCCGGTCACACCTGATCCCACAGCAGGCTGTGCCGGCACATAGCCTGGAGCACTGCCATGCATGACTCTCCCAGCCCCGACACCGGCCTCTCGCGCCGGCGTTTCATGTCCCTTTCCGGCCAGTCCCTGCTTGCCCTCGGCGTCACCGCCGTCGCCGCGCAGCTGATCCCGGTCACCCTGCTCGCCGACGAGGCGCTGCCCGCCCTGCCCCAAGGCCTGCTACGCATGGGCCGCGACATCTACCCCCACGACCGCCTGAACGACCTGCACTACGCCAAGCCACTGGCCGAACTGGTGGCCAAGCAACCCGAGCTGATCGCCGACGGCCTGCGCGAGCTGCAGGCCAGCGCCGAGCGGCGTCACGGCCAGCCCTTCGAAGACCTCAACACGGAAATCGATCGGGTCGCCCTGCTGCGCGAGATCGAAACCGGGGCGTTCTTTCGCGCCGTGCGCAACGCCCTGATGTTCGGTCTCTACGACAACCCGGCGCTGTTCTCGCTGTTCGGCTACGAAGGCTCCTCGGTGGAGAAAGGCGGCTACCTGGCGCGCGGTTACAACGACCTCGACTGGCTCTGACCCACACCTGACCAATCGCAGCTCATCCAATTCCAACAATGAGGGGAACACCCCATGGCAGCGAAATTTGCACAAGACGACGGCGACGTCGTGGTCATCATCGGCTCCGGTGCCGGCG
>JBFJZW010000010.1:0-31905 GCA_041621875.1 Pseudomonas sp. | reverse complement strand
GTTGAATTTCTGAATTAAATCAGTATCATGCGCCTCGCGTCGGGTCGTTAGCTCAGTTGGTAGAGCAGTTGGCTTTTAACCAATTGGTCGTAGGTTCGAATCCCACACGACCCACCATATTCCCTTCTACGGAAGGTCGAGAAAGCCTGAAAGTTCCGATTAAAGGAATTTTCAGGTTTTTTTTTATCTGTAGTTTTTATCCCGATCACCTGCCTGGACCCCCATATTCCCCTCGGCTCTGCGCGTATGCCTGGCTGGCGGGTATACTTGAGTTCCGCGCTGATAGACCTTCACAGGGCCTGATGACATGACGCAGATTTCCGAACGCCTTCTGGTTCAAGCCCACCTCGACGCCAAGCAGCCCAAGCCGCTGACGCCGGAGCAGGAAGCTTTTTACCGGGCCGAAATTGCCGCCGAGCTGAAAAAGCAGAACGCCGTGCTGGTGGCGCACTACTACTGCGACCCGGTGCTGCAGGCCCTGGCCGAAGAAACCGGCGGTTGCGTCTCCGATTCCCTGGAGATGGCCCGTTTCGGCAATGCCCACCCGGCGCAGACCGTGCTGGTGGCGGGCGTCAAATTCATGGGCGAGACGGCGAAGATCCTCAATCCGGAAAAGCGCGTGCTGATGCCGACGCTGGAAGCAACGTGCTCGCTGGATCTGGGTTGCCCGGTGGAGGAGTTCGCCGCGTTCTGCGACCAGCACCCGCAACGCACCGTGGTGGTCTACGCCAATACCTCGGCTGCGGTAAATGCGCGGGCCGACTGGGTGGTGACCTCCAGTTGCGCGGTGGAAATCGTCGAACACCTGATGGACAACGGCGAAAGCATTATCTGGGCACCGGATCAGCACCTAGGCCGTTATATCCAGAACAAGACCGGTGCCGACATGCTGCTGTGGGACGGTGCCTGCATCGTCCATGAGGAGTTCAAGGCCCGGCAGCTCGAAGACATGAAGGCGCTCTATCCGGATGCTGCGGTGCTGGTCCATCCGGAGTCGCCGACGGCGGTGATCGATCTGGCCGATGCGGTGGGCTCCACCAGCCAGCTGATTGCCGCAGCGCAGCAGCTGCCGAACAAGACCTTTATCGTCGCAACCGACGCCGGCATCTTCTACAAGATGCAGCAGCTGTGTCCGGACAAGGAGTTTGTCGCCGCTCCTACCGCCGGTAACGGCGCGGCCTGCCGCAGCTGTGCCCATTGCCCGTGGATGGCCATGAACACCCTGCAGCGCACCCTGGAGTGCCTGCGTGAGGGCAGCAACGAGGTCTTCGTCGACCCGGCGCTGATCCCTAAGGCGATCAAGCCGCTCAAGCGCATGCTCGACTTTACCCAGGCGGCGCGGCTCAAGCTCAGCGGCAACGCATAAGCGCGCGACATAAAAAAGCCAGGCATGTGCCTGGCTTTTGCGTTTCTAGTGCGTAGCCCGGACCTGCGCAGCGCGGCCCAGGAGCCGATGTGGCTGCCGGAGCGGCTAGAGGTGCAGGTCGTTGCACCGTCCAAGGTGTCGAATGTTTCCCGGATTGCGCCAAGGCTTATCCGGGCTACCTTCGGTGAGCGGTGTTCCAGGGTTCTCCGGTTTAGCGCAGCATCTGCTCGATAATTCGCTTGTCTTCCATCAGCTCGCGCTGGCGGGCGTCGATCCGCGAGGCCAGCTGGAAGTTGTTGACGGCGCGGCGTTTGGCGAAATCAAGCTGCTCGATGGCCTGCGTGTAGTCGCCGACCAGGGCGAAGAACTCGGCGCGGGCCTGGTGCAGGCCGATGGTGTTGCCACTGAGTCCGCGCACCTCGGCGACCTGGTACCACACGTCCGGGTCCTTGCTGCGGTCCTTCAGTAGCAGGTCGAGGTCGCGCTCGGCGTCCTGGGTGCGGCCCTGCTTCATCAGCAGGTCGATACGCGCCTGTTTCAGTGGGTAGTTGCTCGGGTACAGGGTCTGCAAGCGCTCGATGCGGCTCTGCGCTTCGCCAAGGCGGTTGGAAGCCATGTCCAGTTCGATCTGGGCCAGGTTGTAGACCACGTCGTTCGGGGCCTTGGTCAGCAGCGGCTGCAGGGTTTCGCGGGCCTGCTGGTGCTGGCCGCCCTTGATCTGGGCAATGGCCAGGCCGTAGCGCGCAGCCTCCAGTTCGGGGTTCTCATCGAGCATATTGCGAAAGCGCTTGGCGGCCAGGCCGGTGGTGTCTTCATAGATCAGTTGTACGCGGGCGCGCATCAGCTGGTAGCGCACGCTATCGGTAGTGCCCTGGCCGCTGTACTGCTCGGCGCGGTTGCGGGTGTCGGCGATACGCGATTCGGAGACCGGGTGGGTGAGAAGGAATTCCGGCGGCTTGCGGTCGTAGCGGTACTGGCGCATCAGGCGTTCGAACATGCTTGGCATGGCGCGCGGGTCGAAACCGGCTTTTTCCAGGTTGACCAGGCCGATGCGGTCGGCTTCCTGTTCGTTCTGCCGGGAGAAGCGCCGTTGCTCCTGCATGGCGGCCGCCTGGGTCGAGGCGATGGCGGCAATGCCCAGATCGCCTGCGCCTGCTGCGGCGGCGACTATGCCGGCGAGCATGCCGGCCATGACCGGGATCTGCATGCGCTGCTGGGCTTCCAGGCCGCGGGCAAAGTGGCGTTGCGACAGGTGAGCGAGTTCGTGGGCCATGACCGAGGCGTATTCGGCTTCAGTCTGGGCATGCAGGAACAGGCCGCCATTGACCCCGATAATGCCGCCGGGGGCGGCGAAGGCGTTGATTTGCGGGCTGTTGAGCAGCACGAATTCGAGACGACGGTCCTGCAGCTGGCTGGTTTCGCTGAGGCGATACACGCTGGTCTCGACGTAATCCTTGAGCTGCGGGTCGGACAACTGACTGACCTGGCCGCGCACCAGGCTCAACCAGGCGCGGCCGAGTTGGTGCTCCTGCTGGGGGGAAACCATGGACGAACTGGCGTCGCCCAGCGATGGCAGGTCGCTGGCCATGCCGGGCGTGGTCAGCAGGCAGGTGAGCATCAGCAGGGTAGGGCGCAGAAGATTCATGCACAAAGCTCGTGTCGAACAGAGTCGCTACTGTAGCCGCCCGGTTGCTCCGCTGGCCAGGCCTGTGCGGCCTTGGGTATCCTTATCCACTTCCAGGAGTAGAACATGACCGATATTGAATGGCCGGCCGAGGACTGCGATGCGCAGTTGGACGCCCGTGGCCTGAGCTGCCCACTGCCGCTGCTCAAGGCCAAGCTGGAGTTGAACCGCCTGGCCAGCGGTGCGGTGCTCAAAGTAGAAGCCACGGATGCGGGTTCCCAGCGTGATTTCCGTGCCTTCGCCACCCTGGCAGGGCATAGTCTGCTGCGCGAAGAAGTCGACAATGGCGTTTATCGCTACTGGCTGCGTAAGGCCTGACTGCCTGCGGATGATCCGCTTGCTGCGTATTTAAGGAATGCTGATGGTTAAGGTGTTACGCGATTGGCTGCATCGCTACTTCTCGGACGAGCAGGCAGTGGTGTTGGCGGTGCTGCTGATTCTTGGCTTTGCCGCGGTATTGACCCTCGGCGGCATGCTCGCCCCGGTGCTGACCGGGCTGGTTCTGGCATTTCTCATGCAGGGGCTGGTCAATGCCTTGGAACGCTTGCGCCTGCCCCAGGTGGCCGCGGTGTGGCTGGTGTTTACCTTGTTTATGAGTATGCTCGGGCTGTTTCTGCTGGTGCTGATGCCGCTGCTGTGGCAACAGCTGAGCACCCTGTTCAACGAGCTGCCGCGCATGCTCGGCGAATGGCAGTCGCTGTTCCTGCTGCTGCCGGAGCGCTATCCGACCTTGATTACCGACGCTCAGGTGCTGCAGCTGATCGAGTCGGTGCGCGGCGAGGTGGGCAAGTTCGGCCAGTGGGCGGTGTCCTTCTCGCTGTCCAGTCTGCCGATGCTGGTCAGTATCATGATCTACCTGGTGTTGGTG
The DNA here is from genome assembly GCA_041621875.1 of Pseudomonas sp. Lineage (GTDB taxonomy): Bacteria > Pseudomonadota > Gammaproteobacteria > Pseudomonadales > Pseudomonadaceae > Aquipseudomonas. The sequence goes on along the minus strand of JBFJZW010000010.1, from coordinate 27,987 downwards.
CCGATTCTGGTGTTCTTTTTCCTCAAGGACCGCCAGCAGATCGGTGAGTGGTTTCGTGGCTATCTGCCCCGCGAGCGCACCCTGATCAGCCAGGTGGCGCAGGAAATGAACAAGCAGATCGCCAACTATATCCGCGGCAAGGTGATCGAGATCATCATCTGTGGCGTGGTCACCTATATCGCCTTCGCCTTCCTGGGGCTCAACTACGCGGCGCTGCTGGCGCTGCTGGTCGGCCTGTCGGTGGTGGTGCCTTATATCGGCGCGGTGGTGGTGACCGTGCCGGTGGCGCTGATCGGCTTGTTCCAGTGGGGCTTCAGCGACCAGTTCGTTTACCTGATGGTGGTCTACGGGATCATCCAGGCGCTGGATGGCAACGTGCTGGTGCCGCTGCTGTTCTCCGAGGCGGTCAACCTGCACCCGGTGGCCATTATCTGTGCGGTGTTGCTGTTCGGCGGCCTGTGGGGCTTCTGGGGGGTGTTCTTCGCCATCCCCCTGGCCACCTTGTTCAAGGCGGTGATCGATGCCTGGCCGCGCAGCGAGCAGGTGGTGCCGGTGTAGGCCACAGCAGGAACAAAAAAGCCGGTCAGTCGACCGGCTTTTTATTGCGTGAAGCCTCAGGCTTTGTTCAGGGCCTGGGCGGCGGCCAGTACGGCATCGACGTGGCCCGGTACTTTGACGCCACGCCATTCTTGGCGCAGTACGCCTGCTTTATCGATCAGGAAGGTGCTGCGGTCCACCCCCAGATACTCCTTGCCGTAGAGCTTCTTCAGCTTGATCACGTCGAACAGCTGGCACAGCGTCTCGTCCTTGTCCGAGATCAGCTCAAACGGAAACGCCTGTTTGCACTTGAAATTCTCGTGGGATTTGAGGCCGTCGCGGGAAACGCCGAATACCAGGGTGTTGGCCGCCTGGAAGGCCGGGTACTGGTCGCGAAAGCCCTGGCCCTCGGTGGTGCAGCCCGGCGTGCTGTCCTTGGGGTAGAAGTAGATCACCACCTGCTGGCCCTGCAGTGCAGACAATTGCACCTGCTGGCCACTGGTGGCCTGGGCCTGGAAATCGGCAACCGGGGTGTCGAGTGCTACGGCCATAAGGCAATCCTCAAGGGGTCTGTGGGCGCCAGGGTTCGATCAGGGCGTCCAGGTTCAAGGCGTCGGCAAAATCCAGGAACTGGTCGCGCAGCCAGCTGATCTGGGTGCCGGCTGGCAGCGTCACGGTCAGGGTGGCGTTGAGCATGGTGCCACCGGTCTGCGGAGCCTGATAGGTGTCGCAGGTCAGGTTTTCCAGTTCGACATGGTGGTCGATAAAGAACTGGCACAGTTCGTTGAGAATGTCCGGGCGGTAGGCCGAGCTGACGTAGGCCACATAGGGCAGGGCCTGTGGGCGGCTTTCGGAGGCGGCGCTGCGGATCACGTTGGCCGAGAAACTGTGTTTCTTGGCCAGGGCGGGCAGGCTTGCCTCCAGGCGCGCCAGGGCATCCCAGCTGCCGGAGATCTGCAGCACCAGGGCGCTGAACTCGCCATGACGGCTCAAGCGGGTGCTGACCACGGCGCAGCGATTTTCATGACTGGTACGGCAGAGTACGTTGGTCAGCTCCATGGCGTTGGGGCCGAGGGCGTTGATAAGGAGGAATTGTTCGCGAACTGGGGGGGTGGACATGCAGCCTTCCTAAAACGATGGGCGGTCGGCTTTTACAAGCAGCGCCGAATAAAGCCTGAAGGGTAGCGAAAAGCGCTGCTCAGGGGAATGCTCGCAGGCACTGCAGGCGACGCTTTGCCAATAAAGATTGCTTGCGCCGGGCCGCAGTACTTCGCTTGTGCAAGGCAGGTGGCCCCAGTACCATTACGGCTCTCTTTTTCCGGCAGGAGCGGTTGCATGATTGCGGGCAGTATGGTGGCACTGGTTACGCCCATGGATGCGCAAGGTGGTCTTGATTGGGACAGCCTGAGCAAACTGGTGGATTTCCACCTGCAAGAGGGCACCAACGCCATCGTCGCGGTCGGCACTACCGGCGAGTCGGCGACCCTTGAGGTGTCTGAACACATCGAAGTGATCAAGCGAATTGTCGATCAGGTCGCCGGGCGCATTCCGGTTATCGCCGGCACTGGTGGTAACTCCACCCGTGAATCGGTCGAACTGACCCAGTCCGCCAAGGACGTCGGTGCCGATGCCTGCCTGCTGGTCACCCCCTATTACAACAAGCCGACCCAGGAAGGCCTGTACCTGCACTTCCGTCATATCGCCGAGTCGGTGGCCATTCCGCAGATTCTCTACAACGTACCGGGTCGCACCGTGTGCGACATGCTGCCGGAGACCGTCGAGCGCCTGTCGAAGATCGACAACATCATCGGTATCAAGGAAGCCACCGGCGACCTGCAGCGCGGCCAGGAAGTGCTGGACCGGGTGAGCAAGGACTTCCTGGTCTATTCCGGCGATGACGCCACCGCCGTCGAGCTGATGCTGATGGGCGGCAAGGGCAATATCTCGGTAACCGCCAACGTCGCCCCGCGCGCCATGAGCGACCTGTGCGCCGCGGCCATGCGTGGCGAAGCGGCGATTGCCCGCGCCATCAACGACCGCCTGATGCCTCTGCACAAGGCGCTGTTTATTGAATCCAACCCGATTCCGGTGAAATGGGCTCTGCACGAAATGGGTTTGATGCCGGACGGTATCCGTCTGCCACTGACCTGGCTCAGCCCGCGTTGTCATGAACCGCTGCGTCAGGCCCTGCGCCAGTCCGGCGTATTGGTTTAATTGAGGAATTACTACGCATGAAGCGACTCACCGGACTTTCAGCACTGGCCCTGGTCATTGCCAGTGCCAGCGGTTGTGGCTGGATCTATGGCGAAGACGGCTATTTCCGCGACCGCGGTAGCGACTACCTCGAAGCCCGCCAGACGGCACCGATGCAACTGCCGGCCAATGTTCAAGCCAAGCGTCTCGACCCCTTGCTGCCCGTACCGCAACAGGTTGCCAGCAGCACCGCGGTTGGCGAGTTCGAAGTGCCGCGGCCGCAGCCTCTGGCTGTGCAGGCCGATGCCAGCGACTTCAGCCTGCAGAAAAGCGGCGAATCGCGCTGGGTTGTTGCCCAGCGGGTGCCGGCCGAAGTCTGGCCGGTGGCGCGTCAGTTCTTTGCCGACAACGGTTTCCAGATCAGCGAAGAGCGCCCGCAGACCGGCGAGTTCAGCACCGCCTGGCAGCGTTTCGACGCCCTGTCCGCGTCCATGGCGCGTCGCCTGAGCAGCCGTGTGTCCGGCGTCGCGCCGGATGCCGAAACTCGCGTGCGGGTACGCATCGAGCCAGGCGTGCAGCGCAATACCAGCGAGATATTCGTGGTCAGCGCCGAGCGCCCAGCCGGTAGCACGGCCGATATCGCCTTTACCAATCGCAGCAGCAACCCCAGTCTGGATGCCGCACTGCTCGACGAAATGCTGGTGGCCCTGGCGCGTAGCGCCGAGCAGGGCGGTTCGGTGTCTCTGTTGGCCGCCCGCGACTTCGATGCGCCGAGCCGTGTCAGCCTGACCGAAGACGGCAACGGCAACCCGGTGCTGAGCCTGGGTGCCGATTTTGACCGCGCCTGGTCGGGCGTGGGTCGCTCCCTGGAAATGGCCGATATCCGCATCGACGATATCAACCGCAGCCTGGGTGTGTATTACGTCAACCTGGCCGAGGGTGCGCAGAAGCCGGACCAGGAGCCGGGTTTCTTCGGCAAGGTGTTCGGCAGCGCGCCGAGCAAGGAAGAGATCGACGCCCGCGCCGAGCGCTATCAGGTACGCTTGACCACCGTTGGCGAGAGCGTGCAGGTGACCGTGGACAAGGACATCGACACCGTGGCCCCGGCTGATGTCGCGCGTCGCGTGCTGATCCTGATCCAGGATAACCTCGGCTGACGCCAGGCTCGTGTCGTACCTGCAATACCGATAGGCGAAACCCGGTGGGTTTCGCCTGTTTCGTTTACCAACGGGCCCGCCAGCAATGGCAGCCAGACTCAACAAGCCGTCGCGGTGCGCTCGCTGCCCTTATCCGGCACTGCGCGCCACCTTCTCCCCGGGGGAAGGGCATAAGGATGGCGTCGCTATGCGACTTTCACGCTATAGGCGGAAACCTCGATATGACCACAGCCTCGACCCTCAGCCTGAAGAAGATCTACTCGGGCAAAGTCCGCGACCTCTACGAAATCGATGACAAGCGCATGCTGATGGTCGCCACCGACCGTCTTTCGGCCTTCGACGTGATCCTCAACGAGCCGATTCCGGAAAAGGGCAAGATCCTCACCGCCATCTCCAATTTCTGGTTCGACAAGTTGGCTGGCCTGGTGCCCAACCACTTCACCGGCGACAAGGTCGAAGACGTGGTGTCGGCCGCCGAACTGCCCCTGGTCGAGGGTCGCGCAGTAGTCGCCAAGCGCCTCAAACCGGTGGCCGTGGAAGCCATCGTGCGCGGCTATATCGTCGGTTCCGGCTGGAAGGAATACCAGAAGAGCGGCACCGTCTGCGGCATCGCCCTGCCGGCCGGCTTGAAAGAAGCCTCCAAGCTGGCTCAGCCAATCTTCACCCCCTCGACCAAGGCCGCCGTCGGCGACCACGACGAGAACATCTCCTTCGCCCAGTGCGAAGCCATCATCGGTGCCGAACTGGCCGCCAAGGTGCGTGATACCGCCATCGCCCTGTACAGCGCCGCGGTCGAATACGCTGCCACCCGCGGCATCATCATCGCCGACACCAAGTTCGAATTCGGTCTGGACGAAGACGGCACCCTGACCCTGATGGACGAAGTGCTGACCCCCGACTCCAGCCGCTTCTGGCCAGCCGACAGCTATGTCGAAGGGCAGAACCCGCCGAGCTTCGACAAGCAGTTCGTACGCGACTGGCTGGAATCCACCGGCTGGGACAAACAGTCCCCGGCCCCGACAGTGCCCGCCGACGTCGCGCAGAAAACCGCCGACAAATACCGCGAAGCCCTGACCCGCCTGACTGTCTAAGCGGCTTCGAAACGCTGTCACAGCGACACAGAGGGGCACTGCGGTGCCCTTTTTTGTGGGCGCGGGCTCAGGCCTTCGTCACCCAGGCTTTACCCCTGATTACGGCTTTTGAGTGCAAGCATCTGAAAGCATGCGAAAAATTTCAAAACGGGGGTTCGCCAAAAGCCATTTGGCTGCTATCATGCGCGCCGCCACGGGAAGATGCCGGAGTGGCCGAACGGGACGGATTCGAAATCCGTTGTATCAGCGATGGTACCTAGGGTTCAAATCCCTATCTTCCCGCCATATCGCAGTACCGAAGCCCCCGAAACTTATAGAGTTTCGGGGGCTTTTACGTTTCTAGCTCCCTGCACTTTCTGAAAAATGTCGAAGCCTTTCGTTTCAGGTCTATGATGTGAAGGCACTTTGCCATCTCTCTGTGAGTTGGGCGTGCCCCATAGAAAAGAAACGGAGTCCAACGATGAAGTTTTCAGCCTTTCTGATCGCAGCCATTCTTTCAATGTCATCAGCCGTCGCATTCGCACACAGCGGCGGTACTGATTCAAAAGGTTGTCACCGCAACCATAAAACTGGCGATTACCACTGCCACTAAGCAGCCAAACCTCACTGGGCTATGAGGGTATAGGCACGCACGTGCCGTGGCTAAGGCCGCTGCGATCCGCCCAGGACTCGCCGCTTTCAATGTCCTGCTACGGGACTAAAGGGAAAATTTAGCAAGGAGGCAACATGAAAAGCGACTGGGATGATGCGCCGGACTATATCCGCAACAACAAGAAGCAATCTCCGTGGCGTACGGTCGTTATCCTAGGAGTTAGCTCAGCGATTACATGGAGCTTGATCGCGCTATTTGCCAAGCCAATCGTCATCGACGTTAACCAGCTTAAACAAGCTATCCGTGTTGACGGTCAGCCGGTATTTAGCCAGCAGCCAGCCCAAACCTACAGCGAGCCCCTGCGACCCATCCAAGAGCCCCCAGCGCCTTTCGAGCCTGCCCCGCAGGTTGTGCAGCCACCATCTAGCCAAGCTGATATTGGATGGTCCAAGCAGCAAGCAGCGTTAGCGGAAAAGCGTATGCAGAACTCATTCAACGACAGCAACTACACCCCTAAAAGCATCATGAACATCATGCCAGCGACGCAGATGACGACAGAGCCTGTGGCTAGGCAGCAAAGGCGGCAAGAAATCGTAGTAGTGGGCAAGGAAACACGACTCAGAGACTACTGCCCACACCCTCAGGGGAGCATCGAACTCAGAAATTGCAGAATGCGAGTTGATCTGGAAAGCAGGAATAGATAAGTAACAAGTGTCGATAAAGTGTCGATAAAGTGTCGATAAAGTGTCGATAAAGTGTCGAAAACACTGTGCTGAATTGAGCCGAAACGAGCGAGAGAGAAGGACGGAAGGCCGAGCAGAGCGGGTTTTGCACGTGCTGAAACGCTTATACGCGGTGTTCAAATCCCTGTCTTCCCACCCTGCATAAAAAGCACGAAGCCCCTGATTTCAAAGCAGAGATCAGGGGCTTCGCGCTTTTGGGTTGCGCAAGAAAAAGGCCCCGCCGGCAGATGCCGACGGGGCCTGATGGGTACTGCGGTGGCTACTTGCGCAGCCACTGGCCCTTGACCTGGATATATTGCCCGGGCGGGGTCTTATCCAGGGCCTTCTGTCCGGCTATGGCTTCCACATCGCTAAGCTGGATGCCGTTCTGCGCCGCCAGTTTCTGGTATTCGCTGCGCCGCGCCTGGTTGATCAGGCGGGCGATTTCCGCGGCCTGGCCGTCGCTCTTGACCACGCCGAGGTAGCCGTTGGGCATTTCCCCGAGCTGGCCGCTGGCCTTGGCGTCGCCCAGGGCGGACATGGCTTCGTTGAGGTTCAGGGCTGCGGCCGGCAGGCTCAGGCTGAGCAGCAGCAGCAGGCCGGCAAAACGTTTGAACAGGGTCATGGTCTGGCTCCTCAGAAAAGTCCGCTGGATTCGCTGAACATGCTGTCCAGGGCTTTATCCACCTTGATATAGATTTCGTGCTCGATCTTCACATTGAGGTTGATATTGATCGGCTCGTTGGGCATGGCCAGCTGTACCGTGGGGGTGCAGGCCGTGCTGAGCAACCCCAGTAGCAGGGCGGCGAAATAACTGCGTAAGCGCATGGCGCTTCTCCTTGGTGAGGGCCTGCGGCCTCTGATGGCGCAGGGTGCAAGCCCTATGGCTCTTGCGGGGCCGTCTGGCGCTCCAGCATACGCTGCTGGACGCGCTGTTTGATGATCTCGTTCACCTTGTCGGTCAGCTGCAGGCTGGCCAGCAGGGTGGGGATGTCCTCTTCCAGGCTGATGTTGAAGTGGATCGGCCGACCTTTCTCGATGGCCGGGTTCTGCCCTTCCAGGCGGATATCCAGTTGCAACTTGCCGTGCTGATCGTAATTGACCTGGCTGCTTAGGGTCGCATAACGGAAATCCTCCAGCGATTGGGTCACCAGTTGCATGGCCGGGTTGCTGCGGCCCAGAGCGCGAATCCGCTCTGAGTGGAACTGCAGCTGGCCGCCGGGCTGGCGGGCGGCCAGCTGCCCCTTTTCGATGGTTGCCCCGGCGCTGCCGAGGCGCAGGGGTAGCAGGCCATCGAGGGTGCCACTACCGGCCAAGCCCTCTGTCGGGTAGAGAATAAAAAGCTGCTCAAGTTCCAGGCCCTGGACCCTCAGGGGCAACAATAAATCCCCCTCGGCCAGGTTCCACTGCCCGGGGTCGAGCTGCACGCTGCCGCCCACCAGTTCCCCCCGGGCCTGGCGCACCTGCAGCAGGCCCTTGTCGAGCGTGGCCAGGGGGGCCTGGTAGCTGGCGCTGAACTGCAGCGGACCGAGGGGAATGCCCGGGTTGGCCTGCTGCAGCTGCAGCTCCTGGAGCTCGACCTGCACTTGGCGCGGGTCCAGTTGCAGCTGCAGGCGAGTGTCCAGGCCGCTCAGTTCGGTACGGTCATAGATGCCGGCCAGGCCTTTGCCGGTGAGTTCCAGCGTGCCGCTGGGGGCGCTGGCATTGGCGGCCAGGCTCAGGCTGGCCTTGGCGTTGAGGCGGCCATCGCTCAGGCTGAGCAGCGCCGGCCAGGCCCTGAAGCTCTGCTGCAGCGGGTTGCCGCTGCGCAGAAACAGCTCGGCCAGTTTCGCCTGCAGGGTCAGGCCGGCGGCGCTGCTGTGCTGTGCCTGCAGGCTGAGCTGCAGGTCGGCGTCGTTGCCGAGTTGGCCGTCCAGTTTGATCTGCGCCTCGTTCGCCGCCAGCTGGCCCTGCCATTGCCAGCCTTGGGGCTTGAGCTGGGCCTGGTGCAGCTGCTGCAGGCTGAGGCGGGTCGGGCCCTGCAGTTGCCAGCTCTGCAGCACGCCGGTCTGATGCCGGGCGCTCAGGTGCAGGGCGTTGCTGCTGGCCTTGAGTTGCTGCATGCGCAGCTCGGCACCCTGCAGCTGCCCCAGGCTGAGCTGCGAGCCCTGGCCCAGGGCGAGGGTGAGCTGCTGTTCGTCCAGATAGCCGCTTAGCGCCAGTTTGCTGCGCAGATCACTTATTACCCAGTCGCCAAGGGTCAGGCCGGGGCTGTTCAAGCTCAGGCTGGCGTCCGCCAGTTGCAGTGCCCAGGGCGCGGCGTTGGCCAGGGCCAGGCGGCCCTGCAGCTCGAAGCGGCTGCTGCCCTGGCTGCTCAGGCTGAGGCTCAGGGGCAGGGCGCGCTCAAGCAGGTTGGCGGCGAGGGCGTCGAAAGTCTCAGCGGCCTCTATCCGCAGGTGCAGGGACTCGGGGCGCAGGTTGGCCGGTAGGCTCTGCAGCGCCGCGCTGCTGATCTGGGCGAGCTGCAGGTCGGCCCCCAGGCTGTCGGCGAACCACTGCCCGTCGAGGGCGCGGGCGGCCAGGTTGAACTGACCCTGCAGCAGGCCAATGCCGGGCAGCGGCCAGGGTTCGGGCAGGTTGGCGCTGGCGCTGATCTGCCCGCTGGCCTGCAGCAGCTGGCTCAGACTTAGCGGCCCGGGACCGAGCTGCAGTTGCCAGTCGGCCAGCAGCTTGGCCGCCGTCGGGGCTTGCATGCCGTCCCCTTGGGCGAGGGGTAGCCATTGCTGCAGCCAGCTTTGCAGCACGGCGGCCTGGGTCATTGACGCGCTGGCAAACTGACCCTGCCATGCCTGGCCCTCGGCAGTGGTCCACAGGCGGCTTTCAAGGCTCAGTTGTGGCACCTGGTCGACCGCCAGGGCCAGTTGCAGCGCCACGGCGTCGTTATTGCCCTGCCACTGAGCCGTCCAGTTCAGCTGGTGCTGTTGATGTTGCAGGTTGAGCTGCAAGGCCAGGCTTTGTTCGCTGGCCACGCCGGTGTTCGGCCTGCTCAGCTGCAGGTCGCCCTGCAGGCTGCAGCGCTGCGTGGCGCAGGGCAGGTCGATGACAAATCGCTGGATATCCAGGTTGCCTGGCAACAGGGCAAGCGCCGCACCCAGCTGTTCCAGCTGCACGCTGGGCTCGGGGCCGTCAGGAGCCGTAGTGGCGGCAGGTTGCGGCAGGCTCAGCTCGAGGCTGGCGATCTGCACCTGTTGCCAGAAGGGCGGGCTCAGGCGCAGTTGCGTCCAGCGCAGCCGCAGTTGCTCGATCTGCAGCTGCAGGCTGCCTCCGGCCTGGCGTTGGCGCACATCGAGGCGGGCCAGGGCGATACCGTCCAGGTCGAGGGACAGGCCTTGCCAGTCCAGCTCCTCGATCTGCTGGTTTTCCAGCAGGCGGGTCCAGCTGAGGTAGGTATAGCTGCCGAGCACGAGGGCCAGCAGGCTGAGCAAAATGACAAGTCGCAGCCAGGTGCGCCGGCTGATCATGGGCACGGATCCAGGGGTGGGGAGGACTATCTCTGCAGCAGACCTTAACCCATGGACTTGGGGCTGCCAATCGGGGTGTTTTTTCTGCTGTGTATTTGCAGCATTAAGTGCTATTTTTGATGCAAACGAACATTGGAGGCGGTGATGAGCGCATTGATTCGACCGGTGGCCGACGCCGACGCTGTACTGGCCAAGGCGTTGCTCAATACCCGCGAGCAGTTGGGCCTGACCCAGCAGGAGCTGGCCGATATCGTTGGCGTGCACCGCACGGCGATCTCGCGCTGGGCCGACAGCGGCCTGCGCGTGCAGAGCAAGACCGGTGAGCTGGCGCTGCTGCTGATTCGCGCCTATCGCGCCCTGTTCGCCCTGTTTGGCGGCAACCTGGCGGATATGCAGCACTTTCTGCGCACCGATAACCATCATCTGCAGGGCGTGCCGCTGCTGCTGATGATGCAGGTCCAGGGCCTGGTGCGGGTGGTCGAATACCTCGATGCCATTCGCGGCAAGGGCTGAGCCCGCGCTGCAACCCGGCCTGGTGCCGAATAACAATAAGCATAAGGAACACGGTCGCCATGGATATCTGGCAAGCCTGTAACGGCCCGGAGCAGATCAAAGCGTTGCGTGGGCGCCTGGTGCGCCTGGTGGAGAGCCAGGCCCAGGTCGCCACCATGCAACTGGTGGACACCCTGGCCGAGCAGGCATTGCTGGAGGAGTTGTTGGAAGGCAGCAAACCGCCATTGCCGCAGCAGGCCGAACCCCTGCATTACCTGCTGAAAACCCCGTTTCGCTATCCCCCCCTGCGCTGGGGTTCGCGTTTCGGCACGCTGCATGAGCCCAGCCTGTTCTATGGTGCGCTGCGCATCGACACGGCGATGGCCGAGGCGGCCTACTACCGCTTTCTGCTGTGGCAGGGCATGGCCACGCCGCCGCCCAGCGGGCGCATCCTTTCCGAGCACTGCACCTTCGAGGCGCGTTATCAGGTTGCGCGCGGCATCCAGCTGCAGCACCCGCCTTTCGCCGCATACCAGGCCGAGCTGTGCCATGCCGCTGCCTACCAGAGCACCCAGGCGCTGGGGGCGGCCATGCGCGAGGCCGGGGTCGAAGCTTTCGAGTATCGCTCCGCGCGCTGCCCGTTGGGCGGCAACAATGTGGCCCTGTTCGTGCCCCAGGCGCTGGCGGAGAAGCGGCCACGCAACCTGCTGAGCTGGTTGTGTGAAACCACGGCCGACTATGTCGCCTTCAAGAGTGCCCAGGTGCCGGATAAGCCGCGGGTGTTTCGCCAGGCCATTTTCCTGCGTGACGGACAATTGCCCTTGCCCGCCTAGGGCGGGCTTTTGCGGCTGTTGTTGCCCCGAAAAAGGGCGAGTGCACGCGCTGTGGCGCAGACTTGTGCACATTTACGAGGCGTCTTGTCAATGTACATTTCGTGATTGACGTAACCCCTTGATTCTTTGTGCGACTTTTTTAAGTCAATGAAAAATATGAACTTTTTTTGCTGGTGAAAAAATCGCCAGTTTGACTTCAGCCCCCGTGGCATAGGCGATCAGGGCGCTTGCGCCCATGTTATCCACGAAGTTATCCACAGCTTTTGTGGATTAACTCGGGCGTGCGCTTTGGGCCGGTTGCCTGGCCATAAGACAGCTGGCAGCCGGCCTGTCGGCTCTTTTGCAGTGCTGCGCCGGAGGCTGCAAAGTGGCTTCAAGACCCGCTGGCCAGACCTTTGGGGGCCTGGCCGCCAGGGCGGCTAAAACAGCCTGTGGCAAGGCTTTACCTTGGCGAAAAAAGGAGTAGAGTGGCGCGCCTTTCCCGCTACCGCTGCTTCTTATGCCTCGCGCACTGCCTCGTTTATCCGCAGAACGTCCTTCCACCGCCGCTCGCCTGCCGATGCGGGTCGCCCTCTGGCTGCTCGACAGCCCGCGCCTGGGCCACGCCACCAGCGTCAAGCGCTTTGCCGGGGGGCTGCTCAAGCAGCCTGCCATGCAGGGTGTGGTGCAGGCCCAGAGTCGTCTGGGGCAATTGCTCTGCCGCGACTGCGGCAACCCGCGCGACCGTCGCATTGGGCTGGAGTTGCTGCGCCAGGCCGCGCGTGCCGGTGACATGCGCGCCCAGCTCGAACTGGGTGAATTGCTCAGCCTGCCGCGCAGCAGCGAGCCGCAACAGGCCCGCCACTGGCTTGAACTGGCGGCCGGCCAGGGCTCGGCCGAGGCCAGGAAGCTGCTTAAACAGCTCTGACGCAAGGCAGCAGGTCCCAGGCGTACTGGTTATACTGCCAGTACTTTTCTGCGGAGCTGCTTATGCCAATCGATCTGTCCACCGCGCTGGCACCGGCGCTGCTCGGCTTTGCCGCGGCGGCTCTTCCTCTTCTTTATATGGCCTGGTCGCTGCAGCGTCGTCTGGCTAGGCAGCAGCTGGAGTTCGGCCTGCTGCAGGAACGCCTGAGCAATGCACAACTGGCCCAGGCCGGGCTGGCCGCGCAACTGGATGATTGCCGCGAAGAAGTCGCCGAGATCAGCGAGATCAAGGCCGATCAGCAGGCCGAACTGGCCGCGCTGCGCCGCGAAACCGAGTTGCTCCAGCATGAGCGGCAGATCGCCCGCGAGGCCGCCCAGGCCTGGCACAGCCAGCGCGAGCAGCAGGAGGGCGAGATCCGCCGCCTGGACGCCCTGCGCGCCGCCCTGGCGGCCGAACTCAAGGAACAGCAGGACAGCCACCAGCAGCGCCTGAGTGATCTGCAGGGCTCGCGCGACGAACTGCGCGCGCAGTTTGCCGAGCTGGCCGGGAAGATCTTCGATGAGCGCGAACAGCGTTTTACCGAGACCAGCCAGCAGCAGCTCGGCCAGCTGCTCGACCCGCTCAAGGAGCGCATCCGGTCCTTCGAGAAACGCGTCGAGGAAAGCTACCAGCAGGAAGCACGCGAGCGTTTCTCTCTGGGCAAGGAGCTGGAGCGCCTGCAGCAGCTCAACCAGCGTCTGGGCGACGAGGCGACCAACCTGACCCGCGCCCTCAAGGGCCAGAAGACCCAGGGCAACTGGGGCGAACTGGTGCTCGAACGGGTGCTGGAGCATGCCGGCCTGGAGAAGGGCCGCGAGTACCAGACCCAGGTCAGCCTGAAGAGCGCCGACGGCGAACGCTTCCAGCCCGATGTATTGATCCAGCTGCCCGGCGACAAGCAGGTGGTGGTCGACGCCAAGGTCAGCCTGACCGCCTACCAGCAGTTTATTGCCGCTGAAGACGACGCGAGCCGACAGCAGGCGTTGAAGCAGCATGTGCTGTCGCTGCGCAGCCATCTGAAGGGCTTGTCGCTAAAGGATTACCAGCGCCTGGAAGGGCTGCACAGTCTGGATTTCGTCTTGCTCTTCGTGCCGATCGAGGCCGCCTTCGCCGCGGCGTTGCAGGCCGATCCGGGTCTGTTCCAGGAGGCCTTCGATCAGCATATCGTCATCGTCAGCCCCACCACCTTGCTCGCCACCCTGCGGGTGATCGACAGCCTGTGGCGGCAGGAACGGCAGAGCCAGAACGCCCGCGAGATTGCCGAACGCGCCGGGGCGCTGTACGACAAGTTCGTCGCCTTTATCCAGGACCTGGATGAAATGGGCGCGCGCCTGCAGCAACTGGACAAGGCCTACGCCGGGGCGCGCAACAAGCTCTGCGACGGCCGCGGCAATATCGTCAGCCGGGTGGAAAACCTCAAGCTGCTTGGCGCTCGCGCCAGCAAGAGCCTGCCCGCCGACCTGCTCGAACGGGCGGCCGGGGTGGCGTTGTTCGAGGAGGCCAGCGAGTAGGGCGTGCATCACTGCCATACCTCGCCAGGAATGTGTAGGCGCGGCAGGGTGCCTAACCCATACCCGCGAACCTGTGGCGACGGGCCATTTCGCGGCCATGGGCCGCTTCTACGGGGTCAGTGTCTGCTCCTTCAGCGCCCGCTGCGCCGCCGGCGAGCTGGCCAGGTAATCCAGGGCTACGCCGATATCGCCTTCGCTGCGCGGGTGGTAGCCGGGGTTGAAGTAGCGCAGCACCGAGCGGCCGACATGGCCCATGCGTGGCATCAGGTCGCGCTTGCCCAGGTGATACCACAGGCGCAGAAAACCGGGGCGGTAACGGGTGACCGGGTCCTGGCGCATCATGGTCTTCATCGCCGTGCTGAACAGGAAGATCAGTGCCGGCGTGGCAATCAGCATATAGACCCAACGCATCAGCAGGCTGCCGCCGATATGCACGTGCAGGTCGTGGGCGACGCTGCGGTGCTCGACTTCCTCGGCCCCGTGCCAGCGCAGCAGGTCGAGCATCACCGGGTCGGCGTTATCCAGGCCGCGAGTGGTGATGATCCAGTCGCCGAGCACGCAGGTGAAGTGCTCCACGGCGGCGATCAGGCCGACCCGCTGGCGCAGCCACCAGGGTTGCAGGGCGCGGCTGATGGCGTTGTCGCCCAGGGGGAAGTCGCACAGCGCCCGGTCGAACAGCCAGTGGATGCGCCGGGTAAAGGGTGTTGGATCGATGCCGTGGCGCAGCAGGTAGGGCGTCAGCGCGCTGTCGTGGGCGCGGGCATGCTGCGCCTCCTGCTTGACGAAGCCCTGCACGTCCTCGCGCAACTGCGGGTCGCGGACCAGCGGCAGGGCCTTGTTGTAGACCCGGCAGAACCAGAACTCGCCGGCCGGCAGGATCAGGTGCAGGCTGTTCATGATATGCGAGGCTTCCGGCTCGTTCGGCACCCAGTGCAGCGGGGTGCCTTCGAAGTCGAAGCGGACTTTGCGTTGCTGCAGGCGATGTTGTTCGCTCATTTTTATCTTCCTTATCAACCGGCCAGATTCAGACGTGCCAGCAGGCGCGACAGCCAGGGGGCGAAACGCCATTGGGCGATGCTCAGGTGCGCCTCGGCCCCGACGGCGACCACCGCCTGGTTGCGCTGCACGCCGCGGATCAGTTTGGCTGCGACGGTCTCGGCGCTGAGGTTGCGCCGGCTATAGAGGCGCTGGGTCTTGGCCTGCTGTTTGGCTTCGGCCGCGGCGCTCAAGCCGTTGAAGCGGGTGGCCTGGATGATCCCGGTGTTGACCAGGCCCGGGCACAGCGCGGTGACGCCGATGCCATGGCTGGCCATTTCCGCGCGCAGGCATTCGCTGAGCATCAGCACCGCGGCCTTGCTGGTGGCATAGGCCGGGTAATTGCGCGACGGCACGAAGGCCGCCGCCGACGCGGTGTTGACGATATGCCCCGGTTTGCCGGCCGCGATCATCTGCCGGGCGAACAGGCGGCTGCCGTCGATCACGCTCCACAGATTGATGCGCAGCAGACGCTCCCAGTCGGCGTTGCTGGTGTCGAGCATGCTGCCGGCCATGCCGATGCCGGCGTTGTTGACGACGATGTCCGGGCTGCCGAATTCGGCCGCGACCCAGTCGGCAAAGGCGGCCATGGCCGTGCTGTCGCCCACGTCCAGTTGATAGACGAAGGCCTCGCTGCCCAGGGCCCGGGCCAGTTCGGCGCTGCGTTCGGCGGCGGCCAGGTTGATATCGGCGGCCAGCACGCTGGCACCTTGTGCGGCGAACTCGAGCAGGGTGGCGCGGCCGATGCCGGAGCCCGCGCCGGTGACAATCGCCAGTTTGCCGGCGAAGGGCCCGGCGTCGGCCCTCACCTTGGCCTGCTGCAGGGCGCGGCTGGCCTGGGCACCGTCCAGGTGGCTGGTGAACTCGCGCAGCCAGGCGGCCAGCTGCTGCGGTTCGGCCAGCAGTTGCCAGTGCCCGGCATTGACCTCGCGCCGCCACGATCTGGGGGCCCATAGCGCCAGTTGCTCGAACAGTTGCGGGCGCACGAAGCGGTCGCGGGTCGGCACGATCAGCTGCACCGGCACCTGGGTGTGGCGCAGGCGGGGTTTGAACAGGCTGCGGATAAAGTTGGCGCGGTACAGCTTGACCCCGTGGATGCCATCGGTGCGCTGGCTGGTGCTAATCGCCACGTTGCGCAGGCCTTCGAGCCTGCGCAGCAGCAGCGGCCAGGCCTTGTCCAGGCCCAGCCGCCAGGTCAGCTCCGGCAGCAGCGGAAGGTGGAACAGGGCGACATACCAGGAGCTCAGCAGTTGCCCTGCGACCTGGGCCCAGGCGCGCGGACGCTTCTGCTTGAGACGGTCGCGCATCCAGTGACCGACGTGGTCCAGGCAGGGCCCGGAGAGGCTGGTGTAGGAAGCCAGCAGCGGCTGGATGCGCGGTTCGGTCACCGCTTCCCAGGCCTGAATCGAGCCCCAGTCATGGGCCACCAGATGCACGGGCTGATCGGGGCTGGTGGCCTTGATCACCGCTTCCAGGTCGTTGGCCAGCTTTTCCAGGTGATAGTCCAGGCGTTTGCGCGGGATATCCGAGGCACCGAAGCCGCGCACATCGTAGGCGATGATCTGGTAATCGGCGGCCAGTTCGCGCACCAGCGGCAGCCAGATTTCGTGGTTGTCCGGGTAACCGTGGACCAGCAGCAGGGTCGGCCCCGTGGCCTGGCCCCAGCGGTACACCGCCAGCTCGACGCCATCGCCCTGTACCCGCAGGCGCTGCGCCTGCGGGGCGCTCTCCAGCAGCAAGGGCGCGTTCATGCCGCCACCTGCGCGCTGCCGAGGCCGCGTTGCTGCCAGCGCCGCACATGGGGCAGGTCGTCGTCCAGCCAGTAGGCGTCATCCTCGGTGACCACCAGCAGCTCCTCGAATTTGGCCCCTACGCCGCGCCAGCCCAGGTGCGGCTCCACTGCCCACAGGCCGGGTGTAGGCGCATGGGCGGAGCGGCTATTGCTCGACCACAGCGGCGACCAGCCGGCGCGGCGGCCGGTGAGCAGGGCGTTGCGGGTCAGGGTGTAGATATTGCGCACGCCGAAGCGGGCGATGGACAGGCCGCTGTCGCGCGCGCCGAGTTTCTCCACGCGATGGGCCAGCACTTCGAAGGGGTAGGCCTTGTGCCGCGGCAGGGTGCCTTGCTCGGCGCACAGGCGGTCCACCGCCTGGCTGACTTCGGCCAGGGGCCGGCGCTGTTTGACCAACTCGACGATCAGCTGACGGTGAGCCATCAGGTCGTCCATCAGGCGCTCGAGCAGCAGGTTCTGACCCAGGGCTCCGGAGTAGCCGATATCGGCGGTATAGGCCCCCAGGGTCGGCGCGCAATCGAGGATATAGGGCATGCCTTCCTCCAGCACGGTCTTGCCCGGGTAGAAGGCCAGGTTGAAACCGCCCAGGTGACGCAGGCCGTCGAAACCCTTGAATGCGGTGCGCGGGCCGAACCAGGCGAAGGGCTGATGGAACCAGTCGCGCACGCCGTGATCCTGCAGCCAGGTCTTCATCAGGGCGGCGGTCTGCTTCTCGCTGATGCCGGGCTTGAGTTCGCCGGCGATGCATTGTGCGCACTGGTAGGCCAGGCGCTGGACGCTGCGAAACTGTTCGAGATCGTGCTCGCTGAGCGGGGTGGGGCTGGCAGGCATCTTGTTTCTCCAGGCTGTCACGGCGGACCGTTACATCGATTGATGTCACGGTCATTGTTGTGCCTGGCGGAGGCTCCTGGCTAGCCATTCGGGCGCGATGCCGCGGGGCTTGTTACGCTGTTACCTGAGCGGCTCGGCGGGCTCTGGCACGGCCTTCTGCGCCATTTCGACGGGGGCTGGCCGGGGCCTTGGCAGGCAAAGTCCAGCCCTTGGTTGGGGCGGTTGTTGCCATTGCCGGGAGGCGGCTATGATCGCGACCATGAATACAGCCTCCGCTTTTCTCCAGCGCCTGTTGGGCAGCGCCGCGCCCCTGGCGAGTGCCGTTGCCGCCGAATACCGGGTCGATGAACTGGCCCGCGCGGCGCAGACCACGGTGCGCAATGTGCGCGCCTATCAGGATCAGGGCCTGCTGCCGCCCCCCGAGCGCCGCGGGCGTTTGGGTATCTACAGCGGCGAGCACCTGGCGCGTTTGCAGCTGGTCGGCCAGTTGCTCGAGCGCGGCTACAGCATCGCCAGCATCCGCGAGCTGTTCGAAGCCTGGGCCCAGGGCCGCGACCTGGCCCATGTGCTGGGCCTGGAACAGGCCATTCGCGGTGCCGAGGGGCCGGAGCAGGCCGGTGTCCTGCAGTTCGGCGAATTGCAGGCGCTGTTCGGCGATCAGCTGGACGACCGGGTGATAGAGCAGGCCCAGGCCCTGGGCCTGCTGGAATTTGCCGGCGACCACCTGCGGGTGCCCAGCCCCAGGCTGTTCGCCGCCGGGGTCGAGTTGTACCGCGCGGGCATTCCCCTGCCGGCCCTGCTCGACGAGCTGACGGCGATTCGTGGCCATGTACAGCAGGTGGCGACCGGCATCGTGCAGATGATCGCCAAACAACTGGTCAACCCGCTGCTGCAACGTGAGCTGCCCCATGCCGAGGAACTGGAGCGCCTGAACCTGCAATTGCTGCAACTGCGGCCGCTGGTGGAACAGGTGGTCAATGCCGAACTGGCCCGGGGCCTGCCCGAGGCGGCCAATCGCGAGTTGAGCGAGCGGGTGCACCAGTTGCTGCAGGGGTTTCTGCAACCTTCCTCAGGTCAGCAGTAGTACCAGGGCCCCGGCCAAAAGCCCGGCGGCCATCACCGGCAGGGTCAGCAGGGCCAGTTGGCGGCCGCCGATCAGGGCCACCAGAAAGGCTTTGACCAGGCTGTTGCTCAGGGCCGCGAGCAGGATCCCCCGTACAGCCACCTGGTTGTCCAGTTCGGTGTGCGAGCTGCGCGCCAGGGACAGGGTGATGGCATCCACATCGGCCAGCCCGGAGACCAGCGCCACCAGGTACACGCCGGCATCGCCCAGCCAGCGCTGCGCCGCTTCGATCAGCAGCAGGATCAACGCCAGCAACGCGGCGAAGCGCAGCGCCGGGCCCAGTTCGAAGGGGTTTTTCAGCGGCGCGTCGGGGCTTTCTCCGCTCTCGCTGCCGGTGCGGCGGTAATACAGCAGGGCACCGCCGGTGTAGATCAGAGCGGCCACGCTCAGTGGCCAGAACAGCGCCGGCAGCAGCGCGCGATTGACCAGGCCGGCCTCCAGCAAGACCCGGGGAAACATCAGGGCCGAGGTGGCCAGCAGGCCGCAGGCGAGGATGGCCTGCAGGTTGCGGCCCCGGCCCAGGCGGGCCAGGGTGACGGTCATGGCGGTGGAGGAGACGATGCCGCCGAGCAGGGCGGTGATCAGCAGGCCATGGCGGGTGCCGACCAGGCGAATCGCCACATAGGCGGCGAAGCCGATGGCGGCGATCAGGACCACCATCCACCAGATGACGTATGGGTTGAAGGCCTGCCAGGGGCCGTAACCCTGATTGGGCAGCGCCGGCAGCAGCACCAGGGAGATAAACAGCAGCTTGAGGGTGCCGGACAGCTCGTCTTCGCTAAGGCGCTGCAGGGCACTGTGCAGCACGCGCTTGAGGCTCAGCAGCAGGGCCACCGCCACGGCCCCGGCGGCGGCCAGCGGGGCATGCCCGGCCATGGCCAGGCTGCCGAGCAGGAAGGTGAGCAGCAGCGCCACCTCGCTGGTCAGGCCCATGTCCCCGGTGCGCTGCAACTCGCCGAAGTAGGAGGCCACCACCAGGGCGGCAAAACCGATAAAGATCACCGCCCAGGCCGTTACCCCGAATTTTTCGCTGAGCAGCATGGCAAAGGCCCCGAGCAGGCTGCTCAGGGCAAAGGTGCGAATGCCGGCGACCAGGCGGTTGTCCTCGATATTGCGCCCCTGCCAGCCGCGCTCGATGCCGATCAGCAGGCCGGCGGCCAGGGCACTGGCAAAATTCAGCAGGGTGTCGAGGGCTTCGGGCATGGCACATCCTTGGGCGGGGCGGATGGTTGGCAGTCTAGCCAGCGGGCGGTCGCGGCGCATTGCGCCAGGTCAGGGGCGAGCGTCGCGACCACCGGCAATCGCGGCTTCCGCCTCAGCGCAATGTCAGATGTCGGCTAAGCAGGGCGCGCAGGGCGGCCGGCTTGACCGGCTTGGCCAGGAAGTCGAGGCCGGCGGCGTGCACCTGGGCGATCAGCTCGGGGCGGCCATCGGCGCTGATCACCACGCCGGGCACCGGCTCTCCCAGACGGGTGCGCAGCCAGGCCATCAGCTCGGTGCCGGTTTCGCCCTCGTCCAGGTGGTAATCCACCAGGGCAAGCTGCGGGCGCACATCCTCGCTGAGCAGGTGCTCGCACTCCAGGCGGTTGCGCGCCGTCCATACCTGGCAACCCCAGCGCGACAGCAGGCTGTGCATGCCGGTAAGGATGCTGTCCTCGTTGTCGATGCACAGCACCTGGGCTCCGCTCAGGGCCTGGCCGTTGATTTCCTGTACCGGCAGCGCCGCCTTGGGCGCAGGGCTCAGGGCCAGGGGTACGGTAACGCTGAACACGCTGCCCTTGCCGGGCCAGGAGTGCACTTCCAGCTTGTGTTCGAGGACCCGGCAGAGGCCGTCGGCAATCGCCAGGCCCAGTCCCAGGCCCTTTTCGGCGCGGGTCTGGTGGCTGTCCAGGCGTTTGAACTCTTCGAATATCACCTTGCGCTTGTCTTCCGGGATGCCCGGCCCGCGGTCCCAGGCTTCCAGGCGCAGGTGCTGGCCCTGGCGGCGTACGCCGAGCAGCACGTGGCCCTTGGCGTAACGGAAGGCGTTGGTAAGGAAGTTCTGCAGCACCCGACGCAACAGTTTGATGTCGCTGTCGACCCGCAGGCGGCTGCCGCGCAGACGGAAGTCCACGCCCTGTTCGACCGCCAGCGCCTTGAATTCGGCTCCCAGGATATCGAACAGGTTGTTCAGCACGAAGGCGTTGCGATCCGGGGTGATGCGGCCGTTCTCCAGGCGCGAGATATCCAGCAGATCGCTGATCAGGTCTTCCGCCGAACGCAGCGAACTGTCCAGATGACGTACCAGCTCCCGGGCCTCCCGCGGCAGCGCCTCCTCCTGGTGGGAGAGGGCGGCGGAGAACAGCCGGGCGGCGTTCAGGGGCTGCATCAGGTCGTGGCTGACGGCGGCGAGAAAACGGGTTTTCGACTGATTGGCGGCCTCGGCCACACCCTTGGCCTCGGTCAGCGCCTGATTCAGTTGCGACAGCTCATGGGTGCGCGCGGCGACCCGCTGTTCCAGGCCTTCGTTGGCTTCCTTGAGGGCGCGTTCGGCCTCGCGGAACTCGGTAATGTCGGTAAAACTCATGACGAAACCGCCGCCGGGCATCGGGTTGCCGATCAGCTCGATCACCCGGCCGTTGGGGAACAGCCGCTCGGAGGTGTGCGCGGTACCCTGGCGCATCCAGTACAGGCGCTTGTTGACGTGTTCCTCGATGTCGCCGGGGCCGAGCAGGCCGCGTTCGGCGTTGAAGCGGATCAGCTCGGCCACCGGCCGACCGACGTAGACCTGGCCTTCGGGGTAGTTGAACAGCTCGATATAGCGGTGGTTCCAGGCCACCAGGCGCAGCGACTGGTCGACCACGCTGATGCCCTGGGTGATGTTCTCGATCGCCCCTTGCAGCAGGGCACGGTTGAACTGCAGCACCTCACTGGCTTCGTCGACGATGCGCACCACGTCCTCGACCTGCATCTCGCGGCCTTCGATGGCGGCCTTGACCACCGCCCGGGTGCTGGAGGCCCCCAGCACGCCGGCCAGCAGGCGCTCGGTGTGGGCGATCCAGTCACTGTTGGCGGTCTGGTTGGGATCGAAGGCCTTGCCCTGGCGGAAGGCGAAACGCATAAAGCTCTGGCGCGCGCGGTCTTCGCCGACAAAACGGTTGGCCAGCGTCAGCAGGTCGCCGACCTGCACCGCCAGCATGCTGCGGTTGCTCGGTTTGGTGCCAAGGTCGTGGCCGATAAAGCGCCCGGCCTGCCAGTGCTCGGCGACCCGGGTGCGGGAAAAATACGAGACCCAGGCAAACAGCAGGAAATTGCCCGCCAGCGACAGCACCACGCCGCGGGTCAGGGCGTCGACCTGAAAGCCCAGGGGGGCGTACAGCAGGCCCTGCAAACCGGGGAAATTCTCCAGGGGCCAGCCCAGGCCACGGGCCACCAGCGGCAGCACCAGGGTGTAGAACCAGATCAGCGCGCCGAAAATCAGCCCGGCAAACACGCCCTGGCGGTTGGCCTGCTTCCACACCAGTGCGCCGAACATGGCCGGGGCCAACTGGCCGATGGCGGCGAAGGACACCTGGCCGATGGTCGCCAGACTGGCGTTGGAGCCGAGCAGGCGATAGCACACATAGGCCAGCAGCAGGATCGCCACGATGCTCACCCTGCGGGCGCTGAGCATCCAGTGGCGGAAGGCCTCGTAGGGCCGCTCGGTGTTTTTCCGGCGCAACAGCCAGGGCAGCAGCATGTCGTTGGAAATCATTGTCGACAGCGCCACCGAGGCGACGATGACCATGCCGGTGGCCGCCGATGCGCCGCCGATAAAGGCCAGCAGGGCCAGGGCCGGATGGGCTTCGGCCAGCGGCAGGCTGATTACGAAGGAATCCGGGGTGACCCCCGCGGGCAACAGCATCTGCCCGGCCAGGGCGATGGGCACCACAAACAGTGCGGCGAGCACCAGGTAGGCGGGAAATACCCAGCGCGCCAGGCGCAGGTCCTTGGGTTCGATATTCTCCACCACGGTGACGTGGAACTGTCGCGGCAGGCAGATGATGGCGATCATCGCCAGGCCTGTCTGCATCATCATCGCCGGCCAGTTCACCGTTTCCGCCCAGAAATCATCCAGCGCCGGGCTGAGCTGAGCCTGGCTGAACAGGTCGGCGAAACCGTTGTACAGGCCGAAGGTGACGAACGCGCCGACGGCGAGGAAGGCCAGCAGCTTGACCAGGGACTCGAAGGCGATCGCCAGGACCATGCCGCGGTGGTGCTCGGTGACATCCAGGTTGCGCGTACCGAACAATATTGTGAACAGTGCCAGCATCAGGGACACGATCAGTGCGGTGTCCTGGGCGCTGGTGCCGCTGGCCCCTGCGCCTGCGCCGATCAGCAGGTTGACCCCGAGCACGATGCCCTTGAGCTGCAGGGCGATATAGGGCAACACGCCGACCAGGCAGATCAGCGCCACCACCACCGCCAGGGACTGGGACTTGCCGTAGCGGGCGGCGATAAAGTCGGCAATCGAGGTGATGTTTTCCTGCTTGCTGATCATCACCATCTTCTGCAGCACCCAGGGCGCGAACACCAGGATGATGATCGGGCCGAGGTAGATCGGCAGAAACGACCAGAGCTGCTCGGCGGCCTGGCCGACCGCGCCGAAGAAGGTCCAGCTGGTGCAGTACACCGCCAGGGACAGCGAGTAGACCCAGGCGCGCACCTTGGGCGGCATGGGCGTGGCGCGGCGGTCGCCATAGAAGGCGATGGCGAAGAGGACGGCCATGTAAATCAGCGCAACCGCGGCGATGAGCCCGCTGGACAGGGTCATGCTTACTCCACTGGCAAACTAAATGAGGCGTTCCGTGTCTTAGCAGGGCGAGCCACTGCTGGGCAGGCAATACTGCCTGCGAATGTCCACAGTGTCGCAGCAAACCGCCATGCCGTCAGGCGCGACCAAGGTCGCAAATGCTTGGAGTAGGGACTTTGAATAAAACTGTTGTGGATTGTGCACGCCGGTCAGCCCTGTTAGCGTGGCGGGCCTGCGACTCTGTCCGAGGAGGGACCCTATGTTCAAGCCGCAATTGATCACCTTGCAACGTGGCGCGTTGCGCATCGAACCCATGGTCGATGCCGATATCCCCGCCCTGATCAGCCTGGCCGAAGCCAATCGCCAGGAGCTGATCCATATGAACGGCACCCTGCGTCTCGACTGGTATCGTCAGGGCCTGCTCGAGCAGCGCGAAGGCAAGGCCTTGCCCTTTGTCATTCGCCTGGGCGAACAGCTGGTGGGCACCACCCGTTTCGGCGATTTCATGAGCACGCTGCCCGCCGCCGAGATCGGCTGGACCTGGCTCGACCGCGGCCAGCACGGCACCGGCCTGAATACCACGGTGAAATACCTGATGCTCAAGCATGCCTTCGAGCACTGGGGGCTGGTGCGCGTGCAACTGAAAACGGCGGCCAGCAACCTGCGCTCGCAACGCGCCATCGAAAAGCTCGGGGCCGTGCGCGAAGGGCAGCTGCGCAATCACCGACGCCTGGCCGACGGGCGTCTGGACGACAGCGTGCTGTACAGCATCACCGACCACGACTGGCCGGCGCTCAAGCAGCAGCTGGAGGCGCGCTTCAGCGGTTGAATGATGGGGCAGGCGGGTATCGAGCAGACACGCTTCTGGCAATCGCGCGAGTTGGACGGCGTGGAATTGCTGCATGCCCATTATATTGAGCAGCGGTTTTCTCCCCATGTGCACGAAGGCTTCGTCTTCGCCGTCATCGAGCAGGGGGCCCACCGCTTCCAGCACCGTGGCAGCGAGCATCTGGCCCCGACCGGCAGCATGATATTGATCAATCCGGACGAACTGCATTCCTGCTCCAAGGCCCATGAGCAGGGCTGGCAGTACCGTGCCTTCTACCCCGACAACGCCCAGGTCGGTGGCGTCTTGGCTGAGCTGGAATTGAGTCGGCAGGGTGCACCGTCGTTCGCCAGCAGCGTTCTGCATGACCCGCAGCTGCACCGGCTGTTCGCCGAGCTGCACCGCTTGCTGGGCAGCAATGCCTCAGCGCTGCAGCAGCAGACCGCCTGGCGCGAGGCGATTGCGCTGTTGTTTCAACGCCATGGGCGCATGCCGACAGGCCGCGCGCCGGGCCGCGAACCCCTGGCCGTGGCCCGGGCCAAGGACTTGCTCGCCAGCCAGCTCGCCACGCCACCTTCCCTGGAGGCTCTGGCCCAGGCGGTCAATCTGTCGCCTTTCCATTTCGCCCGGGTATTTCGCCGCGCCACCGGTCTGCCGCCCCATGCCTGGCTCAAGCAGCGGCGTCTGGAGCAGGCGCGGGGCCTGCTGAAAAGCGGCTGCACGCCCCTGAACGTGGCCCTGCAGCTGGGCTACGCCGACCAGAGCCATCTGAGCCGGCAGTTCAAGCAGGCCTATGGGGTCGCTCCTGGCGAATACCGCCGGGGCTGCAGCGTGACCGCATAGGGTTTGCTGCGAGTGCCGCGGGGTATTGCGCAAGATTGTTCAAGACGGCGCACAGGGTATCGGGCAGGCTTGGCGGTCTGGAGGATTTGCCATGAGCCGTTCGCGTAATTTTTTCTATGGCTGCCGGGACTCGGTCCCGATGATAGTCGGCATCCTGCCTTTCGGCCTGATCTACGGTGCGCTGGCCAGCCTGGCGGGTCTGAGTCTGTGGCAGGCGCTGGGCATGTCGCTGCTGGTGTATGCCGGTTCGGCGCAGTTTATCGCCATCAGCCTGCTGAGCCTGGGTAGCGGCATGGTGGTGATCCTGCTCACCACCCTGGTCGTCAATCTGCGCCACGTGCTCTACAGTGCGGCCCTGCAGCCCTATGTCGGGCAGCTGTCGCAAGCTTGGCGGGTGCCCCTGGCCTTCGGCCTGACCGACGAAACCTTTGCTGTGGTGCAGCGCCGCTACCTGTCCCGCGGCATGACCGAGCATGGCCAGTGGTACCACGCCGGGGTGGCTCTGGCGCTGTACCTGTCCTGGATCTCCAGCTCGCTGGTGGGCGCGCTGTTCGGTCACAGCGTGCCCAATCTGGCGGGCTGGGGCCTGGATTTCGCCATGCTGGCGACCTTTATCGGCATCGTCGTACCGGCGCTGCGCAGTCAGCCGCAGATTGCTGCCGCCCTGGTGGCCGCGGCGGTGGCGCTGCTGTGCCATGCCTGGCCGTACAAGCTGGGGCTGATGGCCGCGGCCTTGAGCGGGATCGCCATCGGTGTGGCGCTGGAGCGGCGCGAGTCGCCGACGACGGTCGAGGAGGGCGCGCGATGAGCATCTGGCTGCTGATTCTCGGCATGGCGCTGATCACCTTTGTGATCCGCTACAGCCTGTTCGCCTTTCCCGATCTGCGTTTTCCGCCCCTGGTGCGCCAGGGCCTGCACTATGTGCCCACCGCGGTGCTGACGGCCATTGTGGTGCCGGGCATGTTGCTGCCCGATGGCCAGCAGTGGGCCCTGACCCTGGACAATGCCTACCTGCTGGCGGGGCTGGCGTGTATCGCCATCGCTGCGGTCACTCGCCATCTGCTGGCCACCATCGGCGGTGGCTTGCTGGTGTTCTTTCTGTTGCGCTGGTGGCTCGGTCAGTTACCGCTTTAACTGCGATATATCGCCGGCTTTGCAGTAAAAAGCCGGCTTTGTTGTGGCTTTGCAGGGTGCTCTTGCAGTCAAATGCTGGACGACCCGCTTGGCCACTGCATACAGGTACACGGACGATGACCGAACAATCCCAATTCGCGTTGCTGGGTAAGAAGCGCTTCCTGCCTTTTTTCCTCACCCAGCTACTTGGTGCCTTCAACGACAATATCTTCAAGCAATCGCTGATTCTGGCGATTCTCTTCAAGATCAGCGCCGATGCCGACAAGAGTCTGCTGGTCAATCTTTGCGCGCTGCTGTTTATCCTGCCGTTTTTCCTGTTTTCCGCCCTGGGCGGCCAGTTCGGCGAGAAGTTTCCCAAGGACGCGCTGATCCGCAAGATCAAGCTGGCCGAGATCGTCATCATGCTGCTGGGCGCGACCGGGGTGCTGCTGGGCAATCTGCCGCTGATGCTCGCGGTGCTGTTCGCCATGGGCACCCAGTCGGCGCTGTTCGGCCCGGTGAAGTACTCGATCCTGCCCCAGCATCTGCGTGAGGAGGAACTGGTTGGTGGCAATGCCCTGGTGGAAATGGGCACCTTTCTGGCCATTCTCGCCGGCACCATAGGGGCAGGCATCATCATGGCCAGTACGGGCTACGCCAGCATCGTCGCGGCGTCGGTGGTGACGGTGGCGGTGCTCGGCTATCTGGCCAGCCGCGCCATTCCCAGCGCCCATGCGGCGATGCCCGAGCTTAAGCTGGACTGGAATATCCTGCGCCAGTCCTGGCTGATCATGAAGCTCGGCCTGGGCCAGCGCCCGGCGGTGTCGCGCTCGCTGATCGGCAATTCCTGGTTCTGGTTTCTCGGCGCGGTGTACCTGACGCAGATTCCGGCCTATGCCAAGGAGTGGCTGTACGGCGACGAGAGCGTGGTGACCCTGATTCTCACCGTGTTCTCACTGGGCATCGGCCTGGGTTCGATGCTCTGTGAGCGTATGAGCGGGCACAAGGTGGAAATCGGCCTGGTGCCGTTCGGCTCCATCGGCCTGACTATTTTCGGCATGCTGCTGTGGTGGCATTCCGGCGGCTTCCCCCAGGCCGAACTGGCCCATGACTGGCAGGCGGTGCTGAGTTATGGCCAGGCCTGGTGGATTCTCGGTTCGATCCTGGGCATCGGCCTGTTCGGCGGCTTCTATATCGTGCCGCTCTATGCGCTGATCCAGTCGCGCACCGTGGAGCACGAGCGGGCGCGGGTGATCGCCGCCAACAACATCCTCAATGCGCTATTCATGGTGATCTCGGCGATTGCCTCGATCCTGTTTCTGACGGTGGCCGAGCTGTCGATTCCGCAGCTGTTCCTGACCATTTCGCTGATGAACATCGCGGTCAACAGCTACATCTTCAAGATCGTTCCCGAATTCAGCATGCGCTTTATGATCTGGCTGCTCAGTCACTCGATGTACCGGGTCGAGCACAAGGGGCTGGAGGCGATTCCCGACGAGGGCGCGGCGGTGCTGGTGTGCAACCACGTGTCCTTTGTCGATGCGCTGCTGATCGGCGGCGCGGTGCGCCGGCCGGTGCGCTTTGTCATGTACTACAAGATCTACAACCTGCCGGTGCTCAACTTTATCTTCCGCACCGCCGGCACGGTGCCGATTGCCGGGCGCAACGAAGACCTGCTGATCTACGACGCGGCGTTCAAGAAAATCGCCGAGTACCTGCGTAATGGCGAGGTAGTGTGCATCTTCCCGGAAGGCAAGCTGACCGGCGATGGCGAGCTGAATGAGTTCAAGAACGGCATCGAGAGAATCATCGAGGAAAACCCGGTGCCGGTGATTCCCATGGCCCTGCAGGGCTTGTGGGGCAGTTTCTTCAGCCGTGCGCCGGGCAAGGGTCTGTTCAAGCGCCTGTGGTCGCGTATCGGCCTGGTGGCCGGTACCCCGGTGGCGGCCGAGGCGGTCAAGCGCGAGTTGCTGCAGGCCCGGGTGGCGGAGCTGCGCGGTGGCAGGCGTTACACCTGCGGCGATGCATACGGTGGGTAGGAGCGGGCCATGCCCGCGAATCGCTATCGCGGGCATGGCC
>JBFJZW010000009.1:0-31952 GCA_041621875.1 Pseudomonas sp. | reverse complement strand
GGAGGTGTAGTTGAGCGAGATCGCCTGCCATTCGTCGGCCGGCATCTGCCAGGCATAGTCGGCATCGCCTTCGGCGAGCAGGGTTTCGTAGTCGAACTGGCCGATCAGCTGACCGTCCCGATATTCCGGGTCGTCGATGCCGATGATCAGCGGACGATTGGGCAGATGGCTGGTGGCGCGCTGCACCAGTTCGCCGAACTCCTTGTCTACCAGCAGCACCTTGGCTTCGCCGTGCTGCAGGATAAAGGCGATGGCCTCGGCATCCAGGCGGGTGTTGATGGCATTGAGCACCGCACCGCACATGGGCACGCCGAAGTGCGCCTCGAACATCGCCGGGCCGTTGGGGGCAATCACCGCCACCGTATCGCCCAGGCCGATGCCGCGCTTGGCCAGGGCCGACGCCAGGCGAATGCAGCGGCTGTAGGTGTCGCCCCAGGTCTGCCGCAGGCCACCGTTGACCAGCGCCAGGCGCTGCGGGTAGACGCTGGCGGCGCGCTCGAGAAAGCTCAAGGGGCTGAGCGCCTGGAAATTCACCGCGTCACGCGGCATGCCGTACTCATAGGGATTGACGCTGTGCATTATTGTTCTCCGGCAAAAGGCTGGAGAAACCATAGCAGCAGTAGGGTTTTGCCGAAGCCCTACCTTGGTCGAAACCGTGACTCACAGGTCAGAAATCACGTCAGCATAGGCACCCAAGGAACCCTGCCGCGTATTGTCAGCGGCACCTTTCCTGCACAGAAACCACCACGGCAAGCCTTTATCGCGTTATCTGCGCTTGCCCGACGACATCTTCAGAAGGAGTTTTCGAGTGACCTCACGTCTACCTGTGATCGTTGGTTTTGGTGGCTACAACGCGGCCGGGCGCAGCTCCTTTCACCATGGTTTCCGCCGCACCGTGATTGAATCGATGGACAGCGCCGCGCGCCAGCAGACCCTGGCCGGCCTGGCGGTGATGATGAAGCTGGTCCAGGTGGTCGACGGCGTCTATCGCGATGACGAGGGCAATGCCCTGAGCCCGGCCGAGATCGACCACCGCTTCGCCGAGCAGATCCTCGTCTCGACCCTGGTGCGACGTATCGAAAAACAGCACCTGGACGTGGATGCCGCCCACTGGCAGAAGACCATCGACATCAGCGCCACCGCCGGTCACCCGCTGAGCTTTATCACCCTGCGCAAGCACCTGCCCGACCCGCTGCCCAGCGACTGGACGGTGGACGAGCTGAACGCCAGCGAAGTGCTGGTGACCCTGCACGACAACTGCGAATTCAAGGTCGACAGCTACCGCGCCCTGCCGGTGAAGTCCGCCGGCCAGCTGCCCAGCGGCTTCGAGCCGAGCGAGCTGTACAACGCGCGCTTCCACCCGCGCGGCCTGGCCATGACCATAGTCGGCGTGACCGACGCCCTGCGCGCCACCGGCATCGACTGGCAGGCCATCATGCAGCGCGTGGCCCCGGATGAAGTGGCGGTATTCGCCAGCTGCATCATGAGCCAGCTCGACGAAAACGGCTTCGGCGGCCTGATGCAGTCGCGCCTCAAGGGCGGCCGGGTCACGGCCAAGCAGCTGGCCCTGGGCCTCAACACCATGCCGGCGGACTTTATCAACGCCTATGTGCTGGGCAGCGTCGGCAGCACCGGGGCCATCACCGGGGCCTGCGCCACCTTCCTCTACAACCTGCAGAAGGGCATCGAGCAGATCGCCTCGGGCAAGGCACGGGTGGTCATAGTCGGCAGCAGCGAGGCACCGATCAACCAGGAGTGCATCGAGGGCTACGGGGCCATGGGGGCCCTGGCCACCGAAGACGGCTTGCGCCAGATCGAAGGCAAGGACGAGGTCGACTTCCGCCGCGCCAGCCGCCCATTCGGCGACAACTGCGGCTTTACCCTGGCCGAGGCCTGCCAGTTCGTGGTGCTGATGGACGACGCCCTGGCCCTGGAGCTGGGCGCGGATATCCATGGCGCGGTGCCGGATGTGTTTATCAATGCCGACGGCTTCAAGAAATCCATTTCCGCCCCCGGCCCGGGCAACTACCTGACCGTGGCCAAGGCCGTGGCCAGCGCCGTGCAGCTGCTGGGTATCGACGCGGTGCGTAGCCGCAGTTTCGTCCACGCCCACGGCTCCAGCACCCCGGCCAACCGGGTGACCGAATCGGAAATCCTCGACCGCATCGCCAGCACCTTCGCCATCGAGCAGTGGCCGGTCACCGCGGTCAAGGCCTTTGTCGGCCACTCCCTGGCCACCGCCAGCGGCGACCAGGTGATCTCGGCCCTGGGCAGTTTCAAGTACGGCATCATCCCGGGCATCAAGACCATCGATGAAGTGGCGGACGACGTGCACCAGCAGCACCTCAGCTTCGCTACCCAGGATCGCTCACGCGCCCCGGAGCAGCTGGACCTGTGCTTTATCAACTCCAAGGGTTTCGGCGGCAACAACGCCAGCGCCCTGCTGCTGGCCCCCCATGTGGTCGAGAAGATGCTGCGCAAGCGCCATGGCGAGACGGCGTATGCCGCCTACCTGCAGCGCCGCGAAGCCACCCGCGCCGCCGCCCAGGCCTACGACGCCCAGGCGCTGCTGGGCGATCTGGGGATCATCTACAACTTCGGCAACGACCTGATCGACGACCAGCAGATCGAGATCAGCCGCGAGCAGATCAAGGTGCCGGGCTTCACCCAGCCGCTGGTGTTCAAGAAGGACGAGCGCTACGGCGATATGTTCGAGTAAGCCGATCCACAGCTGCATCTGTAGGAGCGGGCTTGCCCGCGATCGAGCGCAAGCCCATCGCGGCCATGGGCCGCTCCTACAGATTGTGAGCGACGCCGGATGGGTTGAGCGCAGCGATACCCATCACGCAACCGGGATATTCGCGGTCAATCCAGCGCACGAGCCAGTTGGATCAGCTCGGCGCGCCATTCGGCGGCGGCGGGCAGGGCCAGAAAGGATGGGTTGAGCAGGGATTCGCGTGCTTCATAGGTCAGCACCTCGCCCTTGAGGTCGAGCACCTCGCCCCCCGCCCCTTCCAGCACACCCTGGGCGGCTGCGGTGTCCCACTGCGAGGTCGGGGCCAGGCGTGGGTAGCAATCGGCATTGCCTTCGGCCAGCAGGCAGAATTTCAGCGAGCTGCCGACGCTGGCCAGTTGCAGGTCGCCGAAGCGCTCGCTCAAGCCTGCCAGCAAGGCCTCCTGTGCCGGGCTGGAGTGCCGCCGGCTGGCCACCAGGGTGAAGGCGTCTTCCGGGGCCAGGCGCACGCCGATCGCCGCGCTGACACCCGCCGCATCGGCGCGCCAGGCCCCCAGGCCGGCACCGCCGTAGTAGCAGCGGCCATTGGCCGGAATGCCGACCACGCCGAACACCACCCGCCCCTCTTCGATCAGCGCCACATTGACGGTGAACTCCTCGGAGCCTGCGATAAATTCCTTGGTGCCATCCAGCGGATCGACCAGCCACCAGCGGCTCCACTGGGCGCGCTCGCTCAGGGCGATATCCGCGGCCTCCTCGGACAGCACCGGGATGCTCGGGTCGAGGGCGATCAGGCCGGCGTCGAGAATATGATGGGCGGCCATATCGGCGGCGGTTACCGGCGAGGCGTCGGCCTTTTCGTTCACTACAACGTCGTTGCGCCAGTGCGGCAGGATGGCGGCACCGGCCTGACGCACCAGTTCGATGACTGCGGGAATCAGCGGATGGCCGCTCATAAGGGGCTGGCTCACAGGCTGAAGGCTCCACGCTGGATCAACAGATCGCGGGCCAGGTAGAGCGCCGCCAGGGCGCGGCCTTCGCTGAACTGCGGATGCTGGATCAGGCTCGACAGCTCGCGCAGGTTGACCTTGTCGACGCGCATCGGCTCGGGCTCATCGCCCGGCAGGCGTTCCTCGAACAGGTCCCAGGCCAGCACCACCTGGATCTTCTGGCTCATATAACCGGGGGACAGGCTCAGCTCGCTCAGGTGCTCCAGCTGCCGCGCACCGAAACCGGCCTCCTCCTTGAGTTCACGGTTGGCCGCCACCAGGGCGTCCTCGCCCGGTTCGATCAGGCCCTTGGGCAGCGACAGCTGGTAGTCGTCGGTGCCGCCGCAGTATTCCTCCACCAGCAAGGCATGCTCGGCATCGGCCATGGCCACCACCATCACCGCACCATAGCCCACGCCCTTGCCCACCAGCCGCTCGTAAGTACGTTCCACGCCATTGCTGAAACGCAGCTGCAGTTCCTCGACACGGAACAGGCGACTGCTGGCGACTATCTCGCGGGCGAGTACGGTGGGCTTCTGACGCATGGGGCGGCTCCTTGGCGTGACCTGGCGGGTTATCATAACGCGGCTTTTCCGATTATCTGCGGCCGAGATTGCGCAATAACGACGATAACTGGACCAAGCGCGACAGCCAGCACAACCCGCCATCAAGAAGCCGCCATGCCCCCATTACCCTGGAACACCATCGACACCGTCCTGCTGGATATGGACGGCACCCTGCTCGACCTGCATTTCGACAACCACTTCTGGCTGCAGCATCTGCCGCAGCGCTATGCCGAGCACCACGGCATCAGCCGGGCGCTGGCCGAGGCCGAACTACTGCCGCTGTTCCGCGAACATGCCGGCACCCTCAACTGGTACTGCACGGATTTCTGGAGCCGCGAGCTGAACCTGTCGATCCGCGACCTCAAGCGCGAAGTGGCGCACCTGATCGCCCTGCGCCCGGACGCCGACACCTTTATCCAGGCCCTGCGCCAAGCCGGCAAACAGGTGGTGCTGATCACCAATGCGCACCGCGACTCGCTGTCGCTGAAGCTGGAACGCATCGAGCTGGCGGCGCACTTCGACCGTCTGATCAGCTCCCACGACTATGGCTTCCCCAAGGAGGACCAGCAGTTCTGGCACGCTCTGCAGCTGGATTGCCCATTCACCCCGGCGCGCAGCCTGTTTATCGACGACAGCCTGCCGATTCTGCGCAGCGCCGGGCGCTTTGGCGTCGGCCACCTGCTCGCCGTACGCCAGCCGGACAGCCAGGCCGGCCCGAAGGACACCGAGGAGTTTGCTGCGGTGGAGGATTATCGGGAACTGTTGCAGGGGCTGTAGGAGCCAGCTTGCTGGCGATCATGCACGCTGGCTCCTACAAAGGACACGGGTTTACCCGGGAATACGCAGCACCTGGCCCGGATAGATCTTGTCCGGGTGGCTGAGCATCGGCTGGTTGGCTTCGAAGATCTTCGGATAGGCATTGGCATTGCCGTATTCGGCCTTGGCAATCGCGCTCAGGGTGTCGCCCTTCTGCACCGTGACAAAGCGCGCCGCCGCTGCCGGCGTGGTCACGCTGATCTGATCTTCCACTTCGGCTACACCGGCCACGTTGCCCAGGGCCAGGAGGATTTTCTCCTTCTCTTCCTGACTGGCCACTTCGCCGCGGGCGATGACCTTCTCACCCTCGACGCTGACCTGAATATTCGGGTTACCCAACCCCACCTTGGCCACATGCGCCGTCAGCGACTCGGCGGCCTGGGCCTCCTGACCAACCAGCGATTCCCAGAGTTTGACCCCGGCGTCTTTAACAAAGGCGAACATGCTCATGCAAAACCCTCTTCATTCCATGATTAGTGACCTGTACCGCGAGTGGGTTAACTCACGTTCGGATAACTGAGGTTCTGAGGCGAGGAGCAGCATCGCGGTATCAGGACCTCAGAAGCCGAAATTGACTCATTGAACTCGCCACACAGGCCCATTTATCCAGGTCGACAGTCGCCTGGCTCCGGAGAGTCTAGACAGTCTTTACCGCGGCGGAGTTTCCCTCACCCAATGCCGCGCTGCGCTTTCTGCGGAAAAGCGCACATTTGCGCCGCGGCCCAGGGAATTTTTCGCTCTTTGCCGCTCTAAGCACTCACAAATCCTGTTCCTGTTGTCGAGGTTTGCCCATGCGCACTCTTTTTTCTGCATTGACCCTCAGCGTGCTGCTGAGCCCCCTGGCCCAGGCCGGCGATACCGGCAAGGTCGCCATCGGCAGCGGCCTCGGCGGGGCCCTGGGTAATGTGATCGGCCAGCAGGTCGGCGGCAGCACCGGGGCCGCCATTGGGGCCGGCCTGGGCGGTGCCGCCGGCGGCGTGGTCACCGCCCGCGACGGCCGCAAGACCGAAGCCGCCCTGGGTGGCGGCCTGGGTGCCGCTGGCGGCTCGGTACTCGGCGGCCAGGTCGGTGGCAGCACCGGTTCGACCATCGGCGCGGGCCTGGGCGGTGCCGCCGGTGGCGCGCTGGCCAATGAATACGCCGGCGGCCGCGAGCGTGACCGCGGCTATGTCGTCCACCATCACTACCACGGCAAGAAGCACAAGAAATACAAAAAGCACAAACACAAGCACCATTGAGTGCCGGTGCAGAAAAGCCGCTAATCAGCGGCTTTTTCTTGCCCGAAAACTAACGCCTGTGTGGGAGGGGCTTTAGCCGCAACTGGACGCAGGATGGGTCGGCCGCGCAGGTGATACCCCATCAATTGGCCGCGGGGTTATCAGCCAGCCTACGGCTCCCTCCTGCAAAGCGCCGCCTACGCAGCCGGCTCTACCAGCAGCGCCGTCAGCGCCGCCCGCAGGTTCTCGGGAATGTTGACCGGCCGGTTGCTGCCGCGGTCGACGAAGACATGCACGAAGCGCCCGGCCGCACAGGCCTCCTCTTCATCCGCCTTGAACACCGCCAGCTCGTACTGCACCGAACTGTTACCCAGCTTGCCGACGCGCAGGCCGATCTCGATGCGCTCGGGAAAGGCGATGGAGGCGAAATAGTCGCAGCTGGAGCTGACCACGAAACCCACCACATCGCCGTTATGGATATCCAGACCGCCGACCTCGATCAAGTAGCTGTTCACCGCACTGTCGAAGAAGCTGTAGTAGGTCACGTTGTTCACGTGGCCGTAGATATCGTTGTCATGCCAGCGCGTGGTGATCGGCTGGAAATAGCGGTAATCGCTGCGCAGATGTTGAGGTTGGCTCATCGGGAATCCTTGTCTGTAGGTGTTGCGCGGCCTGCGTAGGGTGCGCCGCGCGCACCAAACAATCCGCGCCTCAATAGGCCACCTGGTAGATGGCCAGGGCGTGGGCCTCGGTCATTTCCCGCGGGTTATTCACCAGCAGGCGCTGTTGTTGCATGGCGTCGCTGGCCAGGGTCGGCAGCATGTCCTGCGGCACACCGGCATCACGCAGGCGCGTCGGCAGGCCGCTGCGCGCACTGAAATCGGCCATAGCGCCGATAAACTGCTCGGTCTGCTGCAGCACGCCGCCGGCGCGCAGCTGCTCGCCCAGCACCAGCGGTGCCAGCTCGGCATACAGCGGCGCGACCACGCTGGCATTGAAGCCCAGCACATGGGGCAGCACCAGGGCATTGGACAGGCCGTGAGGAATATGGAAATGCCCGCCCAGGGGATAGGCCAGGGCATGCACCGCCGCCACCGGCGCATTGGCAAACGCCTGGCCGGCCAGGCAGGAGCCCAGCAGCATGGCCTGACGCGCCTCGCGGTCAGACCCGTCATGCACCACCTTATCCAGGTTAGCGGCCAGCAGGCGCAGCGCCTCGCGGGCCAGCAGATCGGACAGCGGGTTCTTCTTCAGCGCGCTGGTGTAGGCCTCGATGGCATGCACCATGGCGTCGATACCGGTGGCGGCGGTGACCGCCGGCGGCAGGCCGAGGGTCAGCTCGGCATCCAGCAGGGCCAGATCCGGCAGCAGCAGCGGCGAGACCACGCCCATCTTGCTGGTGGCTCCAGTAGTGATAATGGAAATCTGGGTGACTTCCGAACCGGTGCCTGCGGTGGTCGGCACCAGGATCAGCGGCAGGCGCTGACCCCGGGCATTGCCGACGCCATAGACCTGCGCCAGCTCCTGGCCGCAGTCGGGGTGGGCCAGCAGCGCCACCAGCTTGGCCACATCCATCGAACTGCCGCCGCCAAAGCCGACGATCAGCTGCGCCTTGAGCGCCCTGGCCTGCGCCACCGCCGCCAGCAGGATGGCCTCGGGCGGGTCGGAGACCACCTGATCGAACACCTCGACCGTCAGCGCCGTGCGGGCAAAGCCCGGCAGCACCTCGGTCAGCAGGCCGAGCTTGCTGATGCCCGGATCGGTGACGATCAGCACCCGCTGCGCGCCGCGTTCGTGACAGAGGTCGGCCAGACGCCGGGACGCGCCGATCTCGCAGAGAATCTGCGCGGTGGTGGCAAAGCTAAAGGGCAGCATGGGGTGATCCTCTTTTGGTTCGGCACAGTTCGGTGCGCGCGGCGCACCGCAGATTCAGAAGGCGAAACTCGCCTCATCCATGGCCATCAGACACCCGGCACCACCGAGCAGGGCTTCGCGGTGGGCACTGGCCCGTGGCAACACCCGGCGCAGATAGAAGTCGGCGGACTGTAGCTTGGCCTGGTAGAACGCCGCCTCGCCCGTGCCCGCCTCCAGGGCATCCTGGGCCCGCGCCGCCGCCTGCAACCAGAAGCCGGCCAGCAACACATAGGCCGAATACTGGAGGAAATCTACCGACACCGCGCCGATTTCCTGCACATCACGCTGGCTGGTGGCGATCACCTCACTGCTTAGCTCGCGCCACTCGCCCAGACGCGCCTGCACGCTTTTGGCTAGCGCGGCCAGGCTCGGACGACCAACCTGGGCATCGCACAGCTCGCTGAATTCGGCCTGCAACGCCGACAGCTCGGCCCCGCCGTCGCCGAGCACCTTGCGGCGGATATAGTCCAGCGCCTGGATGCCGTTGGTGCCTTCATAGAGCTGGGTGATACGGCTGTCGCGCATCAGCTGCTCGATCCCCCATTCGCGGATAAAACCGTGGCCGCCATACACCTGCACCGCATGGCTGGCGACTTCCTGGCCCATATCGGTAAAGAAGGCTTTGACGATCGGGATCAGCAGCGCCGCACGCTTGCCGGCGGCCTTGCGCGCTGCGTCGTCCGGGTGAGCGTGTTCCAGATCGAGCTGACGTGCGCAGTAGGCCGCGAGCATACGGCTGCCCTCGACCAGACTCTTCTGGGTCAACAGCATGCGCCGCACATCGGGATGATGGATGATCGGATCGGCCGCCTTGCCCGGTTCGGCCGGCCCGCTCAGGGCGCGCGATTGCAGGCGCTCACGGGCGTAACGCAGCGCGCCCTGAAAGGCCGCCTCGCCGATACCCAAACCCTGCAAACCGACCTGAAAGCGCGCGTCGTTCATCATGGTGAACATGCAGGCCAGACCCTGATTGGCTTCGCCGATCAGCCAGCCGCTGGCACCGTCGAAGTTCATCACGCAGGTGGACGCACCCTTGATGCCCATCTTGTGCTCGATGGCCCCGCAGGACAGCGCATTGCGCTCGCCGGGCGTACCGTCGGCGGCGGCGATAAATTTCGGCACCAGCAACAGGCTGATGCCCTTCACCCCGGCCGGTGCATCCGGCAGGCGGGCGAGTACCAGGTGAATGATGTTCTCCGACAGGTCCTGCTCGCCGCCGCTGATAAAGATCTTGCTGCCGCTGACCTTGAAGCTGCCATCCGCCTGCGGCTCGGCCTTGCTGCGCAGCAGGGCCAGATCGGTGCCGGCCTGCGGTTCGGTCAGGCACATGGTGCCGGCCCATTGGCCGCTGACCAGCTTGCGCAGGTAGGTATTTTTCAGCGACTCGCTACCGTGCTTGTACAGCGCCAGCACCGCACCTTCGGTCAACCCGGAATACACCCGGAACGACAGCGAAGCGCCCATCAGCATCTCGTGGAAATTGCACGCGAGCATCTGCGGCAGCGCCTGGCCACCGTACTCGCTCGGCCCGGTCATGCTCGCCCAGCCGTTATCGACATACTGCCGATAGGCCTCGGCAAAGCCGTCCGGGGTGCTCACCTGGCCGTCATTCAGCTGGCAACCCTGCTCATCGCTGTTGCGATTCAGCGGTGCCACCACCTCGGCGGCATAACGCGCGCCCTCTTCCAGCACGCCGTCGATCAGCTCGCGGTCGAGGCCGTTGCCGAGCAGCTCACAGTGGCCGCTGATATCGAACAGCTCGTGCAGGACAAAACGCATATCGCGCAGCGGGGCTTGGTAGCTCATACCCGGCCCTCCTGTACGTCGGCAAAACTCTGGCCGCTGGCCGCCAGTTTTTCAATCAGTGCCGCCGGCTGCCAGTGCTTGCCGAAGTGGCTTTGCAGATTCTGTAAACGGCCCAGCATGTCCGCCATACCCTGGCTATCGGCCCAGGCCATTGGCCCGCCCTTGTCGGCCGGGAAGCCGTAACCGTTGAGGTAGACCAGGTCGATGTCGTGGCTGTTGGCCGCGATATTCTCTTCGAGGATTTTCGCCCCCTCGTTGACCAGTGCCAGCAGGCAGCGCTCGAGGATTTCCGAAGGATCGATGTCGCGACGAACAAAGCCCAGCTGCTCGGATACCTGCAATACCAGGGCATCCACCTCGGGATCATGCTCGGCCTGGCGGCTGCCTTCGGCGTAGCGGTAATAGCCCATGCGCACCTTCTGGCCGAAACGACCGAGGCCGCAGAGGCGATTGTCCACCTGCACCGTCGGATCGTCCTGGCCCTTGCCGGCCAGCTCGCGGGCGCGCCATTCCAGATCGATACCGACCACGTCGTACATACGGAACGGGCCCATGGCAAAACCAAAGCCCTGCAACGCGGCATCCACCTGATGCGGATAAGCCCCTTCGAGCAGCAGCATGCGCGCCTCGCGCACATAGGTGTGCAGCATGCGGTTGCCGATAAAGCCGTCGCAGTTGCCGGCCACCACGCTGACCTTGCCGATGCGCCGGCCCAGTTCCACAGCCGCGTCCAGCACCGCCGGGGCGGTCTGCGCGCCACGGACGATTTCCAGCAGTTTCATGATATGCGCCGGGCTGAAGAAGTGCAGACCCAGCACCTGCTCGGGGCGCTGGGTGACGGCGGCAATCGCATCGATATCCAGGGCCGAGGTGTTGCTGGCGAGAATCGCCCCCGCTTTCAGAACGGCGTCTAGGCTGCGGAAGATCTGCTGCTTGAGTTCGAGGTTCTCGTACACCGCCTCGATCACCAGATCGGCGTCGGCCAGCGCGGCGTAATCGCCCACCGGGGTGACGCAGGCCAGGCGCGCGGCCGACTGTTCGGCGCTGATCCGTCCCAGTTTGAGGTTGTGCGCATTGGTCTCGGCCACCACCGTCATGGCCTGCTCGAGCATCTGCGGGTTGTTGTCCAGCCACAGCACCCGAATGCCGGCGTTGGCCAGGCTCATGACGATACCGCGGCCCATGGTGCCCGCGCCGATCACGGCGGCCTGCTGAATAGTGAACGCGGAATGGCTCATCGAGGTTCCTCTGGCTGAAGAGTAAATGGGCATACTGCCTGAATGCGATTCCCGTAGGAGCGGCCCATGGCCGCGAATCGCGGGCATGGCCCGCTCCTACGGGAGGCAGTGCACGCGCCATTCGGCACGGCCCCATCCAGGCGAAGAAAAATCGCCCACCACCATAAGCAAGGCGTTACTATTTTTGAAATTTAGTCTTGTGATAAGTCGTATTCAGTAGATGAATATCTCAACCTTCGACCTCAACCTGCTGCGCGTGTTCGATGCGCTGATGCGCGAGCAGAATGTTTCCCGCGCCGCCGAACGTCTCTCGCTCAGTCAGCCGGCGGTGAGCAATGCCTTGAATCGCCTGCGCGAACTGCTCGACGACCCGCTGCTGGTGCGAGTTGGCCGCAGCATGCAGCCCACCCCCCGCGCCCAGGCGCTGGAAACCCCGATCCGCGCCGCCCTGCAGCAGATCGAGCAGAGCCTCAGCGCCGGCGAAGTGTTCGACCCGGCCAGCAGCCGGCAGCACTTCAGCATCGCCGTCACCGACTACGTCGAGCTGATCTGCATGCCGCGCCTGCTCAAGCAGCTCAGCCAGCAGGCCCCCGGCATGCGCATCGACATCCGCCACCTGAGCCCCAGCCTGCCCGCCGAGGCGCTGGACAAGGGTGAGCTGGACCTGGTGCTGGGCCGCTTC
The DNA here is from genome assembly GCA_041621875.1 of Pseudomonas sp. GTDB lineage: Bacteria > Pseudomonadota > Gammaproteobacteria > Pseudomonadales > Pseudomonadaceae > Aquipseudomonas. The sequence goes on along the minus strand of JBFJZW010000009.1, from coordinate 19,990 downwards.
GAGGAAATCCCCGCGCGCTTCGCCCGCCAGCACTGGATGAGCGAAACCCTGCAACTGGCCCTGCGCCGCGATCATCCCCTGGCCAACACGCCCATGGACCTGCCGACCTTTCTGCAGCTACGCCATCTGTGGGTACACGGCGGCCAGACCCGCGGCATGGTCGACCAATGGCTGGGCGAACAGGGCCTGTGCCGGGAGATTCTCTACACCACGCCCAACTACCTGCAGGCCGCGCACATAGTCGCCGACAGCGAACTGGCCGCCGTACTGCCGACCCAGTTGGCGCGCCACTTCGCCCGTCTGCTGCCACTGCAACTGTTCGAGCTGCCGTTCGCCCTCGGCCCGTTTCACCTGGAAATCGTCAGCCTGGCCCAACGCCAGCGTGACCCGGCGCTGCACTGGCTGATCGCGCAGATCGCGACCATCGGCCAAGGTTAAGGGCGCGGGCAGCACGCCCGCCCCGCCTTGCGCCTGCTAGGGCCTTATAGCGCCGGTCGCGCGTCGGCCTGGCGATCCGCCTGGCGACCCAGACGCCAGCCGAGCAGCCCCCAGCACGCCGCGCACAGTGCGCCGACCAGGGCTACCAGCCACGCGCCGTGGCCGAGCATATCCAGCCCGGCCTTGGCCCAGCCGCTCAGGGCGTCACCGCCACGGTAGACCACGGTGTCGATAAAGTTCTTCGCCTTGTACTTGCTCTCGGCATCCAGCGGGGCGAACAGCATCTCCCGCCCCGGGCGGACGAAGGCGTACTCGCCGATACGCCGCACGATCATCAGCGCCGCCAGCACGGCGAAGCTCGGCATCAGCGCCAGGCCGACGAAGCCCAGACAGACCAGCGCCGGCACCGCCGCCAGCAGCACCCGCACGCCCAGGCGCTGCGCCACCCGCCCAGTGACGAACAGCTGCGCGGTCAGGGCCCCGGCCTGCACCACGAAGTCGATCGCCCCGAACACCCGCACCTGGCTGGCGCGCTCGGGGAACAGCTCGGACACCAGGCGCGCCTGCTCGAAGTAGAGAAAGGTGCTGACCGCGGTCAGCAGCATGACGAAGGCGGCAATCCCCAGCAGATAGGGCGAGGCCAGCACCCGGGTCAGGCCGCTAAAGGGGTTGCCCGGCACCGGCCGGCGCGGGTTTTCGCTCGGCACGGCACCTGGCCGCCCGGCCCCATGGCGCGCACGCCAGGCCATCAGATAATGCTTGAGCGCCATGGCCAGGCCCAGCAAGGTGGCGGCCAGCAGCAGCAACCCGGCCTCGCCCACCCGGCCGATCAGCCCGGCGCTCAGCAGCGGCCCGCTCAAGCCGCCGACGCTGGCCCCGGCGGCGACAAAGGCAAACAGGCGACGCGCCTGGGCGCAGTCGAACACATCGGCCATCAGGCTCCAGGCCACGGAAATCACGAACAGGTTGTAGACCGAGATCCACACATAGAACACCCGCGCCAACCAGACGCTGTCGCGCTGCATCCAGAACAGCAGAACGAAGGTCAGCAGGTTGAGGCAGAAGAAGCCGTACACCCAGTCGATAAAGTGGAGGCGCGGCACCTTGGAGTTGAGCCAGGCCAGCAGCGGCACCGCCAGCAGCATGGCGACAAAGGTGGCGCTGAACAGCCATTGCAGGTTCTCCACGCCGCCACTGATGCCCATCGCCTCGCGGATCGGACGCAGCATGAAATAGCCAGCGAACAGGCAGAAGAACAGGGCGAAGCCGGCCAGTACCGCGGCCAGCTCCTGCGCCTCGGCATTGATCGCCCGGGCCAGTCGCCGTCTGAGCCAGGGCATTTCAGGCAAACAGCTCGATGATCCGTTGCCGCTGCGCCGCATTCGGCAGGCGGCCATGGCCGGCCAGCAGGTTGTCGGCCATATTGCGCGGCCTGGAGGTGGCCGGGATCACCGCGGTCACCGCCGGATGGGCGAGGATGTACTTGAGCAGCAGCTGCGCCCAGGAACCGGCATCCAGTTCCACCGTGGCCCAGGCCGGCAGCGCCTTGCCGCGCACCCGCTGGAACAGTGCCGCGCGCTGAAACGGCCGGTTGATCAGCACGGCGATGCCCTGGTCGGCACAATACGGCAGCAGGCGCTGCTCGGCATTGCGCTCACCGACCGAGTAGTTGAACTGGACGAAGTCCACCGGCTCCTGGCGCAGCACCTCGAGCAGCCGGTCATGGGCCGATTCCAGGTAGTGGGTGACGCCGATATAGCGGACCCGCCCCTGCTCCTTGAGTTCGCGCAACAGGCCGAGCTGGGTGGCGGTGTCCTGCAGGTTGTGCACCTGGATCAGGTCGATGCGGTCGGTCTGCAGGGCCCTGAAGCTGGCCTCGATCTGCCGCGCCCCGGCCTCACGACCGCTGGCCGACACCTTGCTGGCGAGAAACAGGCGCTCGCGCAGCCCGCTTCTGGCCGCCAGCGCGCCACACACCGCCTCGGCGCGGCCGTAACTGGGCGCGGTATCGATCAGGCTGGCCCCACCATTGACCAGGGTGCGCAGGACCTTGAGCAGGGGTTCGAGACTGGCCTCGTCGAGGGCCACATCGTGGGTGCGCGAAGTGCCCAGGCCGATCACCGGCAGCCATTCGTCGCTGGAGCCGATCCTGCGCCGCAGCAGGTTGTTCGCGGCCAGGGCGGAGAGCGGCAACCCGGGCAACAGGGCAGCCAGGGCCGCGATGGCGGCGCTGCGCTGCACGAAGTGACGGCGGCTGTGCATGGCGATGTCCTCCTCGCGGAGTGGAAAAAAGGCGACTCTGTTGTTATAGGCACAGATACCCGACAACCCAAGCCCTGCCGATACAACAGCGCCCCGCCAGAGGCCGTCGCGTTCCCGCATCGCACCCGAGCACAGCGCTGTACGGCCCATACCAGGGGCACGCAGGCGCAATATCCGCTAACGAAACGAAAAAAGGCCCCGGCCGGTTGACAGACAACCGGCCGGAGCCTCGGGAAATCGTGGGAGGGTTAGAGCATGCTTTCGCTGATCAACATGCCATGCCTGACCTGGCAGGTCTTCTGACCGAATTGCAACTTGAGGGGGTTGCGCGAGGCGATGACCCAGCCTTGGCCGAGCAGCTGCTCGATATGCGCACGCAACGCCGGCAATTGGCGTTGCTCCTCATGGCCAGCATCCTTTCTGCTCGCTGATAGCACGGTAGAGTCCCTTCTTCCTGGGGTGGCAAAAAATACGCGGCGCAGGCCCTGCGCCTGATCATCCGTGATGCCCGACAAGAATAGTGGCCTTGTGCCGCATAGGGAAGCAGCAAGCAGGCCGCGCGCTGTAGCCAATAGCCGTCAAAGCGCTATGGCGTTTGGCTTACAGTGCCCTTAGGTACTGGCATTGACGACCGCGACCTGAGGGTTACTCTGCGGCGAAGTGAACTCAAGGTAGCCATCCTCGATCTTGCCGTAGCGCAGCAGGGCCAGGTCGAGCAGGTAATTCTGGTAGAGCTTCCAGGGCGCGCGGTCGCCCTGCTTGGGGATCTTGTCGGCGGCGCGCTGGATATAACCGCTGGCCAGGTCGAGAAAGGGCGCATCCTTGACCTGACGCCGGGCATCGCGCGGGGTGCACTGGCGCATGCCGATGGCGTCCATATGCTTGATCAGGCGGCAGAAGTATTCGCTGGAAAGATCGGCCTTGAGGGTCCAGCTGGCATTGGTGTAGCCCAGCACCACCGCGGCATTGGGCAAGTCGCGCAGCATGATGCCGCGATAGCCCATGCTCTTGGCCGCATCGAAGGGCACGCCATCCACCGCCACCTGCATGCCGCCAAACAGCTGCAGCTCCAGGCCGGTGGCGCTGACGATCACGTCCGCCGGCAGCACCTGGCCGGACTTCAGGCGAATGCCGGTGGCGGTAAGGCCGTCGATAGACTCGGTGACCACCGAGGCCTTGCCCGTGCGCAGCACCTTGAACAGATCGCCGTTGGGTACCGCACAGACCCGCTCGTCCCAGGGTTTGTAGCGCGGGCTGAAGTGGCGCATGTCGAAATTCGCCTCCAGCTGACGCCGGGCCAGACCGAGGAGCACCTTGCGCACCAGGCCCGGCAAGGCCTTGGACAGTTTGTAGAAACCCAGCTGGATAGCCACGTTGCGCGTACGTGCCAGGCGATAGACCCAGGTTTCCGGGAGAACCCGGCGCAGCGCATTGGAGATCGCATCCTCCTGCGGCAGGCTCACCACATAGGTCGGCGAGCGCTGCAGCATGGTCACGTGCCTGGCCTTGTCGGTCAGCGCCGGCACCAGGGTCACCGCCGTCGCGCCGCTGCCGATCACCACCACGTTCTTGTCGCTGTAGTCGAAATTCTCCGGCCACAGCTGCGGGTGGATAAACTCGCCCTGGAACTGCTCGCGGCCCTTGAACTCGGGGGTATAGCCAGCATCGTAGCGGTAATAGCCGGTGCACATCAGCAACTGGTTGCAGCTCAGGCTGAGCGGCGCGCTCTCATCGCCGCGCTGCACCTGCAGGGTCCAGCGCGCGCTGGCGCTGCACCAGTCGGCCTGGAGCACCCGATGCCGGTAGCGGATCTTGCCGTCGATGGCGTTTTCCCGCGCCGCCTCCTGGATATAGCCGAGGATCGACGGGCCGTCGGCAATCGCCAACGGATTGCTCCAAGGCTTGAAGTTATAGCCGAGGGTGAACATGTCCGAGTCGGAGCGAATGCCCGGATAGCGGAACAGATCCCAGGTGCCGCCCATGGCCGCACGCCCCTCGAGGATGGCGAAATCCTTGTCCGGGCAATGCTTCATCAGGTGATAGGCCGCACCGACGCCGGACAACCCGGCCCCAATGATCAAGACGTCCAGATGCTCGGCAGACATGGCGGTTCCTCAGGCTGTTTCTTGTGCATGCGGGCCGACACCGGTCGGCCAGTAATACCCGCCAGATTCACCCCCGACAGCGCTTTTGTCATCCAACCTTTAGTGGTGTGAGCAACCGCAGGCTGACCACAGTTAGGCCTGAAGAGTGACCGGAACGCCCAAAAAACCGCCCTGCGATCAGAAGCTGTTGCGCAGCACCACCTCATTGAACGGCAGCTTGCCAATACGCGGCTTCGGCTCGACGGTCTTCTTGCCGACCGCGACCATCAGGGCAATCACATGACTGGCCGGCAGCTTGATCAGCTTGGCCACGGCCTCGAAATCGAAGCCGTCCATCGGGCAGGAATCCAGGCCCTTGCCGCGCGCGGCGAGCATCAGAGTCTGCGCCATCAGGCCGCAGCTGCGCATGGTTTCGTCGCGCTGCACCTGGGGCTTGTCGCGGTAATAGGTGTCGATGGCACCGGCCATATAGGCCTGCACTTCTTCTGGCGCGCCTTCCCAGACGCGGCCGACATTCTCCTGCCAGCTGTCGAGTTGGGCGCAGACCACCACCAGCATCGAGGCATCGGTCACCTGCGCCTGACCCCAGGCCACTTCGCGCAGTTGCTCACGCAGCGCCGGATCGCTGACTTCGACCAGACGCACATGCTGCAGGTTGAACGCCGACGGCGCGAGCAGCGCCAGTTGCAGCAATTCGTCCTTCTCGGCATCGCTCAGGGTAAATGCCGGGTCATAACCTTTGACGGCGCGGCGGCTGCGGATGGCTTCATCGATATGCATGGGGGTTCCTTGTATGCAGGATGGGAAAGGCCGCAATCCTAGGCACTTGTCCGCGCCAATGCCAAACGCCTTTGACGATATAAACTATCGACGAAGCCGATTTATCGATAGCGCCTGATACCATTCTCGCCCCACCCGATTGATGACAGCCATGACTCCAACCGCTATCGCCACCCTGCACCAGCACCTGCTGGCCGCCCTGGGTACCGCACCCAGTGAAACCCGCCGCCTGTTTCACGGCCGCGGTCGCTGCTGGCCGGGGCTGGAACAGGTCACCGTGGACTGGCTGCAGGGCGTGCTGCTGGTGGCGCTGTTCAAACCCGTCAGCGATGCCGAACTGCAGGCGCTGCACGGGATGTTGCTGGACCTCAGCCAGAGCGCGGCCTGGCAGCAAAGTGGTGCGCACAGCCTGTTGCTGCAACAGCGCTACCTGCCCGAAAGCCCCACGCAATGGCTGCTTGGCGAGCCCGTGGAGCACTGGGATATCTGCGAACACGGCCTGCGCTACCGGCTCGACCTGGGTAGAAAGCAGAACAGCGGGCTGTTTCTCGACATGCGCCTGGGCCGCCAATGGGTGCAGGCACAGGCGCAGGGCAAACGCGTGCTCAACCTGTTCGCCTACACCTGTGGCTTCTCGGTCGCGGCGCTGGCCGGTGGTGCACGTCAGGTGGTCAATCTGGACATGGCCAGGGCCGCCCTCAACCGCGGCCGCGACAACCACCGGCTGAACCAGCACGACCTGAGCCAGGTGGTGTTTCTCGGCCACGACCTGTTCAAGTCCTGGGGCAAGGTGGCCAAGTACGGCCCTTTCGATCTGATCATCGTCGACCCGCCCTCCTTTCAGCGCGGCAGCTTCGTCCTGGGCAAGGATTACCCGAGAGTCCTGCGCCGTCTGCCCGAGCTGCTCACTGCCCAGGGCCGGGTGCTGGCCTGCAGCAACGACCCGGAAATCGGCCCCGACTACCTGATCCAGGCCATGGCCGACGCGGCCCCCGAGCTGCGCTTCGTCGAGCGTCTGGACAACCCGCCGGAATTCCCCGACAGCCAGCCGGACAGTGCCCTGAAGACCCTGGTCTTTCGCCGCGTCTGAGCCGCTGCAGCCGTGACTGCAACACTCGCCGCAGCGCCCGACAGGCCCCGCAGTGTGGGCGGATACAAGCGGGCTATGGCGAATGTCCTACACGGATTGGCGTCGTTTCGCCCTGTTATCCCAGGCCCCGCGCGCCTAATCTAACTACATCCACCGAGTCGCAAGGAAGCACTCGGGATCAAGGACGATCGACCATAGCCAGGGTGGCTGCCAACAGGAGGTTGGAATGGTCAGGTAAAAAACCCGCCTCGGCGGGTTTTTTGTTGTCTGCGCACCACGGTCCGAAGTCCCGCAGCCGCAGCCGCAGCCGGTTGGCAGGACAAGGGCGACGCCGCCAAAGACAGTTCCCGGCCGAACAGACGGCGAGCGTCGGGGGTGCCGGCTATTTAACCGACTGCAGCTGCACTTCTTCGACCGCATCGACCCGCTCGGGTACCTGCACCCCGGTCAACTCGCTGATCAGCTGCCACTGTTGATCCAGTTCCTTACTCACCGCTTCCATCCGGGTGATCATCTTCGCCCCGGCATTGCGCACATCCGGCTCGTGGCTGCGCAGCAGGTCGAATGACAATGAGGTCAGCGAGGCCGTCAGGTGGGTGATGCTGCGCGACGTCAGCGTCAGCAGCTCGGTCAGTTGTTGCTCTTTGAAAGTCATGAGCGGCCATCCTTGCCAGGCGAAATTAGAGTTGGGGGGGTGCTGCAAACCAGGTGGCGGTGTAGCAGAACAGCAACAGCGATGCGGCGGCGATAACGAGTTTATTGGTCATTGGCGAGATCCTTTCGCGAGAACTTCCCTTAGCAGAAACGGGAAACCAGATTTAACCCAAGCCACCTACCGGGGCAAGCCCCATGCAACCCTGGCAGGGTTGCTGGGGCGCGCGAGAAAGCCTTCACCCGGCAGCGAGCTGGTCTACAGTCAACTGACCTCACCCGCTCAGGAAAGTGCCTCAATGTTTCTACGTCCCCTCGCCATCGGTCTGTCCACGGCATTGCTGCTCGGCGGCTGCGCCAGCAGCACCACCCAACCGGCGCAGTACTCGGGCTTTCTCGGCGATTACTCGCAGCTGCAACCGGCGCAGTCGGCCAGCGGTGCGCCGGTGATGCGCTGGGTGTCGCCGGAGTTCGACCTGCAGCGCTACCGTTCGGTCGTGGTGGAGAAGCCGCTGTTCCACCCCGCGCCGCAACCCAGCGCCCAGGTCAGCCAGCAGACCCTGGACGCCATCGCCGCCTACCTGCAGCAGGCCATGCAGCGCGAGCTGGCGGGACGCCTGCGCATCGTCAACCAGGCGGATCAGGACAGCCTGGTGCTGCGCTCGGCAATCAGTGCGGTGAATCTCTCGGTGGAGGGCCTCAAGGTCTACGAAGTGATACCCATCGCCCTGGTGGCGGCGGCGGCCAGTACCGCAGCCGGCACCCGTGACCTGAACAGCGAGATCTATATCGAACTGGAGGCCATAGACGGCCGCACCAGTCAGCCCATGGCACGGGTGGTGCGCAAGGGCCATGGCCTGCAACTGGAAAACGACAGCACCCAACTGCGCCTGGCGGATATCAAGCCGGTGCTGGACAGCTGGGCCAAGGATGCACGCACCTTCAACCCCTGAAGCCGGGCGGGCTCAGGCAAACACGAAGTACTTGCGCACGGTCTCGACCACTTCCCAGGTGCCCTTCATCCCCGGCTCGACGATAAAGATATCGCCGGCCCTGAGGTGAATCGGCTCCTGGCCTTCGGGGGTGATGATGCAGTAGCCCTCCTGGAAGTGGCAGTACTCCCACTTCTCGTAGGCCACCTGCCATTTGCCCGGGGTGCAGATCCAGGTGCCCATGATCTTGCTGCCGTCTTCCGAGGTGTAGGCATTGAGGTTGACGGTGTGCGGCTCGCCGGCAAGCCGGGTCCACTTGCAGGCATCGAGCAGGGGCAGCGGCTGGGTGTCGCGCAGTACGGTAATAGGACCCATGGTGACTCCGAAAAATGAGTGGAATGGCCCGCGCAAGTCTAGACCGCCAGCCCCCTGCCCAGGGGTCTGGGCTCGACGTCCAACTGCCTGGAAGCGCCAGCGCCATGCCTCTCAAATGGCCCGTATCACGGCACGCGGGGCGCGCGTACGCCGGGAGGTTGACAGGCCGTTGAAAAACGTAGGCGAGGCAGCCGAGCCTGTTTTTAACGCCGTATCGGCAACGTAGGTAGTTTTTCAACGGACTGTTAAGCTGTGGCCATGAGTACAGCTCCCTATATCTCGCCGCTCGACTCCAGCCGCACGGATGCGTCTTCCGGCCTGCGCATCGGCGGTGACTGGACGCTGGCCCATTACGCCCGCCTGGAGGCCGAGGTGCTGGCCCTGCGCGGCAGCCTCGGCGGCGCGGTCGAGGTCGATCTGCAGGCCCTGGGCGCGCTGGATACCGCCGGCGCGGCGCTGCTGGTGGAGCTGCTCGGCAGCCAGCGTCTGACCGAGCTGGCCACCCAGGCACCGGGGCTGGCCGCCGAACGCCGCGCCCTCCTGCAGACCGTGGGCAACGCCATCGCCGAGGCAGGCCAGCTGCTGCCGGCCAAGCGGGTCGCCACCTGGCGCGAGATGCTCGGCCATATCGGCCAGGCGGTGGATGACCTCTATCGGCAATGCGTGGCGCTGCTGGGCTTTATCGGCCTGACCCTGAGCACCATGCTGAAAATCCTCCTGCGGCCCGGACGCTGGCGCATGACCTCGCTGGTCGCCCACCTGGAGCAGAGCGGGCTGAACGCCGTGCCCATCGTCGCCCTGCTGACCTTTCTGGTCGGCGCGGTGGTGGCCTTTCTCGGGGCGACCATCCTCGCCGACTTCGGCGCGAGCATTTACACCGTCGACTTGGTGGCCTTCTCCTTTCTGCGCGAGTTCGGCGTGCTGCTCACCGCCATCCTGATGGCCGGACGCACGGCCAGCGCCTTTACCGCGCAGATCGGTTCGATGAAGGCCAACGAGGAGATCGACGCGATCCGCACTCTGGGCCTCGATCCGCTGGAGCTGCTGGTATTGCCGCGGGTGTTCGCCATGCTGATCGCCCTGCCGATCCTGACCTTTATCGCCATGCTCAGCGGCATCCTCGGCGGCGCGGTGGTCTGCGCCCTGAGCCTGGACATCTCACCGACCATGTACCTGGCCATGCTGCAGGAGAATATCGCCCTCAAGCACTTTCTGGTGGGCATGGCCAAGGCCCCGATATTTGCCTTTCTGATCGCCGTGATTGGTTGCCTGGAAGGCTTCAAGGTCACCGGCAGCGCCCAGTCGGTGGGCGAGCGCACCACCTCCAGCGTGGTCCAGTCGATCTTCGTGGTGATCCTGCTGGATGCGGTGGCGGCGCTGTTTCTGATGGAGATGGGCTGGTGAGCGGCGAGGCGATCATCGAGGTGCGCGAGCTGGTCAACCGCTTCGGCGCGCAGACCGTGCATCAGGACCTGAATCTGGACCTGTACCGTGGCGAAGTGCTGGGCGTGGTCGGCGGCTCGGGCACCGGCAAGTCGGTGCTGCTGCGCAGCATTCTCGGCCTGCGCCGGGCCAACTCCGGCAGCGTGCGGGTGTTCGGCGAGACGCTGCTGGAGCTGTCCGCGCAGCGCCGCTCGCAACTGGAGCGGCGCTTCGGTGTGCTGTACCAGCGCGGTGCACTGTTTTCCTCGCTGACGGTGACGGAGAACATCGCCCTGCCGCTGATCGAACACGCCGGGCTCAAGCGTGCCGCCGCCGAGCGCCTGGCCCTGGTCAAACTGGCCCTGGTCGGCCTGCCACGGGAGGCCGGCGACAAGTACCCCAGCGAACTGTCCGGCGGCATGATCAAGCGCGCCGCCCTGGGGCGGGCCCTGGCCCTGGAGCCGGATATCCTGTTTCTCGATGAACCCACCGCCGGCCTCGACCCGATCGGCGCTGCGGCCTTCGACCAGCTGATCCTGACCCTGCGCGACGCCCTGGGCCTCAGCGTATTCCTGGTCACCCACGATCTGGACACCCTCTACACCATCTGCGACCGGGTCGCGGTGCTGGCGGAAAAACGCGTGCTGGTGGCCGACCACCTGGACGTGGTGGCCGCCACCGACAACCCTTGGATTCACGACTACTTTAACGGCCCGCGTGGACGTGCCGCCGCACAGGCCGCCAGCCGCGAGCCAGGGAGCGTTTAAATGGAACCCCGTGCCCATCATGTGTTGATTGGCCTGTTTACCGTGCTGATGGTCGCTGCCGCCCTGGGCTTCGCCCTGTGGCTGGGCAAATCCAACTCGGACAAGGAATTCAACCACTACGAGGTGATCTTCAACGAGGCGGTCAGCGGCCTGTCCCAGGGCAGCGCGGTGCAGTACAGCGGGATCAAGGTCGGTGATGTGATCAGCCTGACCCTGGACGTCAACGACCCGCGCAAGGTCCATGCGCATATCCGCGTCAACGCCAACACGCCGATCAAGGAGGACACCCGCGCACGCCTGTCGATCACCGGAATTACCGGCACGGCACTGATCCAGCTGCACAGTGGCACCCCAGACAGCCCGCTGCTCAGGGGCAAGGGCGGGCAGCTGGCGCAGATTATCGCCGACCGCTCGCCGCTCTCAAGGCTGATGGCCAACGGCGAGGACCTGGTGATCAGCGTCACCCGCCTGCTCAACCGCGCCAACCAGCTGTTCTCCCGGGACAACGTGAAAAGCATCGGGCGTACCCTGGAACATATCGAACAGACCAGCGCCAGCGTCGCCGAACAGCGCGACGAACTGCGCCAGGCCCTGCAGCAGATGAGCCTGGCCAGCCGCGAGGCCGCCGAACTGATGCGTACCACCAACCAGCTGATCAACGGCCAGGGCCGCGCAGCGTTCGATAACGCCAACCGCCTGATGGCCTCCCTGGAACGCAGCAGCGTCACGATCGAGAGCCTGCTGAGCGACAACCGCGAGGCCCTCGATGGCAGCCTGCAGGGCCTCGGCGAACTCGGCCCGACCATTATCGAGCTGCGCGAAACCCTTAGCGCCCTGCGCTCCTTCTCCCGCCGCCTGGAAGAAGATCCCGCCGGTTACCTGCTGCGCAGCGACAGCATCAAGGAGTTTCAACCATGAGTCGCCTTCGTCCCCTCGCCGTTCTGCTGCTGGCCGGCCTGCTCGGTGCCTGCTCGATCCTGCCGAAAAGCGAGGAGCTGAGCATCTACCGCCTGCCGGCCAGCCCCCTGCCCGCACAGAGTGCAGCCCCGCGCAGCGACTGGGCCTTGCGGGTGAACAAGCCCTATAGCAGTCAGTTGCTCGACAGCACGCGCATCGCCGTGCTGCCGCCGGGGGGCCAGATCAGCGCCTACCAGGGCGTACGCTGGAGCGACCGCGCACCGCTGCTGCTGCGCGATCGGCTGATCGCCGGGTTTATCGATGACGGCCGGATCGCCGCCATCAGCAGCGATGCAAACCGCCTGCACGCCGACCTGGAACTGGACGGCGACCTGCGTGCCTTCCACAGCGAATACCAGGACGGTCGCCCGGTGGCGCGAATCCTGCTGGAAGTCCGCCTGGTGCAGAGCGGCAGCCTGCGCATCCTCGCCAGCCGCCGCTTCGACATCAGCCAGGCGGCCAGCGACACCTCGGTGGCAGCGGTGGTCAACGCCTTCGGCCAGGCCGGCGACCAACTGACCCGCGAGCTGCTGGACTGGACCCTGGAGCGCGGCCAGGCCTCCCGCGCACCATAACGCCACAGACTTGGCCAAACCGCACAAGGAGCAGCGAGCATGGACATATTTATGCAGGCCGCCATCGACGAAGCCCGCCAGGGCCTGGCCGCAGGCGGCATCCCGATCGGCTCGGTACTGGTGCACAAGGGCCAGATCATTGGTCGCGGCCACAACCGCCGGGTGCAACAGGGCAGCGCCATCCGCCATGGCGAGATGGACGCCCTGGAAAACGCCGGCCGGCAAAGCGCGCAGACCTACCGCGAGTCGGTGCTCTACACCACCCTTTCGCCCTGCGCCATGTGCAGCGGCGCAATCCTGCTGTACGGCATCCCCAGGGTGATCATCGGCGAAAATCAGAGTTTCCTCGGCGAAGAAGCCCTGCTGCGCGAGCGTGGCGTGCAGCTCGACGTGCTGCACAACAACGAATGCCTGCACCTGATGCAGGGCTTTATCGCCGCCCAGCCGACGCTGTGGAACGAGGATATCGGCGAGTAAGCCAGCCTGGCGGTTACAGCGCGCCATGCACCTGGCGCGAGTCGCTCGGTGCCTGTTCGCGCTCGTGCAGGCCATAGTCGCGCACCACCTCGGCCACCCGCAGCCGATAGTCGGCGAACACCCCGCCACGCCCGGCCGCCTGGGCCTGGCGATGCACCTCCAGGGTGCGCCAGCGCTTGACCGCCGCCTCGTCCCGCCAGAAGGATAACGACAGCAGCTTGCCCGGCTGGGAGAGGCTGGCAAAACGCTCCACCGAGATAAAGCCCTCCACCTGCTCGAGCCGCTCGCGTATCGCCGCTGCCGTATCCAGATACTCAGACTCCCGGCCAACCTGAGGCTGCACCTCGAAGATCACCGCGATCATGCTGCAACCCCCACGCAGCCAGGCAGGAGGCCCAGGGTGCCCTCGACGCCCTCGACGAAGGAACGCTCCTCACGCAGGATAAAGCGCATCTGCTGGGCCATGGCGAAGTTGGCGCGCCCCTCTGGATCATCCTTGAGCCGCGCCCGATAGGCCTCGTAGGCGGCCAGACTGGCAAAGCCGATCAAGCCCCAGGCCACATGGTTGCTACCTTCATGGGGCAGAAAGTAGCCAAGCAGCTGGCCGCCGCAGCGCGGGATGATGCGCCCCCAGTTCTCCGCATATTCCTTGAAGGCGGCGCGCTGAAACGGATCGATTTCATAACGGATTACACATGTGATTTGCATGGGGTCACTCCTGTGGTTGGTGGAGGAGACCTTAGCCAATTGCCGCTGCCATATGGTTCGACTAGCATCGAACCATGATCGAAGGCCCCAATATCACCCGTATCGCCGCCCTGCTCGGCGACAACGCCCGCGCCGCGGTGCTGTCCGCGCTGATGGCTGATCGCGCGTTGACCGCCACCGAGCTGGCCGATATCGCCGGCGTGACCAAACAGACCATCAGCTCGCACCTGGGCAAATTGCTCGACGCCGGCCTGCTCAGCGTCGCCCAGCAGGGTCGGCATCGCTACTTCCGCCTGGCTGGCCGGGAAATCGCGCAACTGCTCGAGTCGATGATGGGCCTCGCCTTGCACGCCGGCCCGCCGCTGCCGCGCACCGGCCCCCGTGACCTGGCCTTGCGCCGCGCGCGGGTCTGCTACGACCACCTGGCCGGGGAGCTGGGAGTGCTGGCCTACGAGGGGCTGCTGCGCCGCGAGTGGCTGCAACAGCTGGACGCCGGGCCAGCGCTCACCCACAGCGGGCGGCAGTGGTTTCGCCAGATCGGTATCGACCCCGACGCCCTGGCGCTGCAGCGTCGCTCATTCTGCCGGGCCTGTCTGGACTGGAGCGAGCGCCGCCATCATCTGGCCGGCGCGCTCGGTGCCGCGCTGTTTGTGCGGATCCAGGAACTTGGCTGGGCCAGGTGCGTGAACGACTCGCGCGTGGTGGCGTTCACTGCGGCCGGCGAGCGGTCATTCCGCGCTTGGTTCCAACCGGCCCCTGGCGAGCCGCCTAAGCCCTGAGCCAGCTGCGCACCTCGGCGTAGGGATAATCTTCCAGCGCGGCAAAGCCGCTGAGCTGGCGGGCCTTGAGCTTGGTAAACAGCGGCACGCTGATGCCGCAGAGAAAGCGCGTCAGGCATTCGGCGCTGGGTTCGCCGCCTTTGAGCTCCTGATATTTGCGCATAAAGCCGTCGCATAGGCCGCGGACGTCCTGCTCCGCCAGCGGCGGCAAGGCCGGCGGCTGGGGCAGATGGGCGACTTGCCCCTGGCACACCGAACAATGGCCGCACTGCTGCGGCGCATTGGCATCGCCGAAATAGGCCGCCAGGCGCTGGCTCAGACACTGCTCGCTGGCAAACAGGGCGAGCATGGCGTGAATCCGGCGGATCTCGCTGGCCTCCTGCTGGCTGAAATAGCCATGCAGCTCGGCGCTCAGGGCGACCGGGTCGAACCCCGGATCGAGCAGCGCATAGACCTCGGTCATCTGCTTGCTTTCCATCTCGATCCAGCCCTTCTCCTGAAAGTAATCCAGGGCCTTGATCACCCGGCCGCGCTCGGCCTGGTGCTGCTGGTAGAGCAGGTCGAAATCCACCGTGCACCAGGTGCGTGCGCGCTGCGAGGTGCCGATCAACGCCTCGACAAACTGCCGCCGCTCGCCGTCGAACCTGGCGACCAGCGCCTCGGGCTCCAGCAGGTACTTGAAGCGATATTCGGCGAAATAGGCGTAACGCGGGGCGATGATGCCGCGCAGCTCCAGCTGCACCAACAGGGTCTTGAGCGGTAGCTGGCGGATATTGCTCTGCTCGGAAAGCTGGTTAAGCATCAGCTCCCATTCGCCGCCCTGGCTGCTTTTCAGCAGCTCATCCAGCACACAGCGAATGCCGTCCAGCTCCGGCGTATCGCCGTAGACGAAGTTTTCCAGCACATTGAGGCTGTCACGATTGGCCAGCACCAGGCAGTCGGACGGCTGACCGTCACGGCCGGCGCGGCCAATTTCCTGGCTGTAATTCTCGATGGATTTGGGCAGATCGAAATGCACCACATTGCGGATATCCGCCTTGTCGATGCCCATGCCGAAGGCGATGGTGGCGACGATGCAGTTGATCCGCCCCGCCATAAACTGGCGCTGGATCGCCTCGCGCGCCTCATGGGCCATGCCGGCATGGTAGGCGCTGGCGGCGATGCCGCGCTGGCTCAGGCGCTCGGCCACCTGCTCGGCGGTTTTCTGCTGGGTCACGTAGACGATGCTCGGCTGCCCGGCCTTGGCACCCAGCCACTGCTCCAGGCGGCGCTGCTTGCCGGCACCGCCGACCGGCTCCACGAGCAGGTTCAGATTGCTCCGGTAGAAGCCAGTGGTGACCACATCAGCGGCGGCGATGGCGAACTTTTTCTGCATATCGGCGATCACTGGCGGCGTCGCCGTGGCGGTCAGCAGCAGCACCTGGGGAATACGGAACTGGCGCTGGTAGTCCGGCAGCTTGAGGTAATCCGGGCGGAAGTTGTGCCCCCACTCGGAGATGCAGTGGGCCTCGTCGATCACCAGCAGGGAGATCGGCACCTGGGCGATAAAGTTGCGAAAGCGCTCGTTCTTCAGGCGCTCCACCGAGATCATCAGAATCTTCAGCTCGCCGGATTTCGCCCGGGCCATTACCGCACTGGCATCCTCGCGGCTCTGCGCCGAATCGATACTGGCCGCGCTGATGCCACGGGCATGCAGAAACGCCAGCTGGTCCTGCATCAGCGCCAGCAGTGGCGACACCACCAGGCACAGGTGCGGCAGGTGCAGGGCCGGCAGCTGATAGCACAGCGACTTGCCCGAACCGGTGGGAAAGATCGCCGCCGCCGAACGTCCGGCCAGCACGGCCTCGACCACCCGCTGCTGGCCGGGACGCAATTGCTGAAAGCCGAACACCGCGGCGAGACTCTGCTGGTACATAAGGGCATTCCTTGGCACGAATAGACGCTAGGCCGCCATTGTAGGCAGTCCGGTCGGCCCGGGTCAGCCATGCGAGACCAGACGGCGATAAATCGCCATTGACATGTGCGCATATATGCACATAAGTTACCGACCATGGACAACCCGATACCCCGCAAACAGCAAGCCGTCGAAGCCGCCATCGCCACCTTCGACAGCACCTTCTTCAAGGCCCTCTGCGAGCCCTCGCGGATCGGCGTGCTCAAGCGCGTGATGCTGCTGGGCCGCGCCGATATCAGCGAGATCGCCGCCGACCTGCCCCAGGAACGCTCGGTGGTTTCACGCCACCTGCAGACCCTGCTGGATGCCGGCATCCTGCGCACCGCCAAGGAGGGTCGCCAGGTCTTCTACGAGGTCGACGGCCCGGCCATTGTCAGCCGCCTGGAAGCCATACTGCAGCAATGCAAGGCCATCGCCCCCTACTGCTGTCCCGGCGTACCCGATTAACAGGCCGTTGAAACACTACCTGCGTTGCCGATGCGGTCACGGCCACATCTTTTATCGCCCGCCCTCCCTGGGGGCCAGCCGCTGAGCCGTTGCTACGCGACGTTAAGAATTGCTTTCGGCAATTTTTTTAAATCCTAATACGTGCATAGGTGCGCATATATGAATACTTCCAAACAACACGCAGTGATCGTCATAGGGGCCGGCCAGGCCGGGCTGGCAATGGGTTGGCACCTGCAGCGCCAGGGCGTGGACTTTCTGATCATCGAAGCCGGCGAACGCCCGGGCGGCAACTGGCGGCATTACTACGACAGCCTCAGGCTGTTCTCCCCGGCGGCCTACTCCGCCCTGCCGGGCCTGCCCTTCCCCGCCAGCCCCGGGCACTACCCGCTGCGCGACGAGGTGGTGGAGTACCTGGAGCGGTATGCCGCGCACTTTCAGCTGCCGATCCGCTACAACAGCCGGATTGACGAGGTCAGCCGCCAGGGCACGGGCTTCCAGCTGCACGGCGCGGATGGTCTGGACTACCGCTGCGAAGCCCTGGTGGTGGCTTCCGGGGCCTTCAACCAGCCCTATATACCGGACTGCGCCGGGCTCGCGGACTTCACCGGCACCCTGCTGCACAGCAGCGCCTACCGCACGCCCGAGGCCTTTGCCGGCCAGCGCGTGGTGGTGGTCGGCGCTGCCAACTCGGCGGTGCAGATCGCCCACGAACTGGCCGCGGTGGCCGAGGTGACCCTGGCCACCCGGGAAAAGGTGCGCTTCTTCCCTCAGCGCATGCTCGGCATAGACTTTCATGCCTGGGTACGTTGGAGCGGCCTGGCGCACACCCGCTGGCTCAGCGACCAAGGCACCCCGGTGCTGGACGACGGCCGCTATAAACGCGCCCTGCAGGCAGGCCGCTACCGCCAGCGCAGGGTATTCCAGCGGGTCGAGTCCGCTGCCGTGATCTGGGCAGACGGCAGCCGCGAGCCGATCGATGCGCTGCTCTTCGCCACCGGCTTTCGGCCCAACCTGGACTTTCTTGCCGGCTTGCCCGTGCAAGACCGACAGGGCCAGGTGCTGCAGCGCAGCGGCCGCGCCAGCCAGGTTCCGGGGCTATTCTTCGTCGGCCTGCCCAAACAGCGCAACTTCGCCTCGGCCACCCTGCGCGGGGTCGGCCCCGACGCCGCACACCTGCTGCCGGCCCTGCTCGCCCACCTGCGACGGGCGCAGATGCCCGCACTGCAGGGCCTGGCGTGAACACCACGCTGGACCTGCTCGCCCTGGGCAGCGCCTGGCTGGTGATGTTCAGCCTGGCGCTCAACGCCCCCGCGGCACTGACGCGCTCCGGCGGCTGGCGCGTCGCCGCGCTGCTGGGCTATCTGTTGCCGGGGCTGGGTCTGCTTGCGCTGGCCGGGCTGGGGCTCGCCCCGCCACACCTGCTGGGCCTGGCCCTGTGCATTGCCGCCGGCTTCGGCACGTCGGGCGCAGCCCTGCATCGCCTGGCCGGCGGCGATGCGCAGCAGGCCGCGCGGTTAGTGATTGGCAGCAGCCTGCTGGCGCTGCCGCTGATGTTCTTGCTGGTGGCCGTCGCCCTGGGATCGGCGGCGCAGATGCCCCTGCTGGGCAAGGTCCTCCTGCTTGGCCTGCTGGGCCAGGCCCTACCCTATGTCCTTGGCCGGGGTTTGCTGCGCTGGCGGCCAAATCTCGGCCGCCGGCTGGCAGCGCCACTGGAACGGGTGGCCGGAGTGGCGGTCATCGCCCTGATTGCCCTGATCGCTCAACAGACTCTGCCGCGTCTCGTCGTCCAGGTCGAACTGCTGCTGGCCGCCAGCCTGCTGGTCGGCCTGTTGCTGGCGGCCAGCCTGGGTCGACAGCGGGTGCATGAAGGCAATCCGCAACTGCTCCTGCTGGTGCGCAACCTCGGCGGTGCCATTCTGCTGACCCGGGTGCTGCCGGAACCGGGTGAGGTGCTGCTGGCCATCACCGCCTTCGGCGTGCCGATGTACGCCGCGGCCCTGCTTGGCCTGCTGTGCTACCGCCACGGACTGCGCCAGCCCATCGAGGATTAACTTCCTAACAGCACGCCGGCTATTGCCAATCCGACTAACAGACCCCGAGGCGCTGGAGTACATTTAATCCATTGCAGGCGACATAAGGGGATGAGTATGCAGCCATGCGGTTTCAACGGCAGCTTGCCGGTTACCCACTAGATCGCTCACTACCCAGGTCAGATGGCCGCGCAGCAAAGACCCCGGTCTACCCCGGAGTAGCTGCCGCGAACAGCGGGCCGATAGGTGATCGATTTGGTCGTACTCAAGTTCGCCGTGAGCTGTGCCAAACCCTAGACCTAACGCCGCCATACAACTCGAAAGCGCCAGCGGCCGCCAGCGACATATCGACACCTATCTGGCAGTAGCCAGCCATGCTGAAGTCGACAGTCGCCAAGGCAGAGGCACTGGAAATCGCCTGAGCTGCCAACCCGTTAAGTCTGTGGCCGAGCCAGCCACACAGGCAACACCCGAGGCCGTGCTGAGCGGCCACCCGAACTGGATTGCAATACAACGCGAAAAACGTGCCTGGTCTGCTCGCAGATACGCACCCAAAGCCGCCTCCGGGCGGCTTTTCCGTTTCTTGCTGCCACTCTCGAGCGCTGTGGAAGGGGCTTTAGCCGCGACAAGCGCCCTAAAATCTCGCCGCTAAAGGGCACCTCTAAAAACGTAGGCGAGGCAGTCAGCGCAAGGCAAAACAGGCGAAAAAGCGGGGTTTACGAGCTGTAAATGAGCATTACTCGTTTCACTCGCCCTTCGGGCCGCGCTACAGCGCGTTAGCCGCAAGCGGCTTGCTGAGCCTGTTTTTAACGCAACGATGGCCACGCAGGTAGTTTTTAGAAGTGCCCTAAAGCGCCTCCCACAGGTTATTGCGGTGATTTCCATGCATAAAAAAACCGCCGATTAAGGCGGTTTTTTCAACGCGGAGATTACAGCTTAGAGCTGCGGGCCGGCGTTCTTGATGGCATCGCTAACATCGAACTTCTGGAAGTTGTCGATAAACAGCTTGGCCAGGGCCTTGGCGGCTTCGTCGTAGGCGTTCTTGTCTGCCCAGGTATTGCGCGGGTTGAGCAGGTTGGTTTCCACGCCCGGCACCGACTTCGGCACGCTCAGATTGATGATTGGCAGTTGCTCGGTTTCGGTACCGATCAACGCACCGCTCTGGATCGCGGCGATCACACCACGGGTAGTCGGGATATTGAAGCGCTTGCCGACGCCATAGCCACCGCCGGTCCAGCCGG
>JBFJZW010000008.1:0-32121 GCA_041621875.1 Pseudomonas sp. | reverse complement strand
GGCGCGCGGTGACGTAGCTGTAGTTCGGCTCGCGCTCGACCAGGGTGCGCGCGGTCATCACCAAGGCGGTGCTGACGTCGCTCTGGGCCACGCCGTCGTAGAGGTTCTTCAGGGTTTCTTTCTGGATCAGCGCGCCGTCGACTTCGGCCAGGCCTTCGCAGGCTTCGCTGACGATGGTGTTGAGGCGGCCCATGTCCAGCGGCGCTACGCTGCCGTCGGCGTGGGTCACGCGCAGGCTCGGGTGCGGCTCGGCGACGTCGCTGCCGCCGCGCTTGCGCTCCTGGCTGCGCGATTCGCGGTAGATCACGTAGTCGCGGGCGACTTTCTGCTCGCCGGAACGCATCAGGGCCAGTTCGACCTGATCCTGGATTTCTTCGATATGGATGGTGCCGCCGGACGGCATGCGGCGCTTGAAGGTGGCGGTGACCTGTTCGGTCAGGCGCTCGACGGTTTCATGGATACGCGACGAGGCGGCGGCGGTGCCGCCCTCTACAGCGAGAAAGGCCTTGGTGATGGCAACGGTGATCTTGTCATCGGTGTACGGCACCACGGTGCCGTTACGCTTGATCACACGCAGTTGACCCGGCGCGGTGGCGCTCAGGTTCTGGCTGTCATCGGCGGCCTGCGGCGCTTGGGCCTGCGGGTTCTCGCGGGAGGTGTCGGTCTGCATGAAAATCTCCATGTTCTGTATTTGTTAGTTGGACGCTTTACTGTCGATCACTGCGACGAACTGTCGTTCATTCCATTTCAACAACGCCATGCGCACAGCCGAGGGCCGGGCGCACAGGAACTTGCAAAACTGGGCAGGGAAGGGACGACTAAAACGCCTTCCTGGCTAAAAAGACACTCGCTAGGGCATTTTACCGCTCTAACTACTACATCTAGTGGTGCGCTCGCGTGGGCGGGGGCTCCGGAATCCGTATTCGGGCGCGTCTGGCGCGCCCCTGAGCCTGTCTGCCGGGGTAGGGCGGGCAGGCTGCATCAAGCGTTTTAAACCACCGGCGATGGGCTGGGATCAGGCCGTTTGCGTGTCATTCTTCTTGTGTCCGGTGGCCAGGCTAAACCCAACATGTGGTGGGTGTTGCGCGATGGGGATACAAGATAATGCGCTATCTGGGGTATTGCAAGGCGAGCGAGCAAGAACAACCTGTGGATAAGTTGTGGGTGAATTGTGGGTTAAAGCCACGCTTTCCCGCGCAGCCCCCGCCACTGCTGGGGTGCGCCGTTCGTCGCCGTTGGCGGGGCCTGCCGGGGTTTTTTGCAGAAGTGTTACGCCCCGGGGCGCGATACTACATCTAGTGTTTTTCGCGGAAATATGGCATGCGCTATGCAGTGCCCCGCGCGTTGATACAATGCCCGGCGTTTTCGCGCTACCAGGGAGTTCGTTGTGGAGCAGCAGTCGTGGCACATTCTTATTGTCGAAGACGACCAGCGCCTGGCCGAGTTGACCCGTGAATACCTGCAGGGCAATGGCCTGAGCGTGTCCATCGAGATGGACGGCGCGCTGGCCGCCGCGCGGATTCTGCAGGAGCAGCCGGACCTGGTGATTCTCGATCTGATGCTGCCGGGCGAAGACGGCCTGTCGATCTGCCGCAAGGTGCGTGGCCAGTACGAGGGGCCGATCCTGATGCTGACCGCGCGCACCGACGATATGGACCAGGTGCTGGGCCTGGAGATGGGCGCGGACGATTACGTGTGCAAACCGGTGCGCCCGCGGGTGTTGCTGGCGCGTATCCGCGCCCTGTTGCGCCGCCGCGAAGGCAATGAGGTGGCGGCGGTGGCCGAGCGCCGGCGGCTGCAGTTCGGCCCGCTGGTGATCGACAGCGCCATGCGCGAAGCCTGGCTGGGTGAGCAGGCCATCGAGCTGACCAGCGCCGAATTCGACCTGCTCTGGCTGCTGACCGCCAACGCCGGGCGCATCCTCTCCCGCGAGGAAATCTTCAACGCCCTGCGCGGCATCGAATACGACGGCCAGGACCGCTCCATCGACGTGCGCATCTCGCGTATCCGTCCGAAGATCGGTGACGACCCCATGCACCCGCGCCTGATCAAGACCGTGCGCAGCAAAGGCTATCTGTTTGTCGCCGAAGCGGCCGAAGCACTCACGTGAATTCGATCTTTCTGCGCATCTACGGCGGCATGCTCGCCGTGCTGGTGCTGGTGGCGCTGCTCGGCGTCGGCGCACTGCAGCTGCTTAACGAGGTGCGCGCCGATCAATACCGTGAGCGCCTGGCCCAGGGCACCTTTCGTTTGATGGCGGACAACCTCGCGCCCATGCTGGATGTCGAGCGGCGGCGAGCGGTGGCGGTGTGGGGGCGGCTGCTCGGCATCCCCTTGGAGATTGAGGTTCTGGCCGAGGTGACGCTCGATGGCGGGGCGCGCAACCGCCTGAAACGCGGCCAGGTGCTGGTGCAGCAGACCGGCCCGCATGCCGCCAGGGTCTATAGCCAGCTGGACGACAAGCAGGGGCTGCTGCTGACCGGCGAGGTGCAGCAGATCAGCGAACAGCTGGCGCGGGCCACGGTGTTTCTCTTGGTCGACGAGCTGGTGCGTTACCCCTGGGACGAGCAGCCGCGGCGGCTGGCGGCGCTCAAGCGAGACAAACAGTTCGGTTTCGACCTGCGCCTGGTGCGCCTCGATCAGGCCGACCTCGACCCCGATCAGCGCCGCCGGGTTGACGAGGGCGATACGGTCATGGCCCTGGGCCGCGGCGGCGACAGCATCCATGTGTTCTCCGGCATCGTCGATACCGACTGGGTGCTGGAGATCGGCCCGCTGTACCAGATGAATCCCTATCCGCCGCAGCTGCTGGTGCTGATCGGGGCCCTGGGCCTGAGCCTGATCGGGCTGATGGTCTACCTGCTGGTGCGGCCCCTGGAGCAGCGCCTGAGCGATCTGGAAGGTGCCGCCACGCGGATCGCCAGCGGCCGCCTGGATGCCCGCGTACCGACCCGTGGCTCGGATTCGGTGGGGCGGCTGGCCGCGGCCTTCAATGCCATGGCCGAGCACCTGCAGCGCTCCCTGAGCATCCAGCGCGAGATGGTCCGCGCCGTGTCCCACGAACTGCGCACCCCGGTGGCGCGCCTGCGCTTCGGCCTGGAGATGATCGGCGATGCGGAAACCGATGCGGCGCGGCGCAAATATATGGACGGCATGGACAGCGATATCCAGGACCTCGACAAGCTGGTCGACGAGATGCTGACGTACGCACGCCTGGAGCAGGGCGCACCGGCGCTGAACTTCCAGCAGGTCGACCTGGGCAAGCTGATCGACCAGGTGATCGACGAGCTGGCCCCGTTGCGCCCCGGCGTACGGGTCGAGCGCGGCCCCTCGCGCGATGCCCCGGACGGCAGCGGAGCCTGCGTCGAGGCCGAGCTGCGCTACCTGCACCGCGCCCTGCAGAACCTGGTGAGCAACGCCATGCGCCATGCCGAGTCGCGTGTGCGGGTCAGTTATCAGGTCGGCCAGCAGCGCTGTCGACTGGATATCGAGGACGATGGCCCCGGCGTGCCGGAAGAGGCCTGGGAACATATCTTCACCCCCTTCCTGCGCCTGGACGACAGCCGCACCCGCGCCTCCGGTGGCCATGGCCTGGGTCTGTCGATCGTACGGCGGATCATCTACTGGCACGCCGGCCGCGCGCAGCTGAGCCGCAGCGAAAGCCTCGGCGGTGCCTGTTTCAGCCTGCTCTGGCCGCGCAAGCAGGAATAGACAGCGGCGCTACGACCATCGCTATCGCGGGCAAGCCCGCGCCTACCCGGCCGGGTGCAGTACCCGTAGGAGCGGGCCATGCCCGCGAAGCTGTTGCGGCCGGCGCGCAATTCGTCTAGCCCACCCTGCGCAACCCTGGCCTCCCAACTACGGGCGGCAGATGACTGGTTTCCCACTGATTAAATAACTGGATGGCTAATAACCCTGAGATTCAAGGGTTGTATTGATAACCGTTATCATTAAGATGTGCGCCTGATGTGAGCCAAGGAGGCTAGCAATGGGCGCTTTCCGTTTCTGCTCCGCGACTTCGCCGGCCGCCGCCACGGGCTTGCCCGTGACCCCGCGAGCGGCCCTGCAGGTCGAGCTGGAGCAGCTCTACAACCGCCATCGTGGCGCGCTCACCGACTTTGCCCAGGGCATGCTCGGTTGCCGTGCCCGCGCCGAAGACGTGGTCCAGGATGCCTTCCTCAAGCTCTGGGAAGACGGCGACCCACGGGCCATTCGCGACGCCTTGAAATACCTGTTTCGCGTGGTGCGCAACCTGGCCATCGACCGCCTGCGCCGGCTCGGTCTGGAAGGGCGCTACCAGGTGGATGAGGAGCGGCTGCCGGATGTGCCGGCCGCCACCCCTTCGCCGGAGCGGGTGGTGTTGGGCGAGCTGCATTGGCAGCACCTGCAGCATGCCCTGGCCGAACTGCCGGTGCGCACCCGTACTGCCTTCACCATGAGCCAGGTGGAAGGCTACAGCCAGCGCGAGGTGGCCAGCCACCTGCGCGCCTCGCCGACCCTGGTGCATTTAATGGTGCGCGACGCCGTCTACCACTGCCGTGCGCGCCTGGGCGATGCGGCGGCATGACCCTTTTCTTCCGCTCAGTCGGGCCGTGGCCCGCCGAGGATATCGACCGATGAAGTTGTTGCGTTTGCTGTTCCGGGAAAACCGTCTGCCGCTGCTCGGGGTGTTGCTGCTGAGCCTGGGCAGCGCCTTGTTGAGCGTCGGGGTGATCGCCTTCGTCAACCTGCGCCTGATCGCCGGCGGCGAGGCCATGGGTGGCGCGCTGCTGCAATTCGCCGGTCTGCTGATCCTGCTGCTGGCCTGCGCCTCGGCGGCGCAGATGGCGCTGCACACCCTGGGCCATCGCTTCGTCTATCGGATGCGCCGCAACCTGGTCAAGCGGGTACTGGACACCGATATCGAGCGCCTGGAGCAGATCGGCGGGGCGCGCATTCTCGCCAGCCTGTCGAGCGATATCCGCAATATCACCATCGCTTTCGTCTACCTGCCCGAGCTGGTCTACGGGCTGATCCTCAGTCTGGCTGCCTTCGCCTACCTGGCCTGGCTGTCGCCCTCGCTGTTCGGCGTCACCCTGGCCTGGCTGGGCTTTACCCTGAGCGTCGGCTGGCTGTTCGTCGGCCGGGTCAACCACCATATCCGCTTGCTGCGCGAGGCCGAGGATCGCCTCTATCAGGACTACCAGGCGGTGATCGACGGGCGCAAGGAGCTGGCGCTGAACCGCGACCGCGCGCGCCTGCTGTTCAGTGAAGAGTTCGACAGCAACGCGCGCAGCTACCGCGACAACGTCACCCGCGCCGACATCTTCAATGGCCTGGCCGGCAACTGGGCCAACTGCATGGTGCTGGGCACCATCGGCCTGGTGTTCTTCTGCGCCAATGGCCTGGGCTGGGCGGCCGCGCCGGTGGCGGCGACCTTTGCCCTGACCGTGCTGTTTCTGCGCGCACCCATGGTCGCCAGCGTGTCGGCGATTCCCAGTCTGCTGGCCGCGCGGGTGGCGCTGGGCAAGCTGGAGGCGCTGGAGCTGGCCGAGCAGCGTGAGGGCTTCGACTATGTCGAGCAGCCGGCCGACTGGCAGGCGCTGCAGCTTGATGGCGTCAGCTATCGCTACCCCGGCGAGGGCGAGGCGGGCGAGCTCGGCTTCGATGTCGGGCCCATCGATCTGACCCTCAAACGCGGCGAACTGGTGTTTCTGGTGGGCGGCAACGGCAGCGGCAAATCGACCCTGGCGCGTCTGCTCACCGGTCTGCATCGCCCTGACTCCGGCACCATTCGCCTGGACGGCCGTGCCCTGAGCGACGACCAATGGCCGGCCTACCGTCAGTTGTTCGCCAGCGTGTTCACCGATTTCCATCTGTTCGCCCGGCTGCTCGGCCCGGCGGGCAGCGAAGTCAGCGATGGCCTGGTCAAGGGCTGGCTCGAGCGTCTGCATATGGCGCACAAGGCGCGCCTCGGTGCGGGGCGCTTGCTCGATACGCGCTTCTCCCAGGGCCAGCGCAAGCGCCTGGCACTGCTGCTGGCAATGCTGGAAGGGCGCGACATCCTGGTGCTCGACGAATGGGCGGCGGACCAGGACCCGCTGTTCCGCCGGCTGTTCTACCGCGAGTTGCTGCCGCAGCTGAAGGCCGCCGGCAAAACGGTGCTGGCGATCACCCACGACGACCACTATTTCGACCAGGCCGACCGCCTGCTGAAAATGGATGGCGGCCAGTTGTTCGAGTTGACCGGTGAGCAGCGCCAGCGCGCCAGCGCCGACGCCCTGCATGAAATCGGCGGGCCGGCGCGGCGCGTGGAGGTGCCGGACATCTCGTAGGGTGCGCTGCGCGCACCAATACCGCTGCCTGGTGCGCACGGCCTAGGCGGCCCTGCGCACCCTGCCTCATTTTGTTGGGCTTCGTGCCTCGGTGCCACCATGCCGTGGCGATGAGCAGAAACGCCGTTGGAGCGTGCCTCGGCACGTGCAAAATTCGTGTGTAAATAAAAATTATTCGCAACTGAGTTCGTCTGTATCCATATCGCCGGCACAGCCCGGCTCGCACCGAGGACCCGCCATGAGCTTCGACAGCCCCGAGACCCGCTTTCTGGTCGTGATCAACGCCGAGCAGCAATACGCCATCTGGCCGGACTACAAGCCGCTGCCCGCCGGTTGGCAGGACGTCGGCGTGCACGGCGACCGGCAGACCTGCCTGGCGCATATCGCCGAGGTCTGGACGGATATGCGCCCGCTGAGTCTGCGCGAGGCGACGCCGGCCTGATGCCGCTGCTCGACCTGGCTCCTGCGCGGGTCGTCCAGCCTTCTTTCTGCCTGCACGCCGAACTGCTTAACCCGATCGAATTTCACGCCTGGTGCCTGTTGCGTGCCGAGGCCGCTTACGCGCCCCAGGGTGCCTAGAGGTGTTGTCCATGACCGCCGATTGCCTTTCTCAGCCGCTCACCGACCTGGCCTGGGTGCCGTTGTCCTCGGCGCAGCAGCGCCTGTGGTTCTTCAATCGCCTGGAATCCGCCAGCAGCGCCTACAACCTGGGCGGCGTGCTCTGGCTCGAGGGTGCGCTGGATCTCGCCGCGCTGCGTTACGGCCTGGATCAGCTGCTGGCCCGGCATGCCGCGCTGCGTCTGGTGTTCGCCGAGCAGGACGGCGTGGCCCGGCAGGCGGTGCTGCCGGTGTGCCCGATGGCGCTGGAGCAGGTCGATCTCGGCGGGCTGGTCGCGGAGCTGCGCCAGGCCGGGGTCGAAGAACAGGGGCGAGCCTTCGTCGAACGGCATTTCGACCTCGGCCGTGGGCCGCAGATCCGCGGTGCGCTCTATCGCCTGGAGGACGAGCGCCATGCGTTGGTGCTGAGCATGCACCATATCGTCTCCGACGCCTGGTCGGTGCGGGTGCTGTTCGAGGACATGGCCGAATTCTACCGGGCCCATCAGCAGCGCCGCGCGCCCACGCTGAGACCCCTGCCTCAGGAGTACTGCGACTACGCCGAGGGACAACGCCAGTGGCTGACCAGCGCCCAAGGCCGCCAGCAGCTGGATTACTGGCGCGCGCAGCTGGGCGAGGAACAGCCGGCGCTGCTGCTGCCGGCCGACTTTAGCCGCCCGGCCCAGGCCGACCGCCGCGCCGCCTATCGCCTGCTGCAGCTGGAGCCGCAGCTGGTCGGGCGTTTGCGCGGCCTGGCCAAAGCCTGCGGCGCGACCCTGTTCAGCGTGCTGCTGGCGGCGCTGCAGCTGCAGCTGGCGCGGCTGTCGGGCCAGCGCGAAGTGCGTATCGGCGTGCCGGTGGCGGGCCGCGCCCACGGCCATGAGCGTCTTGTAGGCTTCTTCGTCAACACCCTGGTGCTGGCCGGGCAGCCGTTGCCGGGGCTGAGCGTGCGCGACTGGATCGGCCGCACGCGGCAATGCCTGCGGCAAGGCTTGAATCACCAGCAGATGCCGTTCGAGCAGTTGGTGGAAGCGCTGGCACCGGCGCGCAGCCTGGGCCAGCAGCCGCTGTTTCAGCTGGCGTTCAACTACCGCCGACAGATCCCGCTACTGGCCAACTGGCTGCCGGGCATCGAGGCGCGCCTGGATGAGTTTCCCGCCAGTCGTATTCCGTTCGACCTGGCCCTGGATGCGCAGCAGGGCGAAGGCGAGCAGGTGCAGATCAACTTCGCCTACGCCGCCGACCTGTTCGATGCGGCCAGCATCGAGCGGCTGATCACCGGTTTTACCCTGCTGCTTGAGGAATTCGCGGCTCAGCCCGACAGCAGCCTGGCGCAGTTGCGTTTGCACAGCGATGCCGAACAGCAACGCCTGACCCTGTGGAACCAATGCAAGCAGGCCCATGATCCATCGCGTCTGCTGCCCGAGCTGATCGCCGAACAGGCGCGTCTGCGCCCCGAGGCTATCGCCCTGGTGCATGGTGGCGAGCGCCTGAGTTATGCCGAGCTGGAAGCCCAGGCCAACCGCCTGGCCCATCTGCTGCGCGAGCGCGGCGTCGGCCCGGAGGCGCGGGTCGGCCTGTCGCTGCAGCGCGGCAATTCGATGATCGTCGGCCTGCTGGCGATTCTCAAGGCCGGCGGTGCCTTCGTGCCGCTGGACCCCGGCTACCCGCGCGAACGTCTGGCCTTTATGGTCGAGGACTCCGGCCTGCAATGGCTGATTACTAGCAGCGATCTGGCTGGGCGTTTGCCGGCCGTGGACACGCTGTGCCTGGATCGACTCGAGCTGTCCGCCTACAGCAGCGAAGCGCCTGCTGTCGCGCTGCACCCGCTAAATCTCGCCTATCTGATCTACACCTCAGGCTCCACCGGCCAGCCCAAG
This sequence comes from Pseudomonas sp., assembly GCA_041621875.1. Taxonomy (GTDB): domain Bacteria; phylum Pseudomonadota; class Gammaproteobacteria; order Pseudomonadales; family Pseudomonadaceae; genus Aquipseudomonas. The sequence continues at coordinate 23,330 of JBFJZW010000008.1, read as the reverse complement.
GGTGTGGCGGTCAATCACGCCGGGCTAAGCATGCACGTACAAACCATCGGCCAGCGCTACGGCATGACCCCGGACGATGTGGAGCTGCATTTCGCCTCCATCAGCTTTGACGGCGCGGTGGAGCGCTGGACAGTGCCGCTGGCCTTTGGCAGCCGCCTGGTAATCCGCGATCAGCAACTGTGGAGCGCCGAGCAGACCTGCCAGGTGCTGCAGGACGAAGGCGTGACCATCGCCATCTTCCCGCCGAGCTATGCGCTGCAGTTGCTGGACTGGATCGAAAGCCAGAACCTGAGGCTAAACGTACGCAGCTGGACCCTGGGTGGCGAAGCCTTTACCCGGGAAACCTACGAGCGGATGCAGCGGGTGTTGAAACCCACACGCATCGTCAACGGCTATGGCCCCACCGAAACCGTGGTTACCCCGCTGATCTGGGAAGCTTTTGCCGGCGACCAGCTGGAGGCGGCCTACGCCCCTATCGGCACCCCGGTCGGCCCGCGCAAATGTTACGTACTGGATAACGAACTCAACCTGCTGCCCATCGGCGTGGCAGGCGAGCTGTATATAGGTGGCGAAGTCGGCCTGGCCCGCGGTTATTACCAGCGCCCGGATCTGACTGCCGAGCGCTTTTTGCCCGACCCCTTTGGCGAGCCGGGCGAGCGGATGTACCGCACTGGCGACCTGGTGCGCTGGCGTGAAGACGGTGCCCTGGATTATCTGGGCCGGGTCGACCATCAGGTCAAGATCCGCGGTTTCCGCATCGAGCTGGGCGAGATCGAAAGCCAGCTGCTGGCCCTGCCGCAAGTCGCCGAAGCAGCGGTGGTGGCGCGCGATACACCGAGCGGCAAGCAGCTGGTCGGCTATCTCGTTGGCCGCGGCGAGCTAGATCTGAGTGAAATCAAACAACGGCTGGCCGCCCAGCTGCCGGACTATATGCTGCCGGCGCAGCTGATGCAGCTGGCCAGCCTGCCGCTGACCCCCGCGCGCAAGCTGGATCGCGCGGCACTGCCGGAACCGCAATGGCAGGGCGCGGACTACCAGGCAGCGCAAACTGACAACGAACAAATCCTCGCGGCGATCTGGCAGCAGGTGCTGGGCGTCGAGCGGGTAGGGCGTGGCGATCACTTCTTCGAGCTGGGTGGCGATTCCATCGTGGCGCTGCAGGTGGTCAGCCGGGCGCGCCAGCAGGGCCTGGGCCTGACGCCCAAGGATGTGTTTCAGCAGCAGACCCTGGCCGAGCTGGCCGCGGTGGCCCGTGAGGTGGCCGCGCCGCGCGCCGAGCAAACGCCTGTCAGCGGCCCCGCGCCCTTGCTGCCGATCCAGGCACGCTTGCTTGAGCGCGAAGGCCTGGCCGCCTGCAACCAGTACCTGCTATTCGAGCTGGGCGAGCCCTTCGATCCCGCATTGCTGGAGCAGGCATTGCAGGCGCTGGTGCGGCATCACGATGCCTTGCGTCTGCGCTACTCGCACTCTGATAACGGCTGGCAGCAGTGGCATGCCACGCCGGCCGAGGCCAGTGCGCAACTGCTGTTGCAGGAGTACCAGGCCCGCGACGAGGCCGACGCCGAGGCGCGTTGCCGCGAGGCCCAGGGCAGTCTCGATCTGCAGCAGGGCCCGCTGCTGCGTGCGCTCTATCTGCGTCAGGCCGGCCAGCTTGATCGCCTGCTGCTGACTATCCACCACCTGGCCGTGGACGGTGTGTCCTGGCGCGTGCTGCTGGAGGATCTGCCGCGCGCCTATGCGCAGCTGCAGGCCGGTCAGGCGGTGCAGCTGGCGGAAAAAACCAGCGCCTTCAAGGCCTGGGGCGAGCGCTTGCAGGCCTTCAGTGAGAGCGATGCGGTGCAGAGCCAGCGCGGGTTCTGGTTGGCCCAGGAGCAGGCGGTTTATCCCTTGCCGACGATGACGGCGGCTCCGGGCCGTGAAGGTCAGCGGCAACGCCTGAGCCTCAGGCTGGCGGTCGAGGCGACCCGCGAACTGTTGCAGGGCGCGCAGCAGGCTTATCGCCTGCGCGCCGATGAGGTGTTGCTGACCGCCCTGGCGCGGGTGCTCTGCGCCTGGAGCGAACAGCCGGCACTCAGCCTGCACCTGGAAAACCATGGCCGTGCGCCGCTGTTCGAGGACATCGATCTGAGTCGTACGGTCGGCTGGTTTACCAGCCTCTATCCGCTGAGCCTGCGGCCTGCCGCCGATCTGCCGGGCAGCCTTAAGGGGATCAAGGAGCAGCTGCGCGCGGTGGCCGATGGCGGCCTGGCCTATGGCCTGCTGCAACAGCAGGGCGCGCTGGCCGGGCTGACGCCGCAACTGCTGTTCAACTACCTCGGGCAGTTCGACGGAGCCGGCGCGTTGCAGGTGCTCGACGCCGGCCTCTGGCGCGAGGCCGATGCACCCCTGGATGCGCCCCTGGTGATCAATGCCGAGCAGCGCGGCGGCGGCTTGCAGCTGTATCTGGATTTCTGTCCCGGGCATTGGCAGCGCGCCACCCTCGAAGGCCTGCTGCAGCAGCTGGAAGCCGAGCTGCAGGCGATTCGCGGCCATTGTCTGACTGCGGCCCGTTGCCTGACGCCCAGCGATGTCGCCCTGACCGGCCTCGATCAAACGACTCTCGACGCCTTGCCGGGTGTCGAGGATATCTACCCGCTGTCGGCGCTGCAGCAGGGGTTGCTGTTCCATAGCCAACTGGGCGACTCCGCCAGCAGCTACGTCAACCAACTGGTGCTGCCGCTCAGCGGCCTGGCACCCGCGCGCTTGCGTCAGGCCTGGCAGCAGGTGCTGCAACGCCACGCCATGCTGCGTGTGCGCATCGTCACGGGCGAGCCGCCGTTGCAGGCGGTGCAGACCCAGGTCGCCTTGCCCTGGCAGCAGCTCGACTGGCGTGAGCCGCAACCGCTTGCAGAAGAAGATTTCCAGACGCGTCTCGACGCCCTCTGTCTGGCTGAGCGCAACCGCGGTTTCGCGCTGAGCGAGGCACCGCTGTTGCGTCTGCTGTTGGTGCAGCGTGACGAGCAGCAGTTTGTACTGGTCTGGACCCTGCACCATCTGTTGCTCGACGGCTGGAGCACCGGCTTGCTACTCGGTGAAGTGCTGGCGCTGTACCACGGCGACAGCCTGGCCCCGCCGCGCGGCCAGTTCCGCGAGCATATCGCCTGGCTGGCGCAGCAGGATGGGGCGGCCAGCGAAGCCTTCTGGCGGCCGCAGTTGCAGCGCCTCGACGCGCCGACTCGGGTCGCCGGCAGCCTGCCGTGTCGCAGCCCTGGCAGTGGCCATGTGCGCCATCCGCTGGCGCTCAGCAGTGAGCTGCAGCAGCGCCTGCGCAGCTTCGCCCAGCGTCAGGGCCTGACCCTCAACAGCCTGATCCAGGGGGCCTGGGCGCTGCTGCTAAGCCGCCTGACCGGCAAGCGCGCGCTGTGCTTCGGCACGACGGTGGCGGGGCGGCCGGCGGATCTGCCGGGTGCCGAGCAGATCGTCGGCCTGTTTATCAACACCCTGCCGGTGGTGGTCGAGCTGCCGCCGGAGCAGGCGCTCGGCACCTGGCTGGCAGCCTTGCAGCAACACAACCTGATCCTGCGCGAACACGAGCACACGCCGCTGTACGACCTGCAGCGCTGGGCCGAATTCGGCGGCGAGGCGCTGTTCGACAACCTGCTGGTATTCGAGAACTATCCATTGGGCGACTCCCTTAGTCGCGCCGAGCGCGGCGATCTGCGCCTGGGTACGCCGCAGAGCCATGAATTTACCCATTACCCCTTGGCCCTGGCGGTATTGCCGGGTGATGCGCTGAATCTGCTGCTGGCCTACGACAGCGCGCGCTTCGACGGGGCGGCGATTGCTCAGATCGAGGCGTTGCTGCGTCAGGCTCTGGAGCAGTTGCTGGGCGACGTGTCACGGCCGCTGGCTGCACTGGAATTGCTGGATAACGCCGAGCAACAGCGCCTGGCCCTGTGGAATCAGTGCCGGCAAGCCCATGATCCATCGCGCCTGCTACCCGAACTGATTGCCGAGCAGGCGCGTCTGCGCCCCGACGCCATCGCCCTGGTGCATGGCGGCGAACGCCTGAGTTATGCCGAGCTGGAAGCCCAGGCCAACCGCCTGGCCCATCTGCTGATCGAGCGCGGCGTCGGCCCGGAAGCGCGGGTTGGCCTGTCGCTGGAACGTGGTAATGGAATGATCGTCGGCCTGCTGGCGATCCTTAAAGCCGGCGGTGCCTTTGTGCCGCTGGACCCTGGTTACCCGCGCGAACGCTTGGCCTTTATGGTCGAGGACTCCGGCCTGCAATGGCTGATTACCAGCAGCGATCTGGCTGGGCGTTTGCCGGCCGTGGACACGCTTTGCCTGGATCGGCTCGATCTATCGGCTTATCCCTCCACGACGCCCGCTGTCGTGCTGCATCCGCTAAATCTCGCCTATCTGATCTACACCTCCGGCTCCACCGGCCAGCCCAAGGGCGTGGCGGTGAATCACGCCGGGCTAAGCATGCATGTGCAGACCATCGGCCAGCGCTATGGCATGACGCCCGAGGATGTGGAACTGCATTTCGCCTCGATCAGCTTCGACGGCGCGGTGGAGCGCTGGACCGTACCGCTGGCCTTTGGCAGCCGCCTGGTGATTCGCGATCAGCAACTATGGAGCGCCGAGCAGACCTGCCAGGTGCTGCAGGATGAAGGCGTCACCATCGCCATCTTCCCGCCCAGTTATGCGCTGCAACTGCTGGACTGGATCGAAAGCCAGAACCTGACGCTGAACGTACGCAGCTGGACCCTGGGCGGCGAGGCCTTTACCCGCGAGACCTACGAGCGGATGCAGCGGGTGCTGAAGCCCAAGCGCATCGTCAACGGCTATGGCCCAACCGAAACCGTGGTTACCCCGCTGATCTGGGAAGCCTTTGCCGGCGACCAACTGGAGGCGGCCTACGCACCCATCGGCACCCCGGTCGGCCCGCGGCGCTGCTATGTGCTGGATAACGAACTTAATCTGCTGCCGATTGGCGTCGCCGGCGAGCTGTATATCGGTGGCGAAGTCGGCCTGGCCCGTGGTTATCACCAGCGGCCGGACCTGACTGCCGAGCGCTTTCTGCCCGATCCCTTTGGCGCGCCCGGCGAGCGGATGTACCGCAGCGGCGATCTGGTGCGCTGGCGCGAGGACGGTGCCCTGGACTACCTCGGCCGGGTCGACCATCAGGTGAAGATCCGCGGCTTCCGCATCGAACTGGGCGAAATCGAAAGCCAGCTGCTGGCCCTGCCGCAGGTTGCCGAGGCGGCGGTGGTAGCCCGCGATACGCCGAGCGGCAAGCAGCTGGTCGGCTATATCGTCGGCCGCGGCGAGCTGGATATCGCTCAGGTCAAACAGCAACTGGCCGCCCGGCTGCCGGACTATATGCTGCCAGCGCAACTGATGCAGCTGGACATCCTGCCGCTGACTCCGGCGCGCAAGCTCGACCGTGCCGCATTGCCGGAGCCGCAGTGGCAAAGCGCGGATTACCAGGCACCGCAAAACGACAACGAACGCCTGCTCGCCGCCATCTGGCAGCAGGTACTGGGCGTGGAGCGGATCGGGCGTAGCGATCACTTCTTCGAACTGGGCGGTCACTCGCTGCTGGCCACCCAGGTGGTCTCGCGCCTGCGTGCCGAGCACGGCCTGGCGTTGCCGCTCAAGGCGCTGTTCGAAGCGCCGCTGCTGGCGGCCTGCGCCGCTCAGCTTGGCCAGCCAAATCCGCAGCTGCCGAGCATCCGCGCGTTGCCGCGGGGCGCGGATCTGCCGCTGTCCTACGCCCAGCGTCGCTTGTGGTTCCTCAATCGCCTGCAACCGGACAACACCGCCTACCATATGCCGGCCGGGCTGGCGCTGTACGGCCGTCTCGACCGCGGCGCGCTGCAAGCCAGTTTCGATGCGCTGGTGGCCCGTCACGAAGCCCTGCGCACCCGTTTTGTCGAGTTGCAGGGCGAGGCGCTGCAGCGCATTTTGCCGGCGCAGACCCAGGCGATCGCGCAACACGATCTGCGCGAACTGCCCGCCCACCAGCGCGAGGCGGCGGCCAAGTCCATCAGCCAGCAACTGCTGGCCCAGCCCTTCGATCTGGCCCGCGATGCGCTGCTGCGCGTGGCCCTGCTGCGCCTCGGCGATCAGGAACACCGGCTGCTGCTGGTGCAGCACCATATCGTCTCCGATGGCTGGTCGATGCAGCGCTTTATCGCCGAGTTCAGCGCGGCCTACGCGGCCTTTGCCGAAGGCGCGCAACCGGCGTTCGCGCCCCTGCCTGTGCAATACGCCGACTACGCCCATTGGCAACGCCAGTGGCTGGCCAGCGGCGAGCGCGAGCGGCAGTTGGCGTACTGGCGCGAGGCCCTGGGCGAACACCAGCCCTTGCTCGAATTGCCCACCGATCACCCACGTCCAGCGCGCACCGGACTGCGTGGCGCGCGCCTGCGCTTCAACCTGCCAGAAGGCCTGACCCGCCAGCTACGCGCCCTGGCCCAGCGGGAAAATGCCACGCTGTTCGCCCTGTTGCTGGCGGCCTGGCAAAGCCTGCTGCACCGCTACAGCGGCCAGGACGATATCCGCGTCGGCGTACCTGTAGCCGGGCGCAGCCTGCTGGAAACCGAAGGCGTGCTCGGTTGCTTCGTCAACACCCTGGTGCTGCGCGGCGCGCCGGCTGGTAACAAGCCGTTCCGCCAGTTACTCGGCGAATTGCAGCAGGCCAGCCGCGATGCCCTCAGCCATCAGGAGCTGCCGTTCGAGCAACTGGTCGAGGCCTTGCAGCCGCAGCGCAGCCTTAGCCATCACCCGCTGTTCCAGGTGTCTTTCAACCATCAGCAGCTCGACTTCAGCGCTCTCGGCAACTGGCCGGGGCTGCGCGTCGAGCCTTTCGATCCGGGCGCGGCCGGTGCCCAGTTCGATCTGGCGCTGGATACCGAGGAGGGCGTCGACGGCAGCCTTGGCGGCTTTATCAGCTACGCCTGCGAGCTGTTCGAACCGCGCAGCATTGCGCGCATGGCGCGGCACTTCCAGCGTCTGCTCGAAGGTCTGTGCGCCGCGCCGGATCAGGCCATCGGCCTGCTGCCGCTGCTGGAGCAGGAAGAGGAGGCGCGCATCGCCGCCTGGAACCATAGCGAGCGCGATTACGGTGCCTTCGTGCCGGTCACCGAGCTGATCAGCCAGCAGGCGGCGCGCACCCCGGACGCCACCGCACTGCTGATGGCGGAACAGAGCCTGAGTTATGCCGAGTTGGAGGCGCGAATCAACCGCCTGGCCAACCGCCTGCGGCGGCGCGGGGTGGCCAAGGGCAGCCTGGTCGGCATCAGCCTGGAGCGCTCGGTCGAACTAGTAGTCGGTCTGCATGCCATTGTTCGCGCCGGTGCCGCCTATGTGCCGCTGGACCCCGAGTACCCGGTCGAGCGTCTGGCCTATCTGCTGGAGGATGCCGGCGTCGAGCTGCTGCTCAGCCACAGCCTGTTGCTGGCCGAGCTGCCGCTGCCGGCGCAGGTGCGCACCCTGTGCCTGGATCGCGAGGATTGCAGCGGCGAATCGGCTCAGGCCCCCAAGCTGGAGCTGCACCCCGACGACCTGGCCTATGTGATCTACACCTCCGGCTCCACCGGCAAACCCAAGGGCGCGGGCAACAGTCACGCGGCCCTGGCCAACCGCCTGCTGTGGATGCAGGAGGCCTACCGGCTGGATGGCGGCGATACGGTGTTGCAGAAAACCCCGTTCAGTTTCGACGTTTCGGTGTGGGAGTTCTTCTGGCCGCTGATGACAGGCGCGCGCCTGGCTGTCGCCGCACCGGGCGACCACCGTGACCCGCAACGCCTGCTCGAACTGATGCAGCGCCATAGGGTGACCACCCTGCATTTCGTCCCCTCGATGCTGCAGGCCTTTGTCGGACACCCGCAGATCGAGGCGTGCAGCAGCCTGCGGCAGATCGTCTGCAGTGGCGAGGCGCTGCCGGCCGAGTTGCAGGCGCGGGTGTTCCAGCGTCTGCCCCAGGTGCGCCTGTACAACCTGTATGGGCCGACCGAGGCGGCCATCGATGTCAGCCACTGGACCTGCGTCGACGAAGGTCGCCACGCGGTGCCCATCGGTCGGCCCATTGCCAACCTGCGTCTGCATGTACTCGACCCGCAACTGAACCGGGTGCCGCTCGGCGTGCCGGGTGAGCTGTACCTGGCCGGTATCGGCCTGGCCCGCGGTTATCACGGCCGCCCCGAGCTGACCGCCGAACGTTTCGTGCCCGATCCCTTCGGCCCGCCGGGGGCGCGCATGTACCGCAGCGGCGACCTGGTGCGCTGGCGCGAGGACGGTGCCATCGACTATCTGGGGCGTATCGACCATCAGGTGAAGATCCGTGGTTTCCGCGTCGAACTGGGTGAAATCGAGGCGCTGCTGCTGGCCCATCCAGGCGTCGCCGAGGCGGTGGTGGTGGCGCGCGATACCCAGCTCGGCAAGCAGCTGGTGGCCTATCTGGTGGCGGGCGCGGTGCCGGCCGAGGCCGATGAAGCCACCTGGCTGGCCGAGCTCAAGGCCGCACTGAAAGCCCAGCTGCCCGAGCATATGGTGCCGGCCGCCCTGGTGCGCCTGGCGCATATGCCGCTGTCGCCCAACGGCAAGCTGGAGCGCCGCGCGCTACCCGAGCCGCAGTGGCAGGTGCGCGAGTACCGGGCACCGCTCGGCGAGCTGCAAGTGGCGCTGGCGACTATCTGGCAAACCCTGCTGGAAGTGCCCCGGGTCGGCCTCGACGACAACTTCTTCGAGCTGGGTGGGCACTCGTTGCTGGCCACCCAGGCGGTGGCGCAGATCCGTCAGCAGCTCGGCCTGGAAGTGCCGCTGCGGGCCTTCTTCGAGCTGGACAACCTCGCCGCCCTGGCGGAATCGCTGCAGCAACAGGCCCCGCAAAGCGCCGGGCAGGACGACGCCGCGCTGCGTGAAATGGCCGCACTACTGGATGAATTGGAGTCGCTGTGAGCAATCCCCTGATCGACAAGGCCGCCCTGGCGCGGCGCTTTCTGGCCCTGGGCGCGGCCGAGCAACGGCGCTTTCTCGAACTGCTACAGGCCAAGGGCATCCGCTTCGAGCTGCTGCCGCTGGTGCCGGCACCACGGGGCGAGCGCCTGCCGCTGTCCTTCGCCCAGCAGCGCATGTGGCTGATCGGCCAGCTGGAGCCGGACAGCAGCGCGTATCACATGGTGGGCGCGTTCAGCCTGGAGGGCGAGCTGGACCGCGCGGCGCTGGTCGCTGCCCTGGAACTGATCCTGGCGCGGCACGAGGCGCTGCGTACGCGCTTTGTCGAAAGCGACGGTCAGCCCTGGCAGGTGATCGACCCGCCCGGTGCCCTGGCCCTGGAGGAGCGTGATCTGCGTGGCGAGCCGCAGCAGCTTGAGGCGGTAACCCGCGAGCATGCTGCGCGCGCCTTCGACCTGGCCCGCGGGCCGCTGCTGCGGGTGCAGTTGCTGCGCCTGGACGACCAGCAATGGCGCTTGCAGCTGGTCACCCACCATATCGTCTCCGATGGCTGGTCGATCGGCGTATTCAGCGCCGAGCTGGCCCAGGCCTATGCGGCGCTGTGCCAGGGCCAGCCGGCGAGCCTGGCCGAGCTGCCGGTGCAGTACGCCGATTTCGCCATCTGGCAGCGCGCCTGGCTGGAGGCGGGCGAGGGCGCGCGGCAGTTGCACTACTGGCGCGAGCGCCTGGGCTTTGAGCAGCCGGTGCTGGCCTTGCCCTATCGCCAGGCGGCCGGGCAGATGCGCCATGCAGTGCGCCTTGGCCAAGCGCTGCCGGCTGGGCTGTCGGCGCGGCTGCGCGGCCTGGCCCAGAGCGAAGGGGCGACCCTGTTTCAGCTGTTGCTGGCGGCCTTTCAGCTGTTGCTGGCGCGTTATAGCGGGCAGCGCGATATCCGTGTCGGGGTGCCGGTGGCCAACCGCCAGCGTGGCGAGATCGCGCCGCTGATCGGCTTTTTCGTCAACACCCAGGTGCTGCGCGCCGAGCTAAGCCCGCAGCAGTCGTTTCGCGCACTGCTTGCCCAGGTACGGCAGCGCGCCCTGGAAGCCCAGGACCATCAGGACCTGCCGTTCGATCAGCTGGTCGAGGCCCTGGCCCCCGAGCGCAGCCTCGGCCAGACACCGCTGTTTCAGGTGCTGTTCAACCACCAAAAGCTCGACCTCGGTGCCCTGGCCCGACTGCCCGGCCTGCGCTTGGTGCCCCTGGCCCAGGATGTGCCGCACGCCATCTTCGACCTGGCCCTGGACAGCGAGGAAGACGCCGATGGCGAGCTGCGCCTGGTCTTTACCCATGCCCGCGAACGCCTGGACGCTGCCCTGGTGGCGCGTATGGCCAGCCACTTTATCGGCCTGCTTGAGCAGCTGTGTCAGGCCGCAGACTTGCCCCTGGCGCGCCTGCCGCTGCTCGACGACGAGGACCAGCAACGCCTGACCATCTGGAACCAGTGCCAGCAAGCCCATGACCCATCGCGTCTGCTGCCCGAGCTGATCGCCGAACAGGCGCGTCTGCGCCCCGAGGCCATCGCCCTGGTGCATGGCGGCGAACGCCTGAGCTATGCCGAGCTGGAGGCCCAGGCCAATCGTCTGGCTCATCTATTGCGCGAGCGCGGCGTCGGCCCGGAGGCGCGGGTCGGCCTGTCGCTGGAGCGCGGCAATTCGATGATCGTCGGCCTGCTGGCCATTCTTAAAGCCGGCGCTGCCTTTGTGCCGCTGGACCCAGGTTACCCGCGCGAACGCCTGGCCTATATGGTCGAGGACTCGGGCCTGCAATGGCTGATTACCAGCAGCGATCTGGCCGGGCGTTTGCCGGAGGTGGACACCCTATGTCTGGATCGGCTCGATCTGTCTACCTACAGCAGCGCTGCGCCGGTTGTTGATGTGCACCCGCTTAATCTGGCCTATCTGATCTACACCTCCGGCTCCACCGGCCAGCCCAAGGGCGTGGCGGTCAACCACGCCGGTTTGACTATGCATGTGCAAACTATCGGTCAGCGCTATGGCATGACCCCGGACGATGTGGAACTGCATTTCGCCTCGATCAGCTTCGACGGCGCGGTGGAGCGCTGGACCGTACCGCTGGCCTTTGGCAGCCGTCTGGTGATTCGCGATCAACAACTATGGAGCGCCGAGCAGACCTGCCAGGTGCTGCAGGACGAAGGCGTCACCATCGCCATCTTCCCGCCCAGTTATGCGGTGCAGCTGCTGGACTGGATCGAAAGCCAGAACCTGACGCTGAACGTACGCAGCTGGACCCTGGGCGGCGAAGCCTTTACCCGGGAAACCTACGAGCGGATGCAGCGGGTGCTAAAGCCGGTTCGTATTGTTAACGGCTATGGCCCCACCGAAACCGTGGTTACGCCGTTGATCTGGGAAGCCTTTGCTGGCGACCAGCTTCAAGCGGCCTATGCCCCTATCGGCACCCCGGTCGGCCCGCGCACATGCTATGTGCTGGATAGCGAGCTTAATCTGCTGCCGATCGGCGTCGCCGGCGAGCTGTATATCGGTGGCGAAGTCGGCCTGGCCCGTGGTTATCACCAGCGCCCGGATCTTACCGCAGAACGCTTTTTGCCCGATCCCTTCGGTGAGCCCGGCGAGCGGATGTACCGCACGGGCGACCTGGTGCGCTGGCGTGAAGACGGCGCTTTGGACTACTTGGGTCGGGTCGACCATCAGGTAAAGATCCGCGGTTTCCGTATCGAGCTGGGCGAAATCGAAAGCCAGCTGCTGGCCCTGCCACAGGTTTCCGAAGCGGCGGTGGTGGCCCGCGATACGCCGAGCGGCAAGCAGCTGGTCGGCTATCTCGTTGGCCGCGGCGAGCTGAACCTGAGCGCGATCAAACAGCAACTGGCCGCCCAGCTGCCGGACTATATGCTGCCGGCGCAGCTGATGCAGCTGGCCAGCCTGCCGTTGACCCCGGCGCGCAAGCTGGACCGCGCGGCACTGCCGGAACCACAGTGGCAGAGCGCGGATTATCAGGCACCGCACAGCGACAACGAACGCACTCTCGCGGCGATCTGGCAGCAGGTGCTGGGCGTCGAGCGGGTAGGGCGTGGCGATCACTTCTTCGAGCTGGGTGGCGATTCCATCGTTGCGCTGCAGGTGGTCAGCCGGGCGCGCCAGCAGGGGCTGGCGCTGGCACCACGGGATCTGTTTCAGCAACAGACCCTGGCCGAGCTGGCCGCCGTTGCGCGGCCAGCGACCGAATCGACCCAGGCCCAGGGGCCGGTCAGCGGCGAGTTGCCGCTGACGCCGATCCAGGCGCATTTCTTCGCCATGGGCCAGGCCGAGCCGGCGCACTGGAACCAGTCGCTGTACCTCGAGGTGCAGCGCCCACTCGACCCGGCGCTGCTGGAGCAGACATTGCAGGCGCTGGTGCTGCATCACGACGCCTTGCGCCTGCGCTTCGCCGAGGGCCGCCAGTGGTATGCCCCCCACGATGCCTTGACCACGCCGTTACTGCTCAGCTGTGAGGTTGGTTGCGACGCTGAGGCCGAGATGTTGTGCAACGAAGTGCAGCACAGCCTCAATCTGGCCGACGGCCCCCTGCTGCGTGCGCTCTATCTGCGCCAGGCCGGTCAGGCGGATCGGCTGTTGCTGGTGATTCATCACCTGGCCGTGGACGGTGTGTCCTGGCGCGTGCTGCTGGAGGATCTGCCGCGTACCTACGAGCGCCTCGCCGCTGGTCAGCCCCCGGCATTGCCGGCCAAGAGCTGTTCCTACAAGGACTGGGCCGAGCATCTGCAGGTTTGGGCGCGTAGCGAGCAGGCCGCCGCCGAACTGGACGACTGGTGCACGCGGTTGTCCGGCCACGATCAGCCGCTGCCCCAGGATCTGCCGGCCACCACGGCGACCTTTGGCGAAAAGCGCGAGGTGCGCATTGGCCTGGATCGCGCCAGCAGCAAACGCCTGCTGACCCAGGTGCCGAGCGCCTTGGGCGTGCGCATCAACGACCTGCTGCTGACCGCCCTGACCCGCGCGCTCTGTGCCTGGAGCGGGCAAAGCGCGCTGCGGGTCAATCTGGAAGGCCATGGCCGCGAGCCGCTGGCCGCCGGACTCGACCCGAGCCGCACCCTGGGCTGGTTTACCAGCCTGTACCCGTTGCGCCTGCCCCATGTCGGCGACCTGCGCGAGCAGCTGCACAGCGTGCAGGCGCAGTTGCAGCGAGTCGCCAATGGCGGCGTCGGCTACGGCGCGCTGCGCTGGCTCGGCGAGCCGGCCGCGCAGGCCGCTTTGGCCGCCCTGCCGCAGGTGCCGGTGACCTTCAACTACCTCGGCCAATATGCCGGCGGCGAGGCCAACGGCTGGTTCCGTCCGCTGGCGGGTGGTGGCGCGCAACAGGCGGCCGGCAACCCCCTGGGCAGCTTGCTCACGGTCAATGGCCAGGTGTTCGACGGCGAACTCAGCCTGGCCTGGGAATACGCCCCCAGCCAGTTGCACGAAAGCACGGTGCAGGCACTGGCCGAGGCCTATCGCGCCGAGCTGCTGGCGTTGCTTGATCTGGCCGGGACGGCCGCCGTAGAAGGCCCGTCGTCGCTGCTGCAACTGTCGCGGCAAACCCCGCCGGCCGCGCCCTTGTTCTGTCCGCACCCGGTGACCGGCCGGGTGACCGGTTACCAGCCGCTGACGGCCAAGCTGGAGGGCCAGCGCGCGGTATTCGGCTTGCAGTGCCGCAGCTTTGTCGACCCCGAATGGCGCGACGGCAGCCTGGCCGAGATGGCCGACGCCTACCTGGCCGCCTTGCTGCGTCAGCAGCCCGAGGGGCCTTATCACCTGCTGGGCTGGTCCCTGGGTGGCAGCCTGGCGCTGGAACTGGCCGCGCGTCTGGAGGCCCGCGGCCAGACCGTGGCCTTCCTCGGCCTGGTGGATTGCTATGTGCCCGGCACGGAAATTCCCGAGGACGACAGCCGCCATCCCCAGGCCCGCGCACGCCTCGGCGAGCATCTGCGCCTGCTGGTGCCGGAGCTGTCGGCCGGCGCGCTGGACGATCTGCTGGCGCGGCTCGAAGCGCTGCCGCCGTTGGATTGGCCACAGGCCTGCAGGCAGTGGTTGCTGGGGCAGGGGCTCGACGCCGTGGCCAGCCAGAGCCTGCAGGAGCTGCTGTTCGCCTGGGCTGTCGAGCAGCAGATGCGCCGCCTGTGCGCCGGCTACCAATTGCCGAGGGTCAAGGTACGCCCACATTGCTGGTGGGCGAGCCGCCCCGAAGGCCGCGCCGCGCTGCTGGAGCAGGGCCTGGAGCAGACCCTCGGCCGCGCCGCCAGCCATAGCCTGATCGACGCCGATCACCTGGGCATCGTGCGTTCTCCGCAGACCCTGGAGCAGGTGAGCCGCCATCTGGCGGCGCTGGGCTGAGGGCTTGGGAAAAATAAATCGACTAATCGCTAAATTTTCTGCGCCGAGATTCGTCTTAGTGGTGGAAGTGATTCGGTAATGAGAATAATTAAGATTAGTATTTTATCTGGGGAGTGGTTGATGCAGCGCTTAGCGAAGTACCGGTTGTCGAAGTGTCCCTTCAACAAGGCGCAGCTGCCGCTGGCCATGGGCTATGCCCTGGCATTGCTGAGCAGTCCGTTGCAGGCGGCGGATAAGCCCGTCGAACTGGAGAGCATGCGCATCACCGGCGAGCTGGACAGCCCGGTCGGCGAAGACACCGGCTACGTGGCGAAGAACAGCCGCAGCGCGACCAAGATCAATACCCCGCTCAACGAAACCCCGCGCTCGGTTTCGGTGGTCACCCAGGAGCAGATGGACGACCGCAACGTGCAGAGCATCAGCGATGCCCTGCGTTATGTGCCGGGCGTCCAGGCCGGTTACTTCGGTGAGGACAACAAGCAGGACTGGTTTATCATTCGCGGCTTCAAGCAGGCCAACAACGGCCTGTTTATGGACGGCTCGCGCATCTACTCCAGCGCCTTCTACAGCTGGCAGATCGACCCCTTTATGCTCGAACGTATCGAGGTGCTCAAGGGCGCGTCCTCGGTGCTCTACGGTCAGACCCCGCCGGGCGGCCTGATCAATCTGCAGAGCAAGCGCCCGAGCGCCGAGCACAAGAATGAAATTGGCGTTCAATACGGCAGCTACCAGCGCAAGCAGCTGAGCCTGGATGTGGGCGGCAAGCTCGACGAGCAGGGCGACCTGCTCTATCGCGTGGTGGCGCTGAGCCGCGACACCGGCACCCAGGTCGACGATGTGGACGCCGAACGCCTGCTGCTGGCCCCGTCGCTGACCATGAACTTCGATGCCGATACCTCCCTGACCCTGCTGGCCAGTTTTCAGAAGGACAACTCGGACCCGCAGCTGCAGTTTCTCCCGGCCAGCGGCACCATCGCCCCCAACCCGAACGGCAAGATCGATACCGATACCGCGGTCGGCGACCCCGGCTACGAGAAGTTCAACCGCACCCAGTACACCCTGGGCTACGAATTCAACCATCGCCTCAGCGATGCCTGGGATTTCCAGCAGAACCTGCGCTACGGCCATATGGATCTGGAGCTGCGTCAGCTCTACAGCCTCGGCTACGTCAACGACTCCTTCCCCGGCCTCGACCCGAGCCAGCGCCTGATCGCCCGTGGCCTGACCTACCGCGACGGCCAGGCGGACAACGTTTCGGTGGACAACCGCCTGCTCGGCAACTGGATCGGCAATGGCTGGGAGAACAGCCTGCTGCTCGGCGTCGACTACCAGCAGCTGAAGATCGACGACCGCAGCCCGGCGCGCGACGCCAGCTTCCCCAGCGTGCCGCTGCTGGATATCTACAACCCCAAGCATGCCGGTGCTGTGACCCTGCCCATCGTCGGCACCATCACCCCGACCTACGGTCAGTCGATCGATCCCGGCGCATTGCAGCGTAAACAGACCCGCGCCGATCAGATCGGCTTCTACTTCCAGGAGCAGCTCAAGCTCGATGACCGTTGGGTTTTCCTGCTGGGTGGGCGCTACGACAAGTCGCGCACCGATTTCGACAATGACAGCACCGGCACCGGCTTCAATGTCCGCGACGAGGATTTCACCTGGAGCACGGGTGTTGCCTATATCTTCGACAACGGCCTGACGCCCTATGCCAGCTATTCCGAATTCTTCCTGCCGGTTACCGATCTGAATACCAGCACCGGCAAGCCGTTCGAGCCGGAGCAGGGCGAGCAGAAAGAGCTGGGCTTGAAGTATCAGCCGCCAGGGTTCGATGGCTCCTTTAACGTCGCGCTGTTCGAGCTGACCCAGGAAAACGTGCGCAAAACCCTGCCGGGCGGGATTCAGACCCAGCTGGGCGAAGTGCGCAGCCGCGGCATCGAACTGGAGGCCCAGGCCAATGTCAGCGAGAGCCTGAGCCTGGTGGCCAGCTATACCAAGCTCGACCCGGAGACCAGCAAAACCACCCGCGCGGCGGAAAAAGGCAAGACCCCGGCCAACGTCGCCGACGAGATGGCCTCGATCTGGGCCCGTTACCGGGTTCGTGGCGGTGCGCTCGATGGCCTGGCCTTCGGTGCCGGGGCGCGGCATACCAGCTCCAGCTATGGGGATAACACGGAAACCCTGGAAGTGCCGTCCTACACCATTCTCGATGGCATGGTCAGTTACGATTGGGACAACTTCCGGGTTCAGCTCAATGCCAACAACCTGACCGACAAGGAATACATCAGCGCCTGCGACTACTACTGCTGGTACGGCAACCGTCGCAATGTTATCGCCAGTGCCAGCTATGCCTGGTAAGCCGCCCCGCAGCCTGCCGTTGCCCGATGGGCAGCGGCTGAACCTCACCGACGATGGCGATTGCCTGGCCCTGCGCCTGGACGAGCAGCCGTTGCTGCGCGCCCGCCGCCTGCAGTACGGCACAGGGCAGGTGCTGCAACCTGTGGAGCTGCCCCTGCAGGCCCAGGCCGCAGCCCTCGAACTGCTGGCGTACGCCTGCTTCGCCGGCGATGTTGCCTGCCAGACCGTGGCGCTGAGGCTCGACGAAGTCGACCCGGCGCTGCTGGCGCGCGGCTTGTTGGTTAAGGGCGATGCAGAAGGTCTGTGGCTGATCGAGCGCAGCATGTTCTGGCAACTGCCGGGGCGCTTTTTGCGCGCCCCGGCCAGCGCCGGTTATCCGCAGAGTCTGGTGATGCACCCGAGCGGGCGACGTCATCCGCGGCGCGCGCCGAAGCCGGTCGGCGAAGTCTATCGACGCTTCGATGCCCGCCTCGGAGCCTCGATTACCTTGCGCAGCCTGGATATCGAGGGCGATCTGCAACGCTTCAACCGCTGGCAGAACCACCCGCGGGTGGCGGCCTTCTGGCAGGAAGAAGGCGACCTGGAACAACACCGCGCTTACCTCGCAGCTCAGGCCGCTGATCCGCGGGTGCTGACCCTGGTCGCTGCCTTCGACGAGCAGCCCTTCGCCTATTACGAAGCCTACTGGGCCAAGGAGGACCGCATCGCGCCTTTCTACCCGGCCGAGGATTACGACCGTGGCATCCATATGCTGGTTGGCGAGGATGCCCACCGTGGCCCGCACAAGGTCGCCGCCTGGCTCGCTGCCCTGGTGCACTACCTGTTTCTCGACGAGCCGCGCACCCAGCGCATCGTCTGTGAGCCGCGCGCCGACAACGCGCGGATGATCCAGCACTTGCAGGCGCTGGGTTTCGCCAGGCACAAGGAATTCGATTTTCCGCACAAACGCGCCGCGCTGATGGTGCTGGAGCGGGAGACTTTTTTTGCGCGCTGCCCGCTCTGCTGAGCTCAGGCGTGCGGCAATAACACGAGCCGCGCATAACGCGGCCACTGATGAGGTTAGGCGGGACGCACGGCGTCCCATTACCAGCCACAGACCACAGAATCGGTGCCAGACATGAGTATTGAAACACTGGAATACGACGTAATCGGCCTGGGTTTCGGCCCGGCCAACCTGGCCATTGCCGTAGCCCTGGAAGAGGACCGACGGGTGCGCGAAGGCGGCCTGCGCTACTGCTTTCTGGAAAAGAAGCCGGCCTTCGAATGGCACGGCGGCATGCTGCTGGAAGACAGCCGCATGCAGATATCCTTCCTCAAGGACCTGGCGACCCTGCGCAACCCGGCCAGCCGCTTCACCTTTATCAATTACCTGCACCAGAAGCGCCGTCTGGAGCCCTTTATCAATATCGGCAGCTTCAATCCCTCGCGCGTCGAGTACAACGACTACCTGGGCTGGGCCGCCGGTCACTTCGCCGAGCGCGTGCATTACGGCGAGGAAGTGATCGCCGTCGAGGCCATCGAGGAGCAGGGCGAAGTGCAGCGCCTGCGGGTCATTTCGCGTTACGCCGACGGCCGCACCCGGGCGCGGGTAACCCGTAACCTGGTGGTCGGTATCGGCGGCCTGCCGTCGATACCCGAGGCGTTTCGGCCATTGCGCGACGAGCCGCGGGTGATCCATTCCTCGCAGTATCGCGAGCGCATCGAGGCCCTGGGTGGCGCGGGTGAGCAGCCCCAGCGCCTGGCGGTGATCGGCTCCGGACAGAGCGCGGCGGAGATCTTCAGCGACCTTACCGGGCGCTTCCCGCAGGCCGAGGTTTCCCTGATCATGCGTAGCCAGGCCTTGCGCCCGGCGGACGACAGCCCCTTCGTCAACGAGATTTTCGATCCCTCGTACACCGACCTGATCTACCAGCAACCCCATGCCGTGCGCCAGGAGCTGATCCGCGCCCATGCCCACACCAACTATTCGGTGGTCAATCTGGACCTGATCGAGCGCATTTACCAAGGCTTGTATCAGCAGTCCATCACCGGGCGTAGCACCCAGCGGCTGCTGGCCAACCGGCAGATCCATGGGGTCGAGGCCGTCGCCGAAGGTATTCGTCTGAACCTCAGCGACAGTCACAACGGGCTCAACGAGGTGCGTGAGTTCGATGGCGTGGTGCTCGCCACCGGTTACCGCCGCGACGGTCATCAACGCCTGCTTGAAGGCCTCAGCCACCATCTGGCCGCCGGCGAGGTGGAGCGCAGCTACCGCTTGCCGACCCAGGCCGGGTTCCTCCCCAATATCTACCTGCAAGGCTGCTGCGAGGCCAGCCATGGCCTGAGCGATACCCTGTTGTCGGTGCTTTCGGTACGCTCCCAGGAAGTGGTCGACGCGCTACTGGAGCAGGGCCGACGACCGCGTACCCCAGCCAGCGCCTGCGCATGACGAGAGACTGAAGTTGATCCCAGCCATTGCTCCGCTGTTTCAGGGCCAGTTCGCCCACTATCGCGACGTGCTGACCCTGAGCGACGATCCCCGCCCGGCTGTGCCGGCGCGGGACTTCGTCGAGCCGCAGCGGCTGGAGGAATGGCTGCTGCGTTTCGGCCCCGAGCATGCCGATGGCGACCGCCGCGCGCTGCTGTCGCTCTGGTCGAAGTACTACTTTCTGCGCCTGATACCGCCCGTGTTGGCGGCGGGCCTGATACTCAACTGGCGGCTGCCGCTGGATTTCGATGGGATCGAGGTGGTGGTGGGGGCCGATGGCCTGCCCGAAGCCTTCAAGCTGCCTGGCGAGGGCGAGCGCTGGAGCAATCCGCCGAGCGATGGTTTCGAGCGTTTTTCCGGCCTGCTGGACGACAACCTCGCGCCCTTTATCGCCGCCCTCAACCGCTACCGCAAGGTCGCGCCGCGGGTGCTGTGGAGCAACGCCGGCAATTATGTCGAATGGTTTATGAGCACCCTGGGCCGCCTGCCGTTTCCCGCCGCGACCCTGGCCCATGGCCATGCGCTGCTGGAAACCCGACTGCGCCCGGACGGCTCGCGCAACCCACTGTTCGAGCCGGTGCGCTATATCGAACAGGGCGAAGGCCAGACGCCCTGGCGGCAACGCCGCACCTGCTGCATCCGCAATCAGCTGGCGATGGACATGTGCGACAACTGCCCCCACCTCGACTGTCCGCCGGCAGAAGGTGCCGCGCTGGATTGAGCGACGGCGGCTGAGAACGCCACACCCGCTCCGAGACAAGGCCCTCCACTTCGTAGGGTGCGCCGTGCGCACCAGGGCCAGCGCCAATTTGTGGTGCGCACGGCGCACCCTACCCATTGCAGCCTCGTAGCCCGGATAAGCCTTGGCGTAATCCGGGGAGTCCCCCCATTTGGCCTATCAACGCTTACGCAGGCACAACATAAAGTAGGCACCGCCCACCAGCGAGGCGAGCAGGCCGGCGGGGAGCTGGATCGGGAACAGCAGATTGCGTCCCAGCCAGTCGGCCAGCACCATCACGCTCGCCCCCAGCAGCGCCGCGCCCAGCAGTTGCGGCAGGGCGCGGGTCAGCCCGAGCAGGCGCGCCAGGTGCGGGGCGAGCAGGCCGATAAAGCTCAGCGGGCCGACGATCAGGGTCGCGCCGGCGGTCAGCAGCGCCGCGAGCAGCAGCAGATAGAAACGACTCTTGCCCAGATGCACGCCCAGGGCCTTGGCGCTGCTGTCGCCCAGGGGCAGCAGTTCCAGCCAGCGTGCGCAGGGCAGGGTCGCCAACAGTAGCAGCGCGGCGCATAGCAGCACGCCGAAGGCCGTCTGCGCCGTGACAAAGTAGGTCGAGCCGGACAGCCAGCTCAGCAGGTTCTGCCCGCGCGGGTCGCCGCCGGCGAGGATGATCACCTGTAAGGCATCGAAAAACGCGCTGATGGCGATGCCGATCAGCAGCACCCGTTCCGCGGCGAAGCCACTGCGTCGGCTCATGCCCAGCAGCAACAGCAAGGTCAGCAGCGCGCCCAGGCCGCCGAGGGCGAGCTGCGCCGGCAGCCCGGAGTAGGGCAGCAGAAACAGCACGGCGATCAACCCGAGCGCGGCACCGGCGCTGATGCCCAGCACTTCCGGGCTGGCCATGGGGTTGCCGGTCAGGCGCTGGATCAGCGTGCCGGCGATGGCCAGCATCAAACCGGCCGCTGCGGCTGCCGTCACCCGCGGCAAGCGCCAGTCGAGCAATTGCAGATCGCCGAGCTGCCATTGCCAGCCTTCGAGCCCCTTGCCGATGGCCAGTGCCAGCAACAGGCTGGCGATCAGCACGCCGCCCAGTTGTAGCAGGCGCAGCGTCGGGCGCGGATAACGCAGGGTTGCCGCGGCGCTTTCGCCCTGGGGCTGGCCGCCGCTCAGTTGCAGCCGCGGCAGCAGCCAGAGTAGCAGCGGCGCGCCGAGCAGGGCGGTGGCGGCCCCGGTGGGGATCAGCTCGGCCAGGCTACCGGCCAGGTACTGGATGCCCAGGTCGGTGACGCACAGCAGCAGCGCCCCCAGGGTCGGTGCCCAGATCAGCCGGGCGCGCAGCGTGCGTGCGCCGAGCAGCCTTACCAGAGCCGGCGCGGCCAGGCCGATAAAGCCGATCACCCCGACCACGCTGACCACGCAGGCGCTGAGGAACACCGCCAGGGTCAGGCTGGAAAAGCGCAGAAACTGAAGCGGCACGCCGAGGCTTTTCGCGCCATTGTCGTCGAGTTCGAGCAGGCCCAGCGGGCGCAGCAAGGGCAGCAGCAGAAGCAGGCCGAGGCCCAGGCGCGGCAGGAGAAAGTCCACGCCGTTCCAGCTGTTCTGGCTGAGTGAGCCCGAGCCCCAGATAAATACCGCATTCATGTCCTGCTGCTGGATCAGCATCAGGCTGGTGTTCAGCGCGCTCAGGTACAGGCTCACCACCAGGCCGGCGAGGATCAGGGTCAAGGGTGCCAGGCCGCGCTTCCAGGCCAGGCTGAACACCAGCAACGCAGCGGCAGCGCCACCGGCCATGGCCACCCACTCACGGCCGATCAGCAGCAGGCCGGGGGCCCACAGGGTGGCGACCACCAGGGCCAGTTGCGCGCCGCTGGCCACGCCCAGGGTGGTGGGCGAGGCCAGGGGGTTGCGCAGCACCTGCTGCATCACCGTACCGGCCAGGGCCAGGGTCGCGCCACACAATGCGGCCATGCACAGGCGCGGCAACCAACTGTAATGCACCACCAGTTGGCGGATATCGCCCTCGTCCGGTTGCCAGAGCGCCTGCAGCCAGAGGGTGCCAGGCAGACGCAGGGTCAAATCGTTGATGACCAGCGCCGCTACGCCGAGCAGGAGCAGGGCGCACAGCCAGAAGGGGCTGGCATTGAAGCCCTGGCGTGGGCCGAGCGGCAGGCGGGCCACTGATTCAGTCATGGCCATATTCCTCGCTCAGACGTTGCTCGAGCAGGCCGGCGAAGCGTTCGGCCGCCAGCAACCCGTTGAAACTCCACACCGGCGGCAGGCCATAGACCCGCTGTTCGCGCACCATGGCCAGGCGCTGCCACAGGGCGCTGTCGGCCAGGCCTTGGGCGGTGCCGGGCGGCAGGGGTTCGAGATAGATCAGCGCGGCGGCCGGTTGTTCGCTCAGGCGCTCGATCCCCGCCTGGGTAAAGCCCCAGTAGTTGGTCGGACCCTGCCAGGCGTTGCGCAGGCCGACGCGATCCAGCACACCCTGGTACAGGCTCTGCTTGCCGAACAGGCGCACATGCCGGGCGTCGAGAAAGGTGGCGATATAGAAAGCGGGCAACGGGTACTGGCTCAGGCGTTGGCGTACCTGCAGCAGCCTGGCGTCGATCCGCTCGATCAGCGCTTCGCCTTCGGCCTCCCGCTCGAGCAGGGCGGCCAGCTCGCGGGTAACCCGTTGCGCGCCGACATAGCCTTCCGCTTCGCGGCTGTAGATGGCCAGGGACTGCACCGGGGCGATGCGTTCGAGCTGCGCGCGGCTGGCGGCGAATTGCGGGGTGATCAGAATCAGGTCGGGCTTGAGCTGGCTGAGCAGCTCCAGATTGGGCTCGACTCGCAGACCGAGGTCGACCACATCTTCCGGCAACGCGGGCGTGCCGACCCAGCGTCGATAGCCTTCGGTCTGCGCCACGGCGATGGGGGCGACGCCCAGGCCCAGCAGGGTTTCGGCGATGCCCCAGTCGATCACCGCGATGCGTTGCGGCGGCGCAGCCTGGGCCGCGAGGCAGATCAGCAGCAGGCAGAGCGCAAGCCAGGCGCGCATCAGTTCACCACGGCGATGGGTTGGCCGGCATGCTGCAGCACATTCATGGGGATGCCGTAGATGGCTTCCAGGGTGCTGTCGGTCATCAGTTCCTGCGGCGTGCCCTGGGTCAGCAGGCGGCCGCTGTGCAGGGCGATCAGGCGGTCGCAATAACGGCTGGCCATATTGATGTCGTGCAGCACCACCACCACGCCCAGATCCAGGCGCCGGCTGAGGTCGCGCACCAGGGCCAGGACTTCCACCTGGTGGGCGATATCGAGGGCCGAGGTCGGTTCGTCGAGCAGCACCAGCTTCGGCTTCATGATCATCGCGCGGGCGATCGCGATGCGCTGGCGCTGGCCGCCGGAGAATTCGTGCGGGTAGCGGAAGCGGCTCGCCGGGTCGATGCCGACCTCGTCGAGCGCCTCGATGACCATG